>DGFH01000130.1:0-6082 GCA_002391565.1 Anaerolineales bacterium UBA3905
GCGGATTTTTGTTTGTGGGAACGCTGTGCTACACTTGCGCCGTTTGGGAAATCGGCGGCGTTGCCGCCGATTTGTTGTTATCCAGGCTGCCAGGCATGCACCAGGGAGGGAACCCGCCAGCGACCATTGCGCAGTGTGATGTCACGCCCTACAGGGCGCAACGAACAACGAAAACAGGTGACGGCGTTTCACAACTCGCCCCTCGCCCCTGTTTTTAATTCAGGGCGGATTTTGTAGTCCGCAGTGGTGAAAAGAAATGAGCAAAAAACTCGTCATTGTTGAATCGCCCACCAAAGCGAAAACCATCAGCAAATTTCTGCCGCGCGATTATCAGGTCAAAGCGAGCATGGGGCATGTGCGCGACCTGCCCGCCTCCGCCGCTGAAATCCCGGAGAAGTTCAAGAGCGAGCCATGGTCGCGGCTGGGCGTCGATGTCGAACATGACTTTGACCCTCTCTACGTGATCCCTGATAAAAAGCGCAAATTGATCACTGAACTGAAAGCTGCGCTCAAGGAGGCCGACGAGCTGATCCTGGCGACAGACGAAGACCGCGAGGGCGAGAGCATCGGCTGGCATCTGCAGGAGGTGCTCAAGCCCAAGCAACCGGTGCGCCGCATGGTCTTTCATGAGATTACGCGCGAGGCTATCGAGCAGGCGCTACGTGAAACGCGCGACATCGATCTTGACCTGGTGCACGCACAAGAGACGCGGCGCATCCTCGACCGGCTGGTTGGCTATACGGTGTCACCCCTCTTATGGCGCAAAATTGCTCCTAAGCTTTCGGCGGGACGCGTGCAGAGCGTGGCAGTGCGCCTGCTGGTGTTGCGCGAACGGGAACGCCGCGCCTTCGTCGCCGGTCAATATTGGGACTTGCGCGCATTCCTCAACAAACGCCCCGACCAGCCAAACCACCGCTTCGAGGCGACCTTGGTGGCAGTCGGCGGCAAACGCGTCGCCACCGGACGCGACTTCGACGAGCAGACCGGCCAGATCGCAGCAGGCAAAGATGTTCTGCTCCTCAATCAGCAGGAGGCCGAGACGCTGCGCCAGCGCCTGCTCACCGGCCAGTGGGTCATCGCCGAGGTCGAGGAGAAAGACGCCACGCGCGCACCCTATGCGCCGTTTACCACCAGCACCTTGCAGCAGGAAGCCAACCGCAAGCTGGGTCTCAGCGCACGCGAGACGATGCGCCTGGCGCAAAATCTCTACGAGAACGGCTATATCACCTACATGCGCACCGACTCGGTCAATCTGAGCGAGGAAGCGATCAATGCGGCGCGGCGACGCATCCGCGAGATGTATGGCGAGGAGTACCTCAGCCCCTCACCACGCCGCTACCAGACCAGGACCGCCAACGCACAGGAAGCGCACGAAGCTATCCGCCCCGCCGGCGACCAGATGATGCCCGCCGATAGTTTGCCGCTCGAAGGCCGCGAGAAGTCGCTCTATGATCTGATCTGGAAGCGCACGGTGGCGTCACAGATGGCGAACGCCCGGCTGAAGCTGCGCACCGTGATGATCGAGGTGGCGGACGCCGTCTTCCGCGCCAGCGGGCGCACAGTGATCTTCCCCGGCTTCTTCCGCGCCTACGTCGAAGGTTCGGACGATCCTGAGGCGGCGCTGGAGAGCCAGGAACAACCGTTGCCTGCACTGGTTGTCGGCGAGCAAGTCGACTGCCGTGATCTGGAGGTCGTCGGGCATGAGACGCAGCCGCCAGCGCGCTACACCGAAGCGACACTGGTCAAGGCGCTGGAGGCGGAAGGCATCGGTCGCCCCAGCACCTACGCCACAATTATCGACACGATCCAGCAGCGCGGCTATGTCTTCAAGCAACGCAAAGAGCTGGTGCCAACCTTCACCGCTTTTGCCGTCACTGAATTGCTGGAAAAACACTTCGACGAGCTGGTTGATCTCAAGTTCACTGCCAACATGGAGCAACGACTTGATGATATCGCCACCGGTGCGGCCAACTACCTGAGTTATTTGCGCGAGTTCTATTTAGGCGAAGACGGTCTGGAAAACCAGGTGAAGAGCCGTGAAGCTGCCATCGACCCGCGGCTGGCAAGCACGGTGGAACTGGGCAATCTCCATGCCGAGGTGCGCATCGGCCAGTACGGGCCGTATCTAACGCGCGAGGAAAACGGCGAACGACGCACCGCCAATTTGCCGCCGACCTTGCCGCCCGCCGACTTGACTGACGAAGTAGCGGAAGCGCTTTTCAACAAGAAGGTGGAAGGGCCGCAGGTTATTGGCAACGACCCGGAGAGCGAACTGCCGGTGCTGCTCAAGGTCGGGCCATACGGCCCATACGTGCAGCTTGGCGAGGACGACCCAAACAGCAAGACCAAACCCAGGCGCGCCAGCCTGCTCAAAGGCATGACGCCAGACGATCTGACGATGGAAACGGCAATGGCGTTGCTCAGTCTGCCGCGTACATTAGGCGAACATCCAGAGACAGGCAAGCCAGTGCAGGCAGGCGTCGGGCGCTTTGGCCCCTTTGTCGTTCATGACGGCGTCTACGCCAATCTACGTGCGCAGGACAATGTGCTGGAGATCGATCTCGACCGCGCGCTGGAACTGCTGGCAGCGAAAACCAACGGTGGCGGACGTCGCAGCACGGCGAAGGCAGTTATCAAGGAAGTAGGCGAGCACCCGGAAGGCGGCCCGGTTCAGGTGCTGGAGGGGCGCTATGGCCCTTATGTGAGCTGGAACAAAATCAACGCCACGTTGCCCAAAGATGTATCGCCGGGGGATGTCACCCTGGAGCAAGCATTGACCTGGCTGACGGAGAAACAGGCCAGGCCCAAGTCCACGCGCAAAAGCGGCGTCAAAACCGCCCAACCCGCTGCCGAGAAAACGACCAGGCCTGCTGCGAAAAAAGCTGCCGCGACAAAAAAGAGGTCCGGCGCCAGCGATGCAAAACCAGCGCCAGGCGCCAAATCCAAGACTGCGACCAAAGCGAAAACCACTAGCCCTGGAGCATAATCGCAAACTGCCCGCATCTGGCCGATATATTGCCGGGACACTGTTTGGGGCGTCCCGGCTTATTACTCCTTGATGCCTGTTGCTTCGTTGGACGGCATTGACCATTGCTGATGATTGGTGGGTGACAGATGACGTACGCCGCCTAACTGCGCCGCAGCGTCAACAGCCCCGGCACCATGTCGAAGATCACGAAACCAATCGGCAGCCCAATGATCGTCATGCAGAGGAAGTAGCCGACGGACAACGCAATCGCCGCCAGCCACCAGCCAACAAAGATGAACCACAACGCCCGCACCAGGAAGTTATGCTGGCGCACCCCCACTTCGCCATAGGGCGTGATCAGGCGATCCGGCTGGCGCAGCGCCATGATGAGCGGGATGTTGTTCAGGATGGCGATTCCGATTGGAATCGTCACGATGAACAGGAACATGAGGTAAGCGGCGGAGACGGCAAAACTGCCCAACCACCAACCTATGAAGGCAAACCACAGAATCTGAATCAGACAGCCAGGTCCTTGTTTGACAACCACTGGCCCCGATGTATTTGTCACGAGTCGAATCCTTTCTGAATCGGCATGAGTCAACATCACACATTACGCAATGCACCGGGAGAAGTTGCGATGCAGGAGGCGCTCACGGAGTGCGTTGTTGAGGCCGCAACATATAGCCCATGTGCAATAGGCCGATCAGAAGGGGGTTCTGCCGCATGGGCAAAGTGCGCATCCAGCGCGCCAGCAACAGGGCGCGCCCGGCATTGTCCGTCTCGCCATGAATGGCAAACCACAACGCCTGGGTGCGCAAGGCGACGGTCATGTTGTCCAAGATCTGTGCTCGCTGCGGCAGCGCGTCGAACTCGCGCAGGATGAACGCAATCAACGCCTGAATCTGCGCCTCAGGCGCGGCGACAGGGAGGGCGTCGAGCATCGTCCAGACATTGGTCGCCCACTCCACCCAGGTGCGCATGAGCGGATGTCGCACCAACCCATCGACGGCCTCCTGGAGGCCAGGCAGGTCTGGCTGCTCCAATCCCGTGATGGTCATCTCGGCAAAGATATAACTGAGTTCGTCGGGCAGGTATGGCGACGCAAACTGCCAGATCAAGTCGTTGTAGAGCTTATATTCGCCGGGCAGATCGGGCGCTTCCGTGCGTCGCCAGTGCGCCGCCAACGCCTGTTGCACCAGCCACCGCCCGATGTCCAACGGCGTTTCGAGCATCGTGATACGCGGCTCCGTTCCCTCGCCGACCACGACCAGGTCGCCGACGCGACGCGCCGGCGGGAGTTGACTAGCCTCCATGCTGTTCACACCGGAGCACTCGATAACGCCTTGTTGGAGCGAGAGCGTGAAGCCGATCAGCACACCATCGACGGCAGCAGGAAGGGTCGGCGTCTTGACCAGCCAGAGTATGAAGTAGCCGCCGGTGTCGGTTGGCCCCAACAGCGCGCGCCAGCCATCGGTCGCAGGCGGCGTGTATCGTCGTCCGGTGAATTGCAACTTGCGCAGGGCGCGCTGCGCCGGTTCGACCAATGCCGGCGCCAACGTAAAGGAAAGCGCGTGCAGAGCAGCCAATGCCTGATCATGGTGAGCCGCCAGCGCGATCAGGCGCTCCAACGCACTACGCGCGACTTGCAGGCGCCTGTCCTGAGCAATCAGACGCAACAGTTCCACCTGATCGTCTGGCGTCAGCTGGTTCATCAACCCCATCACCATGAAGGCGACGTCGATGCCGTGTTCCTGCATCTGCGTGACATATTCCAGAAAGACGTGACGATTTCTGCGCCCCTCTTCGACTGCTTCCAGCAGACTCTGCATGGCGATGTCGTCATTGCCGGCCAGGTCGCCGGTCAAGGCTTGAGGCACCGTCTCGCCCAGATAGCGTTCAAGGATGAGCACCGCCGTCATGCGTTCGATGGGGGATTTCTGGCGATTGCCGGCCAGGTCGCGCAACAGCGGGACGATCACCTCTGGCGGCAACAGCGCCGCTAGATGTCCCAGCCCACCGCGCAACTGGCTGTTCGGGTCCCCCAGGCGCCGCAGGATTGCCGCCGCCAATCGCTCCGCCGGGAAGCGATTGACGAGTTGGCGCGTGGCGTTGACCAACTCGGCCTCCGTCGTGGTCTGCGCCAGAGCGCTGACTGCGTCTTCGAGTTGGCGACGTTCCTGGAAACCGGAAATGATCCCTTGATCTGTCATGATGCGTGTTCTTCTCCGTTGTTGTATATTCGATGGTACAATGGAACGAAACAAATCCACCAAATCAAGTAAGGAATAAACAGCATGGCAAAATCGAAATCTTCTAACAAGCAAGATGCACCTACGCTTCGGTTGCCCCTGGCCGTGCAGCTCTACACCTTGCGCAGCCTGACTTTGAACGCCGATGAGTTGCTGGCGGCAGTTGCCGAGGCCGGCTATACAGGCGTCGAACTGGCCGGCAACCTGGGGCAGAGCGCCGACAGCCTGCGCACCTTGCTCGACAAGCATGGCCTGCAAGCCGTCTCCGCTCATGTCCAACTCCAGGCGATGGAGGCTGATCTGCCCGGCGTTGTGCGCTTCCACAAAACTATCGGCAACGACACCTTGATCGTACCCTGGCTGCCGGAGACCGATCGGCCGACAACAGCCGCCGGGTGGACCGCATTAGGACAACGATTGGATCGCCTGGGGCGGCGGGTGCGCATGGCGAACATGCGACTGCTCTATCACAATCATGACTTCGAGATGGCATTGTTCGAGGGTAAGCCGGCTATCCAATGGCTCCTGGACGCCGCCAGGCCGGAAAATGTCGGTTTCGAACCAGACCTGGCCTGGATTGCGCATGGGGGACAAGACCCGGTGGCAATGTTGCAGCACTACAGTGGCCGTGTGCCGCGCGTCCACGCCAAAGACGTGAGCGACAATCCGGCCGAACGCAACATGGCCGATGTCGGCAGTGGTCGGCTGGATTGGGATGCGATCTTGCCCGCCGTAGAGGCGGCGCAGGCGGAGTGGCTGATCGTGGAGCACGATCTGCCGGTTGAACCGCTCACAAGCATTCGCCGCAGCCAGGCATTCCTGGCAGAAAAACTCAAGCTGTAAACTATCGATTTCTAGGTTGTCA
>DGFH01000130.1:6249-8093 GCA_002391565.1 Anaerolineales bacterium UBA3905
GGTTGTCACGTGATATTGCTCGCAATCTTCCCGGAAGCTTTGGAACTTCCGGGAAGATAAACAGTTAACCTAGCGGTCAGTATGTTGCCTGGTGCGCGGAGCGTGCATCTGCGCACCAGGCTCGCCGGAAGTATTGGAAAGGGTTTCACATGGCGGGTGCTGCAATGTTCGCCGGCCTGGTATTTGATCAGCAGGGACGGGTCGCCGAGGTGACCTGGGTCGGTGAGCGCGCCTGTTACGTCGTCTACGAGGATGACTTCAAGCGCCACATCGACGCCGAAACGGTCGACCGGCAAGTGCTGCGTTTCATGCGGCAGCAAGTGGAGGGCAGCCGCGACCTGGCCGTTGGCGCCATGCTCGAGATGATGGGGCGCGATGATCTCTTCACCAAAGCTGCGATCGAGTCCACCATCGACCGCATGGAAGAAGCAGTAGGGCAGCCGATTCCTGAAGATGCGCGTCAATGGCTGGGGATGTTGGGCTTCAAGATCGTGATCGACGAGCAAGGCGCCGTCGTGCATATCGAGATGCCAGCAGGCGGCATCGACGAAGGCGACGGGGATTAGCGCCGGGCGTCACGGTCGAGCATCAGCAAGGCCAGCGCGACGCAAGCCGCCCATGGCAGCACCTTGAATTCCCCGGCCAGCAGCGCTGCTTCCACCTCGGCGCGTTCGAGCAGCAGAAAATCCTGGGTTTCCAGGTCGTCGGCGTCGATTGGCTGGCGCCAGCGCGCGCCGGTCGCCAGGAAAAAGTATGCTACACCGGCGCCACGATTGCCGTCGACAGCGTAGCTGCCAAGCGAGCGCCAGGTGGTCGCAACGTAGCCCGTTTCTTCCAACAGTTCGCGCTGCGCCGCTGCCAGCGGCTCCTCGCCCGGTTCAATGTAGCCCCCTGTGACCGCCAGACTCAACCCCGCCACCGCGTATTTGGGCTGACGAAAGCAGAGAAACCGCCCCTCTTCCGTGACGGCAACCACGTTGACAAAGTCCGGCGTAATGATCCAGCCCCAGTCTTCGACGACGCGGCCATCAGGGAAGGCGACGGTGTGATTTTCCACTGTCAGAAAACGGCCGTCGCCAACCATCAAGAGCCGTCGACGTTCGAGCGTGCGCAGACTTTCCATCATTGGATCAACATCTGTTCAAGCGTATCAGCAACCTGAGCGTAAGTCGGTGAATCCCCACGGTTGAGGCGAATCTGGCTGGCAACGCGGCGCACCAACCCCGGATTGACCTCTGCCAGTGCATTGCTCATCGAATACCACAGGCTGCACAGTTCGGGCGTCTCGTGGGTGGCGGCGCGCACCGCAATCTCGGCGGGCGTGGTGGCGTTGAGTGAGGGGTTGCCTGCATTCAGCCCCAGTTCACGCCAGGCGTTGACCCAGTAGTAGGAAAGCATCGGGTTGATCAGCCCGCGCATCCGGCTCCACAACGGATCGTCCTCCTGCACCAGGAAGAAGAAGGCCAGATAATAGGGGCGCGAGTGAGCGTAGTCGCGGTGAATCTGCGATAGTTCGCCGGCGCGCACCGAGGCGTAAGAGGCCATGTACCAGCGCAGGTCCTCAAGGGTGGCGCCCGGCTCCCCCGCTTCGACGGCCTCCCACTGCAGACGACAGGCCATCAGGTAACTGCGCGCCGAGGCCGCAAAATCCTGGGAACGCTGCAACATGGCCGTCTTTGCCAGTGAACGCGCCTTCTCGAAGCCGCGCGCCATGCTATCGGGCAATTGCATGTTCTCGATATCGCAGATGATCGGCTGCAACGCCGGTTCGTCGGCAAAGGGGATGGAACTGTGGCCGGGCAACATGTACCGTCCTTCTGATTTGATTATCAGGCCACGTTGCC
>DGFH01000381.1 GCA_002391565.1 Anaerolineales bacterium UBA3905
AGATGTGTATAAGAGACAGGAAGCAACTCCACCCTGGTACTATCGGGGGCAGATCAAAAGCACCTATAGCGTGTGTGACATGTGTCCCTGGCGCTGCGGCATTATTGCCCAGAGCGTCAATGGCCGCGTCTTCAAGATCGACGGCAACCCGGCCGACCCTAAGAGTCGCGGGATGCTCTGCGCACGCGGGCAGGGTGGCGTCTCCTTCATGTACGACCCCGACCGCTTGCGTTCGCCGATGCTGCGCACCGGCGAACGCGGCGAAGGCAAATTCCAGGAAGTGACCTGGGAAGAGGCGCTTGACCACACCGCCGAAAAGCTGTTAGCGATCAAGGAGCAATATGGCCCCGAGTCAGTGGCAGTCTTTGGTCATACATCTGGTGAGTTCTGGTTTGCCGATTACTTCGCCCAGGCGTGGGGCACGCCCAATGCCGCCAAGCCATCTTCGACGCTCTGCACCAGCCCGCGCGAGGAAGCCTCGACCCTGACCTTTGGTTTCACTGTCGGCGGGCATGAACCGGTCGATTGGGAGGGGGTGCGTTGCCTCACGCTGATCGGCAGTCACATCGGCGAGGACTCGCGCAACACCGTGATGCAGGATTTCGCCGGTGCGTGGGGGCGCGGCGCCAAAGTCATTGTCGTCGATCCGCGCTTCTCCAGTGTGGCTGCCAAAGCGGATTACTGGCTACCGATCAAGCCGGGCACGGATACAGCGCTGCTGCTGGCGTGGATCAATGTGCTGATCACCGAACAGCGCTACGACGCCGAGTACATCGCGCAGTGGGGGCAGGGCTTTGATGAACTGGCGGCGCACGTTGCGACGATGACGCCGGAGTGGGCCGCCGCCATCACCGAGCTGGACGCCGAGCTGATCCGCACGACGGCGCGCGTGATGGCCGACAACCTGCCGCAATCGGTCATCATGCCCGGGCGGCACGTCACATGGTATGGCAACGACACGCAGCGGATGCGTGCAGTTTACATCATCAACGCGTTGCTGGGCGCCTATGGACGAGAAGGCGGCTTTTATTTCAACAAGTCGCCCTACATCGAAGCCTATCCGCATCCACCCTTTGCTGTAGCCGGCAGCGCCGGCGGCTGTTCCGCTGAACCCGGCGCCGAGAGCGCCGATCTGCCGGTTGGACCGTCGGGCAAGGCGCGCGCCGATGGCGCCCGCACTAAATTTTTGCGCGGCGCCACCGCCATGCAGGAATTGATCGAGCCAATGATCACGGGCGAACCGTACCCGATCAAGGCGCTGATTGTGTACGGCACCAACCTGCTGAACACGATCCCCAATCCAGCCCGCACGATCGAGGCGCTGAAAAAGCTCGATCTGGTCGTCGTGATCGATGTGTTGCCGATGGAGCATGTCGCCTGGGCGGACGTGGTGCTGCCCGAAGCCACCATCCTGGAGCGCTTCGACGATTTGTGGACGGTGGCGCATAAGACGCCCTACATCGCTCTGCGCGACCAGGCCGTTGAACCCTACGCCGACACCAAACCGGCATGGTGGATGGTGCGCGAACTGGGGATGCGCGTCGGGCTGGAGAAGTACTTCAAGTGGGAGACGGCGGAGGAGTTCGTCGAGACGCGCCTGCAAACGATCGGCTACACCATCGAAAAGTTGCGCTCTGAGGGCGGGATCATCGTCCAGAAAGGCAAGCCGTATCTGGCTGACTTTAAGAGCGCCTCGCCCTTCCACACCAAGTCTGGGAAGATCGAGCTTTATTCCGAAGAGTTGGCGCTGGCAGGCCAGGATCCGTTGCCGGCTTACACGCCAACTGAAGAGCCGCCACAAGGCTACTTCCGTCTGCTCTATGGCCGCCATCCGGTGCACACCTTCGCCAAGACGCAGAACACGCCAGTGCTGCACCAACTGAACGCCGAGAACGATCTCTGGCTCAATGCGGGTGTGGCGGCGGCGATGGGGATTAAGGATGGCGATCTGGTCTATGTTGAAAATCAGGATGGCGTGCGCAGCGGCCCGATCAAGGTGAAAGCGACGCAGCGTATTCGCCCCGACGCAGTCTTCATGTCGCATGGCTTTGGTCGCAACGCGCCGCAGTTATCGCTTGCCAACGGGCGCGGCGCCAGCGACGCTGCATTGATCTCACGCTACGTACTCGACCCCATCAGCGGCGGGGCAGGCATGCGCATCAACTTCGTCCGCATTGTGAAGGAGGCATAAGATGGCAACCAATGCCTTTTTACTGGATATTTCACGCTGCATCGGCTGTCAGGCGTGCGCGGCGGCGTGTATGACTGGCAACGAGTTACCGACAGGGACGCAATACATCCATCTGATCGAACAGACGCGCGGAGAATTCCCTAACCTGGCCGGCGGCTTCAAGAATCATCGCTGCTATCACTGCACCGATGCCGCCTGTGTGAAGGTCTGCCCAACCGGCGCCCTCTACAAAGAGGCTGGTATGACTCGCCTCAATCGCGAGGTCTGCATCGGCTGTGCATACTGCACCGACGCCTGCCCCTTCGATGTGCCCCAGATCGTGGATGGCCGCTCCAGTAAGTGCGACGCCTGCGCCAGCGTCACCAAGGCTGGCGGCGAGCCGTGGTGTGTGCGCACCTGCCCCAGTGACGCCCTGCGTTACGGTGATCGCCAGGAAATCCTGGCGGAGGCGCGGCGTCGCGTCGAAGCGATCAAGGCGCGCTATCCCAAGGCGCGCATTTACGGCGAAACCGAGGCTGGCGGCCTGGGCGTGATCATGGTGTTGCCGGATGATCCAGAAGTGCTCGACCTGCCCGCCAACCCGGATGTGCCGCTGCTGGTGAACACCTGGCAGAAAGTTGTACAACCAGCAGCATTGGGGCTGACTGCATTGAGTGTTGTCGTGACAGGGGTGGCGGCGACCATTGCGCGGCGCAACCACATGCAGGAGTTGAAGGCGCTGCACGCACAGCAGGCAGAAGCGCAGAAGCAGGAAAGTCAGGAGTGAGGTGACGCAATGACAACCGCAAGTCGCGTTCAAGAGCATCATGGTGAGGAAAAACTACTGCGCTATCGCGTCGGTCAGCGCATCGTCCACGCCGTGCTGGCGACATCGTTTCTGATGTTGCTCTTCACCGGACTGATGATTCTGTGGCAGCCGCTGACGCTGTGGGCGCGCGATGGCACGTCAGGGCTGATCCATCGCATCGGCGCCATCCTCTTCATTTCCGTGCCGATCCTCTATCTGATTGTGGATCGTCGCGGAGCAAAGGAACTGCTGGTCGAGTCCTTCACCTATGACAAGGACGATATTGAGTGGTTCAAGCACGCCGGACGCTACTTCCTGGGTCATGCCGTAGGTATGCCGCCGCAGGGACGACTTAACGCCGGGCAAAAGCTGCACCACGCTGGCGTCGTGATCACGTCGGCCACCGTAGTCATGTCGGGCATCTTTATGTGGTACGCCAAGGGCAACCTGGGCGCCAATGGTCTGGCGCTGGCCGCCACTATCCACGACCTGTCGATGTTGGCGTTGACAGTGCTGCTGGCCGGTCATCTCTACTTCACCTTTGTCTACAAGGCGCTCTCCAGCATGACGACCGGCTACGTCTCCAAAGAAGATGCCGAGATCGAGCATCCCAAGTGGGTGGAGGAGATCGAGCATCAGCAAGCAACGGGTGATTGATTCAATTCTGGCAATATCCGCAGCGCAGAGCAGGGGAGACAAGGGGAAAGGGAGACAAGGGTGGTTCAATCTTCGCTCTCCTAATCTCTCAATCTCCCAATCATCTTCTTCGAAACTGCGGCTTCAATATTCGACTTCCATTTGAGGTAGGAGTGAGGTTTATGTCCAAACGAACAATGTCTATTCTCAGTATTTTTGTCGTCCTGGCGCTGGTATTGGGCGCCTGTGGCGGCGGCAACCCGGCGCCGACGGCGACGCCCGCCCCGGCTGTGTTAGCGGCGGATACACCGACCCCGGTCCCGCCAACCGACACCCCGGTTCCCACCGAAGCGCCGGTTGCGGAGGCGCCGGCGAAAGAAGCGCCCGCTGCGTCGTTCGATCTGACCGCTGTCGTCGGCGACTTTGCCGCCAACATTCCAGATGGTTGGATGAACGTTGGCAAACTCGACGATGTCAAGGCTGCGATTGAAGCCGGCGCGTATCTCATTGATGTGCGTGAGCCAAATGAATACGCCGAGGGGCACATTCCCGGCGCCGTGAATATCCCCATTCGCACGCTGGCGCAGAACCTGGACAAGGTGCCCACCGATCAGCCCGTGCTCGTCTACTGCGCCTCTGGACATCGCGCCGGCATGGCGACGGCTGCGCTGCGCGAGTTGGGTTATGACAATGTGCGCGCCTTCTCCGGCGGCTGGAAAGCCTGGAGCGGCGCCAATGAGGCAGTCTCCACCGAAGCCACTGCTGCGGGCAGCTTTACCCCGAAAGAGGTTGCGCCGGAACTGCTCGCCGCCGTAGACGCCTTCCTTGCCGCCATCCCCGATGGCTATTACAGCCTGGGCACCGTCGAGAAGCTGCAGGAAGCGATCGACGCCGGCGCTGTGGTGATTGACGTGCGCGAACCGAATGAGTACGCTGAGGGCGCTATCCCTGGCGCCATCAACATTCCGCTGCGCACCCTGGTTGCCAATCTCGACCAGATTCCGCAGGACAAGCCGGTTGTCACCTATTGCGCTTCAGGTTTCCGCTCAGCATTGGCGAATGGCATTTTGCACACGCTGGGCTATGACAATGTGCGTTCTTTCCCGCCAGGTTATGGCGCCTGGGAAGCTGCACAGGGTGAAACAGGCGAGGTGCCTGCCGAAGTCGCCGCCGCCGTCACCTCCGACTTTGAGATCGTGAGCGCAGTCGATGCCTGGCTGAGCGCTCTGCCCGAAGGCTACCTGGCTGTCGGCAAGATCGACGCCTTCAAAGACGCCATCGATAACACCAACCCGCTGTTGATCGACGTGCGCGAAGCGAACGAATACGCCGAAGGTCACATCCCCGGCGCCATCAACATCCCGCTGCGCACCCTGACCCAGAATCTGGACAAGATTCCTGCTGACCGGCCGGTTTTCGTCTATTGCGCCTCTGGTCTGCGCGCAGGCACAGCCTTGACGGCGCTCGGTCTGCTCGGCTATGACAACGTCAAGTCCTTCCCGCCCGGCTGGAAGGGCTGGAGTGAGGCGGGTGAGGAAGTCTCGACCGAGGCTGTGGAAGCCGCAACCGTGACGCCCAAGGATGTCAACCCTGAGATGCTGGCCGCCGTGGACGAGTTCCTGGTCAACATCCCGGAAGGCTACTTTGCCGTGGGCACGGTGGAGAAGATGGCGGAAGCGATCGAAGCTGGCGCCCTGCCGCTCGACGTGCGTGAGGTCAGCGAGTTCGACCAGGGTCACATTGCGGGCGCGCCCAACATCCCGCTGCGCACGCTGGCGCAAAACCTGGCGAGCATCCCGACCGACCAGCCGGTGATCACCTATTGTGCGTCCGGTCATCGCGCCGCCATCAGCAACGCTGCCCTCCACATCATGGGGCTGGACAATGTGCGCGCTTTCCCGCCCGGCTATGGCGCCTGGGAAGCCGCCGGCGAACCGACCGAGTAGGCATGGCTGAAGCGCCACTGAATTTCTGACAACGCCTCATAGTCGCTCTTCTGTCACCCTGCCGGCTACGCCAGACGGCAGGGTGACGTATTTTGGGGGCGCATCTGCTGCGCGACAAGTCGCGCTGGCGGTGCAAGAAGATGATCTGCAATGATGCCACTTGGCGTTTTCCTGTTTTGCAAATGGCCAGGGGCGACGCCAGCTCGCCATTTGCATCATTATCGGTGCCGGTCTCAGGCATGGGGCACTCCGGAAAGAATGAACAGCTAACCTAGAGATCGGCAACGTTTGTAACTCAGCTGGCGCGCTGGTGAGTCGCAGGCACGCTGGAACGGGTGGCGAAGGGCGGGTAGCGAACATTCGTCTATGCTATGCTGAGGCTGTATTTTTTTGTGGTATACTATAGGAGCATTGACGGCGGAGTAAAATGGTCAAATCAAGCCAATGGTGAGGAATGAACGAGAAACCATGCGTTTGTACCTGGATAATTGCTGCTTCAATCGGCCATTCGACGATCAAAGCTCGTTAACCGTTCGGCTTGAAACCGAAGCAAAGTTGCACATTCAGGCTGCGATTCGCACTGGACAGTATATGCTTGGCTGGTCTTATATCCTGGATTATGAGAATGCTGCCAACCCGCTTGAGGAGCGCCGGAACGAGATTCAGCAATGGGAATCGCTGGCGGCCATCTCGACAGCAGAAACACCCGAAATTTTGGTAACGATGAAGGAATTTGTTGCAGTAGGATTCAGACCGTTGGATGCTCTGCATCTTGCGTGTGCAGTTGTGATGCAGTGTGACTACTTCTTGACAGTCGATAAAGGTGTACTGAGAAAAGCAAATAGGGTTTCATCAATTCAGATCATGAATCCAGTTGACTTTGCGATTGAACAGGAATGATGAGTATGACGCTCACCACAGCAGATACAGAACTGAAGATTACGGGTTTTGAGCTACTGTCGCGACACCTGGGATTGGTGGAGGCTGAGCGCTTTGTTGCCCTGATTCAGCGGGATCGATTCGATTATACTACATGGCGGCAGACGCTTTTCGCTGAGTTGAGCGGCGAGGAGATCAGTCGTCAGGCTATGCTGCTTCATCGTCAGAGACATGCAGCAAGTCCCACTCGAATTGAGTGATAGGGTGCGTCCCGAAGTTTGGGCAAGAAGCGTGCGTCGCACTGGTCAACGCGCAGAAATGATTCAACAGGTAATCGATGCCATGCCCTCTGGCAGCTATGTTGAGATTCCCTTCGACAGCTAGAAAACTACTGGACACGGGTCTGGTCGAGTGCTTCAAGGCGCAGGCGGGTGAGCGCGGCTATGTGTGACCTCAGACCGGCGGGCTAAAATGACATGCTCCAGCTAACGGTTGTGCATATTTTACCGATTCGCTGATCAATTGGTCGTTTGGCTGATCATATTACGCGTTCTGCATGATATTTTCTTTCTTGGGAGAATTCATTAGTCATTCGCTCGATAATGACAAGTTAGGACAAGCGCGCCAATTTGCGATGAGGGAGAGGCGGTTGATGCAAAGTAATCCGTCAGATGCAGCTATCGTTCTGCTATAATTGATAGCATGAACATTCAAGAGCATGTGAATTATTGGCTTGATTCAGCAACTAACGATTTAGGAGCTGCCGAGCTGCTTTTCTTGTCAGAAAGGTATGATTGGTGCTTGTTTATCGGTCATTTAGTGACAGAGAAAACGCTCAAAGCCTTCTTTGTGTACAAAAATGATAGCAAGATACCGCCGAAAACACACAACCTGCTCAAATTGGCGGAAGCATCTGATTTACCTCTCACAGAAGACCAAAAGCTCTTTTTGGATCAAGTCAACGATTTTAACCTGGAAGTGAGATACCCCGAATACCGCAGCGAGTTTTACAAGCTCTGCACCAGAGAATTTGCGGAGGGTTATTTCACCAAAATCAAGGATTTTGTCTTATGGCTGACATCCCAAATCACATTCGACGAGTAATTTCGCAATATCTGACTTCACTCAAAGAGCATGGATTTCAAATTCAGGATGCAATCTTGTTTGGTAGTTATGCCAGCGGCAAGGCAGATCAATGGAGTGACATTGATCTAGCTTTAGTTTCTCATGAGTTCGAGGGCATTCGTTTCATAGATAAGAACAAGATTCGCAAGATCACGATTGCAGTCAGCACAGATTTGGAGGTCTGGCCCTTCAATCCACGAGATTTCACGCCAAGTAACCCACTGGTGAAAGAGATATTGGACACTGGCATACGAGTTGTATGATGAGGTTACTCGGAGAAGAAAAGCCTAACACGCCTTGCAGGTGACGCTGGCGCGATGCCTCGGACGGCTACCGTTTTGGTGAATGGCAAAGGTCGTGGTGACCCGCGCCAGCGCACCTGATGGTGGCGTT
>DGFH01000039.1:0-7514 GCA_002391565.1 Anaerolineales bacterium UBA3905
AATGGCGATGATGATGCGCGGCAAGGCCAGACCAGAGCCATTCAGCGTGTGCACAAATTCCGGTTTCTCGCCTTCTGCCTTGCGATAGCGAATATTCGCCCGCCGCGCCTGGAAGTCGCGGAAAAAGGAGCAGGAACTGCATTCCAGCCACTCTTCGGAGCCTGCCGCCCACACTTCGATGTCGTACTTGATGGCCGCCACAAAAGAAAGATCGCCTGTCGCAATGGCGACGCGACGATAAGGCAACCCTAACCGCTCACACAATTCTTCGGCGTTGCGGGTCAGGGACTCCAGCTCGGCGCGCCCGGCGCCAGGCTCCACGAATTTGACCATCTCCACCTTCTGGAATTGATGGACGCGCTTGATGCCGCGCACATCCTTGCCGGCGGAAACCTTTTCGCGACGGAAACAGGGTGTGTTGGCGACATAGTAGATCGGCAATTGCCCTGGCTCGATAATTTCGTCGCGGAAGATATTCGTCACCGGCACTTCGGCGGTGGGGATGAACCAGAAATCTTCCTCGGCGTCACGATAGAGCACATCGCCAAATTTGGGCAGGTTGCCCGTGCCAACCATGACTTCGGAGCGCACCATGAAAGGCGGATAGATTTCCTCATAACCATGCTCGTTGACGTGGACATCGGTGAACCAGTCGATCAGCGCGCGCTGCAGTCGTGCGCCCGCGCCCTTGAGCAGATAGAACCGCGTGCCAGACAATTTGACCCCGCGCTCGAAGTCGATGATGCCCAGCCTGGGGCCAAGCTCCCAGTGCGGCAGCGGTGTAAAATCAAAGACCGGTTTCTCACCCCACACCTTGACCACCTGATTTCCGCTCTCGTCGGGCGCCACCGGCACGTCCGGCTCTGGAATATTGGGGATGCGCAGCATGGCGTCCTGAAAGGCCGCTTCGACGACGCGCAGTTCGGCGTCTAGTTGCTCGATCTCACCACCGATAGCCGTCATGCGCGCCTTGAGCGTGTTTGCCTCCTCGGTGCGTTTCTCGCGGAACAGCCTGCCAATATCGCGTGAGCCGCTGTTCAGTTCGGCGCGCAGAGCCTCCACCTGCGTCAAAATCTGGCGACGACGCTGGTCGAGTTCCAGCGCCTCCACCCAGGGCGCATCCTCGGCGTTGAGCTTGCGCATTGCTTCCGCCAATGCCTCCCGATTCTCCCGCATCCAACGAATATCTAGCATGATGTCCTCCTGTGTCTGTTATGCTCAAACAAAAATCCCTTCGTCGTTCAGGACGAAGGGATTCGTGGTGCCACCTGAGTTTGCGGAACGACGATGAAGATCGCCCGCCTCATTGCCCGCTAACGGTGGGACGCCGCCCGGCCATTGCCTGCCAGGGACTCGGAAGCTGCTAACGCAGTGGCGCCGGCTGCCTTGCACCTTCCGGCAGCTCTCTGAAAACGGCGTAACATTGCGTCGTGGTCTTCGTCAACGTCGTTTCGTATTACAGCCGATTGTATCACGGGCGTGAAAAAGCATCAAGTTTACCGACTCTATTGCCGAGTCCGCTTCCTGTTTGGGCCCAAGCTGGTGGACGCCCCGCCGCAAAGTCAACCTGCGCTATCCTGCCACCGCCGCAATCGCCGCCTCCAGCACCGCCAGTCCCTCCTCCAATTGCTCGTCGGTGATGACCAACGGCGTCAGGGTGCGCACACCGTTGGAGTAGAGGCCGGCGCGGATCAGCAGTAGCCCGCGTTGATACGCCTCACTCACCACCTTGAGCGGCGCATCGGTGTTGGGCGTGCGGTCGTCGCGGCCTTTGACGAACTCGATGGCGGTCATGGCGCCCAACCCGCGCACATCGCCGATGATCGGGTAAGCTTCCTTCCAGCGCCGGAAATGCGCCATTGTGATCTCACCGATCTGCTCGGCGCGCTGATTGAGGTTGTCGCGCTCCATGATCTCTATCGCTTTGAGCGCCGCCGCACATGCCACCGGGTTGCCGCCAAAGGTCGAACCCAGCCCGCCCAGATGCGGCGCATCGACGATCTCCGCCCTGCCGGTGACCGCAGCCAGCGGCATTCCTGCAGCTAGCGACTTCGCCATCACCACCAGATCCGGTTCGACGCCGCTGTGTTCGATAGAGAACCAGCGTCCGGTGCGGCAAAAGCCGGCCTGCACCTCATCGGCGATCAGCACGATGCCGTGCTTATCGCACAGGGCGCGCACTTTGCGCAGGTAATCGTAGGATGCAGGGATGAAACCACCCTCGCCCTGCACCGGCTCGATGATCAGTGCGGCCACCGCCGCCGGGTCAATCTGCGTGATCAGTGCGCGCTCCAGCTCCTCAAAACAGGTCAGGTTGCAGACGCCTTCGTTGCGGCAATGTGGACAGCGATAGGCGTAGGGGTAAGGCACGCGGTAAATTTCAGGGGCAAACGGGCCAAAGCCCTTCTTGAAGAGTGCATACTTACTGGTCAGCGAGAGCGTCAGCAGCGTGCGCCCGTGATACGCGCCTTCATACGTGATGATCGCCGGGCGGCCCGTGTAGGCACGCGCCATTTTGATCGCCGTCTCCACCGCTTCGGCGCCGGAGTTGCTCAAGAAGGTCTTCTTTGGGCCGGAGATCGGGACAAGCTCATTCAGCTTCTCGGCCAGCGCAATGTACGGTTCATAGCTACCGACGATGGCGCAGAGATGAATCAGGTCGCCCGCCTGTTCCTGGATGGCGGCCACCACCTCCGCCGGCGCGTGGCCGACGTTGAGGGTGCCGATGCCTGCCGTGAAGTCAAGAAAAGTGTTGCCGTCGACATCGGTCACAGTGGCGCCGCTGGCGCTGGCCGCCACCACCGGCGTAGAGCGGAAAGAGGCTTTCGAGACTGCGGCATCGCGACGGGCGAGCACGGCCTGACTTTTGGGACCGGGAAGGGGCGTCGAAATGTTGATGGTGGGCATGATTATTCCTCGTTGGTGAATTATGGCTGTGTCAGAATAACTTTGCTTGCACTGCGTCCGGCGGTAGGCCATGCTCTTCCGGTGGCGGATAGCCGTGTTCGGCCAACCAGGCGCGGTCGGGACCAGGCCAACGCACGCGCGGCAAATCCATACGATAGTCGGCATCGAACACAATGCCTTCCTCGATCAGGCGCAGGCGCTGCACTTCCGCTCCCCAGTGGTCGGCGCGCGGGCTGACCTTACCCTGAGCGTTGACGACGCGCTGCCAGGGCACGTCGTCCGGACATGCGGCCATGGCGTAACCCACCATGCGCGCCGTGCAACCACCCACAATCTCGGCGATCTGTCCGTAGGTGGCGACCTGACCGCGCGGGATCAGTCGCACGACGGCATAGATGCGCGCATAGAGGGGGTCGCGTTCTGCCGGGGGAAGCTCACCGCCAGAGCCAGGCGTTCTGCGTTTGCCGTCGTTCGTGTTCATTGTGCCTCGCCGACCGGCTGGCCGTCCTCCAGATAATGTACGCGTTCCGTTGCCCGTGCATCCAGGGCATGAGCCACACGCACCGCCAATTTCGGGTTGAGGAGAAAGCTGGCTTCCTCAGCCGTCACAAAGCGTCCCGCCGCCAGTTCGCTTGCCTGAAGCTGGATTTGCCCCGCCAGCTCTGGCGCCAGCACACCGCCGTCAAAGATGAACTGTACGCTCTCTGTGTAGCCGTCGTATTCCGACAGGTATTCGACGCAGAGCAACCGACCGATGGGTGGTGCAATGCCCAACTCCTCGCGCACTTCGCGTCGGCACGCCACACTGGGCGCTTCATTCGCCTCCACGGCGCCACCGGGGATCAGCCAGCCCGTCCGGTAAGTCGGCTTCACGAGATAGATGCGCCCTTCTGCATCAAAGAACAATGCACCTGCCGCCATTCGTTTGCGTGGGAGGGTGGCGAAGTACGCTTTGCGGTGCTGTTGATCATCGGTCATGATTACACACGAGTATAGTCGATGTTGTCGCAGCGGCGGAAACTTCACGCGCCCGGCAGCCCGCGCCCCATCACGACCAGGCGACGATGTTGTCCGGTCACAGCATTGTGTGCACCGAACAGTAGATTGGCGAATAGATGAATCCGTCGCAGCGAGCGCGGCATCTCCGCTGGCGCCAATGTGCGAAAACCAAAGCGCAGATAATAGCTTTCATTGTACTCAGCGCAGTAGAGATAGAGTGGCGGTGGCTCCAGCGCAATAATCGTTGCCACGATAGCCCCGCCGATGCCCTGTCTCTGGCGATCCGGCGCCACCGCAATGGATGCCAGTTCGCGCGCTCCATCGCCGTGTGGCTTGACCTGCCCTGCGCCGACAACCCTTCCGCCGTCATCCGCCACGATAAAGCGCCGCCAGTTCAAGTTGAAGGGATTGAGCCGCGCCGCCCGAATCAACGCCACAATCGCCGCCTGATCTGTCGCCGTTGCTCGCCGCAGCCACACCACCCCAACCTCCGCACTCACGAATCGCTAATCTCCAATCTCTCAATCTCATGTTATCGCGGCGCCGGCACCCCTGCCACGATCCGTTTCATCACGGCGTCGGCGTCCAACCCTTCGATCTCGGCTTCCGGGCGCAAAATGATGCGATGACGATAGACCGGCAGCAACACCGCCTTAACATCGTCGGGCGTGACATATTCGCGCCCCTGCAGCGCGGCGTAGGTCTTGGCTGTGAGCAGCGTGGCGATAGCCGCGCGTGGGCTGCCGCCCAGGATCAGGTCGGGGCTGCGCCGCGTGGCGTGAGCGATCTGCGTGATGTAGCCGAAGATGCCCTCCTCGACCGTGATCGCCTGGATTGCGGCGCGAATGGCGGGCAGGTCGGCGCGGCTCACAACAGGCGCGATCCCGCTGCGGTCGAGCTGATGTGCATCAAAGCCGGTGTGGTAGCGGCGCAGGATTTCGCGTTCCTGCGCGTCGCTGGGATAGCCGATCACCACTTTGAAGAGGAAGCGATCCAACTGTGCTTCGGGCAGCGGATAGGTGCCTTCGTACTCGACCGGGTTCTGTGTGGCAAGCACCATGAAGGGATCGTCGAGGCGGTGCTGCACGCCGTCGATGCTCACCTGCCGCTCTTCCATCGCTTCGAGCAGCGCGGATTGCGTCTTGGCGGGCGCACGGTTGATCTCGTCGGCCAGCACAATGTTGGTGAAGATCGGCCCCTTGCGCAGATAGAACTCGCTGCGGTTGAGGTCGAAAACCTGCGTGCCTACCACGTCGCTGGGCATCAAGTCGGCAGTGAATTGGATGCGCCCAAAGCCAGCATCGATCAGCCGCGCCAGCGTCTTGGCGATGAGCGTCTTTGCCACACCGGGCACACCTTCCAGCAAGACGTGTCCGCCGGCAAGAAAGGCCACCACCACCTGAGTAAAGGCTTCCTCCTGGCCGACGATGACTTTAGCGGCCTCTTGGCGCAATCGTTGGTTCAGTTCTGCAAGATTCATAATCACCTGTGGCTGCGGTTACGTTGTGGCCGTCATCATAGTGGGTGGCGGCGCGCAAGTCAACCCTGGCGGGGGAAAGACGCCGCGCTGGCGAATGATGGCGTATCACCAACAGACTTGATCAGCGTAGGTGCAGGCGGATGCTTCAGCTCGGCCACGCCATTACGCTGGCGGCGATGACCTGCAGGCGCACGAAAATTCCGGGAACGCTGCGTCCGCTGCTATACTGCCAACCTATGAACGCAATCGAAACAGAGGGATTGGTCAAAGAATACACGGTCAAGGGCGGTGAGCCGGTGCAGGCGTTGCGCGGCGTCAACATGGCAGTCAAGGCCGGCGAAATCTACGCCCTGCTAGGGCCAAACGGCGCCGGCAAGACGACGCTGATCGGCATCCTGACCACGCTGCTCACCCCGACGTTTGGTCAGGCGCGGGTGGCGGGCTTTGATGTTGTGACCCAGACAGCGGCGGTGCGGCGCAGACTGGGCGTCACCTTTCAGGAGATCGTACTTGACGGCGACCTGACCGGGCGCCAGGTGCTCGACTTTCACGGCAGGCTCTATGGGCTGGATCGCCGTCAGCGCAGCGAGCGCATCGCCATGTTGGCAGCGTTGGTGGAGCTGGCCGATGTGCTCGACCGCAAGACCGTAACCTATTCCGGTGGCATGAAACGCCGACTGGAGCTGGCGCGGGGACTGTTGCCGGCGCCCCAGGTGCTCTTTCTCGACGAACCGACCCAGGGGCTTGACCCGCAAAACCGCGTCAGCATCTGGCGACACATTCGCCGGCTGCGCGACGAACAGGGGATCACTCTGTTGCTGACCACGCACTACATGGAAGAAGCGGCGGCGCTGGCGGACCGCGTCGGTATTATCGATCACGGTCGGTTGTTGGTTGAGGGCGCACCCGCAGAATTGATCCGGGCCATGGGCGCCGATGTCATCTTGCTCACCGGCGCCGGAGATGCAACTGCTGTGCAACAACGTTTGAATGCTATGCCAGCCATCTCCCAAGTGACCTGTCATCAGAGCGCAGCGAGCGTACGCTTTCAGATCGGCGTTGACAGCGGTGAGCGGCGCCTGGCGGAGATCATTGGAGCAGTCATGGCAACTGACTTCTCAATCCAGGAGGTCTCGGTGCATCGTCCCACCCTGGGGGATGTCTTCCTGGCCTACACCGGTGAGCAGCTGCGCGATGAGGCGTAGCCGCTCAAACGACGGCGACGCGGCGGCGAAGATGACGAGGGGCGAGTTGCCAGTGGCGTAGAAATCACTGGTGGCGCGGGTGGCGATGGCGCCAGTGCAAAGGCCAGAACTGTGCCCGCTCTACAACCAGCCACAGTCCTGGCCTCCATCCCTCCATTTTTGCTTTAATTTCCTGCCTCTTCCGGTGGACACACATCCTCCGGCGGTTCGCACAGCCCTGTCGTCTGACACCAGAGCTGTTGGGCCTTGTTGACGCCACAAGCGACGCCGCTTGCCGCACCCGACAGCGCAGAGCCAGCCGCTGCAGCTGGCGCCCCACGCTCCGCCGCCGACCGCGCCGACGAAAGCGCTGCATCGACAGCACCCTGCATGGCTGTAACGCCGCTTTGGGCGCCGCTGGCGACGCTGCTGGCGGTGTTGCTGGCTGCGCTGCCGATCCAGGTGGCAGCTTCATCCCACCAGGACGGCCCGGCGAGTTCATCGGCGTTGTTGCTCGCTGTAGCCTCATTCCCTTGGCCGCCGCCCAGCATCGCCTCATTGCCCGCCGTAATGCCCAGGATCGGCACTGACAGATCGCCGCCAATGCGGACGTAGGCGTCGCTCAGTCGCTGGAAGGGCACAAATAGTTCGACAACGCCGCCGCTTTCCAGCAACGTGTCCGGCGCCAACTTGGCATCGGCGACGCCCTGCAGCAACATCCCGCTGCGGTCGATGCGGATCGTGCTGTCGAGCAAGAGCGGCATATCGCCCAGTTGTAGCAGGCGCGCGACAGGGCCTCCATCGATGCCCAGGTCGGTGTTTAGTTCCACAAAGTTGCGGTCGGGCTGGCGCGAGAAGAGTGCAGCCACGCCGATCGTCGAACGGAGTGGCAGCGCCAGCCCGCTCAACATCGGCAACTGGCCGACATCGACGCCCATCATGCC
>DGFH01000039.1:7681-12973 GCA_002391565.1 Anaerolineales bacterium UBA3905
GCCAGCCCGCTCAACATCGGCAACTGGCCGACATCGACGCCCATCATGCCGCCCACCACGGCCAGCCGCAGCACCTGCGAGAGATTGAAACGCCCATCCAGGTAGAGCACCTGATTGCTGGGGTCTACGATGATCGTGGCCGACTCGTTGTCCGGCACTGAGATGGTGATGGGCGTGCGCTTGCCATTTTCATCGACGACCGCCGTGTCCAGGCTGAAGCCCTCCCCCAGACGCAGGTAGAAGTACTGCGCCTCGGCGTCGAGCAACTGACTGACCGCGCCCAGGTTGGCGCCATAATCGTAGCCAAACTCAGCGCCAAAGCGTCCACCGATGTGTAGATTGTTAGGTAAGGTCAGACTGGGCAGCAGCGAGTCGGCCTTGCCATGTAGCCGCTGGATGTTGCCGCTAGTGTCCAGGCCAACTTCCAGGTCGCCTGCCCGAATTTGAATGTCGCCGATCGGCAGCTTAAGCGTCAACTGGTCGGCGATCTCAACAGCGGCGCCGGAGAGGAAACCTAAGTTGCCCGTCGGCAGTTCGAAGCGGATCGGCTCGCGCGCCGGCACCGGCACCTCCGCTTCGATCAGGCTGGTGTCGATGATTAGTTTGCATTGACCATCCTGACAGCGCACACCATAGTTGGCAAGACGGGGTGGCTGCGCCGTTGCAGCTGCATCCTGTGCAGACGCAGGCAGAGCAAACAAGTTGAGACATACGCTGAACAATAGCACAACGATCAGCACAAAACGACGAATTTGCATGATATGGCTCCAATCGGATTGAAATGGGAGAAGGCGAACGGCGCGCAAAGGCTATCCATCACACTGAACACCAGTATACCCCAGATACATCAACGTAATATTTTGGGCGTCAGCAGCAAGCGGAGTTGCCCGGCGCCCCACCGCACCATGCTCCAATGACTGGCGTCCACAGTGACATGCGCCAACGCCGCCGTTGGCATGCGGACAAACACATCCTCCGGCGTGGCGCCGCAAAGCCCCGAAACCAACTCCTCCATGCCAGGATTGTGCCCTACGAGCACGACATGCGCCACGTCATCGGGCAGCGCCTTGAGCATATCAAGCAGCGTATCGGCGGCAGCCAGATAGGCGGCAGCATGCCATTGCGGGTCGATGGGGCGTGCAAGTTGCGCCACGAGCGCCTGCGTCGTCTGCGCCGTGCGCGCCGCAGGGGAGCTGACAATCAGGTCGATGGCAGGGTCGAGCCGCGTCAGGATCGCGCTCATGCGTTGCGCATCACGCTGACCACGTTCGGTTAACGGACGGTCATAGTCGTTGGCGTATGTCTCAGGGCGTTCGGCTTTGGCGTGTCTCCAGATGGAGATGTACTTCATAGTGGCTCCTTCGGTCAAAGTGTGTGGTTGGAAAGGCGCAGCGTCGAAAAGCGAAAAACGCGAATTGCAGCGTGATAATAGTCGACCAATTGATCCATCGTTGCCCGCCAGGAACGGCTGCGCGCGTGGGCCAGGGCATTGTCGGCCAGACGATTGCGTAACGCCAGATCATCGCGCAACCGACGGATAAGATGACGCATCTCCACCGGTTGCGCCGGGTCGTAAAAAAGACCATTCTCACCGTCGATCACGGTGTCGAGCACGCCGCCTGTGCGCGCCGCAATCACCGGCACGCGACAGGCCATTGCCTCCAGCGCCACCAGCCCAAAAGTCTCGGTGGTCGAAGGAAAGATGAAGGCGTCCGCAGCACGGTAGGCGTCGACCAGCGCCTGACCGCGCAGATAACCGGTGAGCACTGTCGGCGTACCCGCAAAGACCTGACGCAGATGCTCATGGCTGGGGCCGGCGCCGATCAACGCCAGACGCACATTGGGTTCGGGGAAGATCATCTCGCGCAACAATTCGAGACGTTTCTCCGGCGCCTGCCGTCCAACGTTGATCACCAGAAAGTCGTCGGGGTGGCCGTCGGTCAGCCAGGCGCGCACCTCAGCGCGACGTTCACCCGGCGAAAAGAGGTCGGTGTCGATCCCGCGCCGCCACCAGCGCACGCGGCGAAAGCCTTGCTGCTGCAACTCGCGACGCACCGCCGTCGACGGGCAGAGGTTGACATCGGCGCGATTATGCAAGGCGCGCAGATAGGCCCAGATGACAGGCGCCACGAAACCGGCGCCGTAGAACTGGGCGTAACGCGGCAAGTCAGTGTGGAAGGAGGCGACCGTAGGACGCCTGAGCCGACGTGCAAAGGCAAGCCCAAAGGGACCCAGAAAGACAGGATTGACGACGTGGATCAGGTCAGGTTGAAAGGCTTGCAGGCGCTCCCAAACGAAACGACGCGGGATATTGATGCGCAACTCCGGGTAGAAAGGCAAACGCGGCCCGCCTACACCCACGATCTCGGCGCCAGCATACTCTGCAGGGCCGTCCGGCGGGCCAAAAAGCAGCACGCGGTGTCCCTGTTCCTGAAGGCGTTGCAACAACAGGCAAAGAATCGTGACAATGCCATCGATCTTGGGCAGAAATGTTTCTGTAAAGATGGCGATTCGCAATTTTTCTGGCACGGGAGACATAGACGACCTGTCCTGCTATACAACGTTTCCAGGCAAGGATGCGGCGGGGCAAAACACCAATCCAACTGAGATCGATTGTATCATGACCAGACGTGTGGCTGCGACTCATTTTGTACATTAGCGCCGGAATTCCGCATCAACTTGCCACAATGCAGACGCTCGTATATTCTCTACGCGGCGTCATATTGCAGCAGTGCATTCAACGGAACCATAGAGCAGGCAGGGAGCAATCAGATTTATGGCAAGTCAAGAGCGGATCATCGTGCTTGGCGGAGATGGTTTTTGCGGCTGGCCAACCAGTCTGCGGCTGTCGCAGGAAGGATATGATGTCGTCATCGTCGATAATCTGTCGCGGCGCAAGATCGATGTCGAGTTGGGCTGCCAGTCGCTCACGCCGATCCAACCCATCGATCGGCGGCTGAAAACGTGGGAAGCAATTGCCGGCAGAAAGATTGAGTATCATAACCTCAATATTGCCGAAGATTATCAGGAGCTTGAAGACCTGATCCAGGCGGTGCGCCCGAAGGCAATCGTCCATTTCGCCGAGCAGCGCGCCGCCCCCTATTCGATGAAATCCCCGCGCCACAAACGCTACACCGTCGACAACAACATCAACGGCACGCACAACGTGCTGTGCGCCATTGTCGAGTCCGGGCTGGATGTGCATCTGGTGCATCTGGGCACGATGGGCGTCTATGGCTACGGCACGGCGGGGCTGTCGATCCCGGAGGGCTACCTGACCGTGAAGGTGGAGATCGACGGCGTCGACCGCGAGATCGAGATTCCCTATCCGCCTCATCCGGGCAGCATCTACCACATGACCAAGACGCTCGATGCGCTGCTCTTTTACTACTACAACAAAAATGATGACGTGCGCATCACCGACCTGCATCAGGGCGTGGTGTGGGGCACCAACACCGAGGAGACCCTGCTGCACCCCGACCTGATCAACCGTTTCGACTGGGAAGGCGACTACGGCACGGTGCTCAATCGCTTCCTGGTCGAGGCAGCGGTCGGTCATCCGCTGACGGTGCATGGCACGGGCGGACAGACGCGCGCCTTTATCCATATTCGCGACACGGTGCGCTGCATCTCGCTCGCCATCCAACATCCGCCCAAACGCAAGGAACGCGTCAAGATTTTCAACCAGGCGACCGAGACGCATCGTGTGCGTGACCTGGCGGCGTTGGTGGCGCGGCTGACCGGCGCCGAAATCCGCCACTACATCAACCCGCGCAACGAAGCGCCCGACAACGAACTCGTGATCCACAACGAGCAATTCCTGGAATTGGGCCTCAACCCGATCACGCTGAGCGAGGGGCTGCTGCAGGAGGTGATCGAGGTGGCGGCGCGCTACCAGGATCGCGTCGACCGGAGCAAGATCATCGCCGACTCGCGCTGGCGCGCCGACATTCCGCTCGACCGCGAGGGCAGGGCGCTGCCGACGCTGTCGCCAATTGCGCAAACGGTCAATGGTCATTGAGAACCTGTTTGAAGAGTCGCCCAATTTAACGCAGAGCCGCAGAGATGCAGAGAAACGCAGAGAAGATGCGTGGCAACCACCTGATCAGCGATTTCTCTGCGAACCTTTGCGCCCTTGCGTCTCTGCGTCAATCGCGCCACATGTAAGCCGTCTTCGCCAGAGTGAGAGGAGATCGAGATGCGAATTGCCGACATGAACTGGATGCAGGTCGAAGCCTATCTGCGCAGCGACGACCGCGCCGTGCTCCCGCTGGGCAGCACCGAACAGCACGCCTATCTGAGCCTGAGCGTGGATAGCATCCTGGCCGAGCGCGTCGCCGTCGAAGCGGCGGAACCACTTGGCGTGCCCGTCTTTCCCGTCGTCAGCTATGGGTTGACGCCCTACTTCCAGGCGTATCCCGGCACGGTGACGCTGCGCATGACGACCTATCTGCCGCTGGTGCGCGACATTCTCGACAGCCTGCACCACAGCGGCTTCCGGCGCATCCTGATCGTCAACGGGCACGGCGGCAACAGCCCGGCCGCCGCGCTCGCCATCGAGTGGATGGCGGATCATCCCGGCGCGCAGGTGAAGTTTCACAACTGGTGGAACGCGCCGGCGACGTGGGCAAAGGCAATGGCGATCGATCCTGTCGCCAGCCATGCCTCATGGCTCGAAAACTTCCCGTGGACGCGGTTGCCCGGCGTGACGCCGCCAGCGGAGCAAAAGCGCCTGCCCGAACGCCCGGGGATGGCGGCGCTGGTCGGCGCCGCCGCACGCACCTTCTATGGCGACGGCAACTTCAACGGCTATTACCAGCGCAGCGACGACGAGATGCTGGCGCTCTGGCAGGTCGCCGTCGAAGAGACGCGCGCGCTGATCGCAGGCGGGTGGGAGTAGACGGCGATGCACGTTGCATTTGACGGCAAAACTGTGATCGTGACGGGCGCGGCGCATGGTTTTGGCCGGGCGATTGCGCTTGCCTTCGCCGAGCGCGGCGCCAACGTCTGGGTCTGCGACCTTCTGCACGACGAGTTGCAGGAGACGGCGGAGCGCTGCCGGGCGGTGGGCGCCGCATGTACGCCGCGGGTCGTCGATGTCACGGATCGGGAGGCGGTCTTCGCCTTTGTGCGTGAGGCGGAAGCGGCGCACGGGCGCATCGATGTGCTCGTCAACAATGCAGGCGGCGTGTTGGGACAGATCGGGCAGCCGCTCGAAGCCGTCACGCCGGAGCAGTGGAACAGCATCATCGCCGTCAACCTGAGCGCAGCGTTCTACTTTGCGCAGGCGGT
>DGFH01000039.1:13115-13431 GCA_002391565.1 Anaerolineales bacterium UBA3905
GCATCATCGCCGTCAACCTGAGCGCAGCGTTCTACTTTGCGCAGGCGGTTGCGCCCGGCATGAAGGCGGCGCGCTACGGACGCATCATCAACATCTCGAGCGGCGCCGGCCTGGGCATCAGCCTCACCGGCATCCAGGCTTACGCCGCCGCCAAAGCCGGACAGATCAACCTGACGCGCCAACTCTGCCATGAACTGGGGCCGTACAACATCACGGTCAACAACATCGCGCCCGGTTTTGTGCGCTCCAATCCGGCCACCGAACGGCAGTGGCAGGCGTATGGCGAGCGTGGGCAGCAGGCGCTGATCGACAGCAT
>DGFH01000312.1:0-16432 GCA_002391565.1 Anaerolineales bacterium UBA3905
GAAATGAGCTACGCCGTGATGGCGCACGTCACCGACTACGATGTCTGGCACCAGAGCGAGACGCCCGTCACCGTGGAGATGGTGATCCAGACGCTGCTGGCGAACACCGCCGTCGCTAAACAAGCCGTAGAAAACGCCATCCGCCGCCTGGCGACGATGGGCGCTTCGCCCCAGGCAGAGGCGCTACGCGATGCCATCATCACCAACCGCGCGACTGTGCCGCCGGCGGTGATCGCACGGTTGGCGCCGTTGATCGGCAAATATTTTGCCGGAAATTGACGCCAAGTTTTTGCTGCACGATTTTGTATAGACCGCACACCTGCGCTATACTATTCATTTGTAGGTTTGGGGTCGCAGCAGGAAAGGATAATGGATCATGGCAAAAAAGGGACCTCGGCAGATCATCAAGATGCGCAGCACCGAAAGCTCGCACATGTATCTGACCACGAAAAATCGGCGCAACGATCCGAGCCGGATCGAACTGCGCAAATTTGACCCGATCGTGCGCCGCCACGTCGTCTATCGCGAAGCGAAGTGAACGCACGGAATCGACGACGGTAGTTGCAGGCGCGGGGCCAGTCCCTGCGCCTTTGCTTTTCTGCAACTAACCTTGCAGACGTTTATAAGTCTGGCATTCTTTCTGGACTTTGGGGAGTATTCCTGATTCCACGAAACCTGACGCCGCCACCGGGCGTTTGGTATATGCATTTCTTCGCACTTACGCCGGCCAGCCGTTAATGACAACGAAAGCTTGCCGGCACGAAATGTCGGGGAAGCGTAGTGGAATGTAGCGCCGGCGTACTGATTGTGTAGGGTCGTGATCGGGCAAAAGCAAATTGTCTTGTTTATACTGATCGACTGCACCCGCTTTCTTCGTCGGCAGCAGAAAGAAACTGAATGACGAGTAGCCCTATGAAGAAGACATTGATCCCTGTGTTCGTGCTCGTGGCGGTCACGACGACATCAGCGCCAGTGTTGGCGGCGCCGGCTGACCTCCTCAATGCAGTTGCCCGTACGAACGCCAGGCAAACGCAGGTGGCGCAAAGCAGTAGCAACCAACGCGGCAATTCACCCACTCTCTCTTCCCTCCAGCAAAGCACACCGTTGACGCCAACAGACAGCCTGACGTCGACGGCAAATTTGACTATAACCGCGGCGCTCAGCGCGACAGGCTTGCTGGAAACAGCGGCAAGCTCCACTGTACTCACGACCTCCGCCCCAATGACGGCGACAGAGGTTGTGACGAGCACCGTGTCTGCGCCGATTGATGAGACGGCGTTGGATGCGGCGTATGGCGCCATCCTGGAAGGGACAATCATTGCCAACCGCACCGATGCACCGATTCGCTTCTTTGTGGAGGGCAATACCTACGAAGTGTCGCCGCTGCGTTCGATTGGCCTGCAACTGCTGCGCGACACAGCAGTGCTTAACCTCTTCAATTGTGACGCCAACAAGAGCGACGCCGACGCAGGCTGCTTCTGGGACCCCTACCTGTTGGCGCGCGAGGGTTTCTACGAAGTCGTAATCGGTCAACAGCTCGGTGAAGACATCATGCTGTCGCTGCGCACCGCTGGCGCACCGCCCGCCAACCAAATCTGGATACAAAACCGCACCGGCGAGCGCGAGACCGTGATTGTCAACAATGAATTGTACGAGTTGCCGCCTGCCGTCGTGCAGGAATTTACTGTGGCGCAAGACGCTCCTGTCATCGTCCAGCTGCGCTCCTGTATCGATGCAGGCGGTCAAAGCGTTTGCGAATGGGCGCCACAGGGCGCAGAGGCCGGCTATTATTATGGGCTGGTGCGCAACGACACCCCTGGGCCCGCCAACACCCGCCTCGTTTCGCTATCCTTACAGGGGATTATTGCCAGCAACGGCGAGACCGTGAAGCCCCCGCCCCAGGCGCTGTGCCGGCTGCGCGTGCCAACGCTCAACGTGCGCAGCGGCCCTGGCCTGGAATTTCCGATCATCGCTAAAATTCGCGGCACGGAAAGCGAGCCAGGCTCGGTGGTGGTGGTGGGCTTCGACGCTACGCAGACCTGGATGCAAGTCACGGAACGGGTGGCGCGCAATGGGTGGGTGACGGCAAACCCAGAATTCATTTTATGTGAAGGGGATCTGGCGGCGCTGCCTGTGGCAGGACAGCCCCTGGCTGCTGCAGCTACACCAACGGAGCCTGCAGCGGCGCCAGCCGCAAGCGAAGCCTCGACAACTGCAGCGCCAGCAGCAGTCGTGGAAGCGCCGGCCCCTGTCGAGGCGACTGAGGTAGCGCCAGTGACTGAAGCCGAAGCGCCAGCAGCGGAAGCGGCACCGGCGCCAGTCGAGGAGGCGCCCGTGGCCGAAACGCCGACCGAAGAGGCCACGCCGACGCCTCAGGCCGCCGAGGTGCCAGACGGTCTGGCGCGTATCATCGTCAATAACCCCTTTGACCAGGTCATCCGGTTTACCCTTGACCAGAAATACCGCCCTGAGCGCGAAAATCTTGCCGGCGAATGGGATATGCAGCCGGGAGATCGCGTCGTAATCCTGGTCTATCCGGGGACGATCGCTTTCAGCGTCAGTACGCCGTGGCGTGGTCTCTCCGATAACGCCGAATTCACGATCGCAGAAAAAGAAGAACGGGAACTGTGGATCTGGTTTGTCCCAGACCCCGTTGAGAAGGACAAGTGGAACCTCGTCTATTGAGGCGCTGAGGGGGCGCAAGAGCGCCCAGCGCTAGTTCTTTCCACCCCCAAAACCATTGTCGGCAATAGAATGTGGCAGAAGAAAAAGCGGCGGGTTAGAAAATGCAGTTCTGACCCGTCGCTGCCCAGGCTCGCCATGCTGCCCGTCAGCAGCATTATTGGCGGGCACTCTCCAACAACCATTGCGCCGTCATGTGATCGGTCACCAACACGTTGACCCAACCACCGCGCAATGCGCCCAGGATGGCCTGATGCTTGCGCTTTCCCCCGGCCACACCGATCGAGCGCTCCACCATGCGCAATTGTTCCAGTTCCATCGAGATCACCCGTTGGTTCAGCGGCGTGACAACCGGCGCCCCCTGCGCGTCGAAGAAGCGGAGCAACACATCTCCCACCGCGCCCGCAGAGCGGAGTTGCTCCAGTTCCTCCATAGAGAAGCGGTTGCCGCTGTCTGCAAGCAGTTTGGATGGTTCGAGGGCGCCGATCCCCACCAGGGCGGTCGTGACTTGTTCAAACAACGCCATCGCATCGCGCACAAACTGGTCGGCGGTGATCGCCTCACGCGCGGCGGCTGAGCCAACGATGCCCGGCGCCGGCAAAAAGATCGCGGTCCCGCCCAACAAATCCGCCAGCCGTGAGGTGAGCCGCCCGGCGTGCGCCTCTGCCGATGGCGAGCCAACGCCGCCCAAAATTTGCACCACGCGCACGTCACCCTTGCGCGGCGCGGGATGCATGGCGTCCACCAAAGCCAGCAGTGTTGAACTCCACGAAGAAATCCCAACGATCTCATTGGGACGCAACGCGGATTCCAGATAATAAGCCGCTGCTGCGCCGATCTGTCGTTCGATGAAGCGCTCGTCGCCATCGCCGCCGCAGTCGACGACAATCGCGTCGCGCAAGCGATAGCGTCGCACCAGTTCTTCCTCCAGGTCGGTGTAGATGCCCTGCGGCACACTGACCGAAATACGAATGATACCCTGCTCTTTCGCCTGTTGCAGCAGGCGCGAAACAGTCGATTGCGACAGCCCCAACTGTTTGGCAATGGCGGCCTGCTTCACATCCCACTCGTAGTACATACGCGCCACGCGCACGATCAGCCGTAACTCGTCCAGTTGCGCCATGATCTCTCCTACAAATTCATATTTGCATATTTATGCAGATTTGCTTGCGTGAACACCGGTTGCTTTTTATAATAGCAAACACGGAATGAAGTTGCAAGTGTGAATATTTATTCAGAGTTGCCTGCACCTGGTTGCCACTATGCACATTACTGAATTAGAACGCAAATCAATTCAATACCGCAAAACGATTCTAGCGAGCATTGCGCAGGCGGGCGCAGGGCACACCGGCGGCAGCCTCTCCTGCACCGACATCCTCAACGTGCTCTACAACCGCGTGATGCGCGTCGATCCGCGCAACCCTGGCTGGAACGCGCGCGATCGTTACATCCACAGCAAAGGACACTCCGTTGAAGCGCTTTACGCCGTGTTGGCTGACAAGGGCTTCTTTCCGGCTGAAAAACTCGCCACGATGGGACGCGGCGGCTCACACTGGGTCGGACACCCGACGCGTAAGGTGCCGGGTATAGAGCAGAACACGGGCGCGCTGGGACATGGGCTGTCCGTTGCCGTCGGCATGGCAATTGCCGCCAGGCAAGATGGCGCCGACTATCGCGTCTTCACGCTCATGGGTGATGGCGAGCTGACCGAAGGCTCGGTCTGGGAAGCATCGATGAGTGCAGCTTTCTACAAACTCGACAACCTGGTGGTGATTATTGATCGCAACACGCTGCAGATCACCGGGCGCACGGAGAATGTCATGGCGCTGGAGCCGCTGGCAGATCGGTTCACGGCTTTTGGCTATGCCGTGCGCACGGTGGATGGCAACGACATCGCCGCGCTGGTCGACATTTTTGCGCAGACGCCTTTCGAGCCGGGCAAGCCAAACCTGATCATTGCGCGCACGACAAAAGGGAAGGGCGTCAGCTTCATCGAGGACGCAGTCGAATGGCATCACCACGTGCCGACGGCGACCGAATTGGAGCGCGCGCTGGCAGAACTGGATCAAGCTGAACAACGCTGGCAGGAACGTTATGCAACCATTGCAACCCGGTAGTCCCAATCAACAAGTTTTTTCCGACACCCTGCTCGAACTGGCGCAGCGCGACCGCAACGTATTGGTGGTGACAAGCGACTCGCGCGGCTCGGGCCGGCTGGTGGCATTTGGCAAGCAGTTGCCCGCACAGGTCGTCGAGGTGGGCATCGCCGAGCAGAATCTAGTCGGCGTGGCGGCGGGGCTGGCGTCGGCGGGCAAGCGCGTCTTTGCGGTGTCGCCGGCCTGTTTTTTGACGGCGCGCGGGCTGGAGCAGATCAAGAACGACGTGGCTTACTCCGACCAGCCAGTCAAGTTGGTGGGCATCAGTGCTGGCGTCAGCTACGGCGCGCTAGGCACAACGCATCACTCATTGCATGACCTGGCCGTGCTGCAAGCATTCAACAATATCGACATCGTGATCCCCGCCGACAACTTTGAGACGCGCGCAGCGGTCGAAGCAGCCATCGATCATCCGCGCCCGCTCTATCTGCGCCTGGGCAAGAAGGCGATGCACCATCTGCACGCGCCGGGCACGCCTTTTACCATCGGCAAAGCGATCCGCGTACGACGCGGTGACGAGGTGGCGTTGATGGCGACGGGCGAGACAGTGGAGATCGCCGTCCAGGCGGCGGAGTTGCTGGCGGCACGCGGCGTCAGCGCCGACGTGCTCAGCATTCACAGCCTGCGCCCCTTCGATGAAGCGGAAGTGTTGGAAACTGCGCGGCGCGTGCAGGCAGTCGTCACGGTGGAGGAGCACAGCGTACACGGTGGGTTGGGTAGCCGCGTGGCGACGCTGTTGATGCAGGCGGGCGTCACGCCAGCGCTGCGCATCGTCGGCATCCCGGACGAATACACCTACACCGGCAGCCAGCAGGAGATTTTTGCGCATTACGGCATCACACCAGATGGATTGGCGACAACGGCGGAAGTATTGCTGGAGGGCAGGCGCGTGCTAACTCGATGACCATTCACAATCTTCCCGGAAGCTTTGGAGCTTCCGGGAAGATTGGCAGCCAGTACAGAGGTTAGTAAGTTTCCGCAGCTCCCTAAAGAACCAAACGATTGTGCAGGCGACAGCCCCTTTCAGGAACGACTGTCGCCTGAAGAGGTGAACCTAGATTCGGCGAGGCGGTGCACGATGAATGCGACCGGGCCATTGATCCTGGCGATTGATCAAGGGACAACCAACACGAAAGCGATTCTGGTGGACGCCGCCGGACAGATCGTGGCGCGCGCTTCCGCCGGGCTAAGCGTCGCCTATCCGCAACCGTCGTGGGTGGAGCAAGACGCCGAGGCGATCTGGCAAAGTGTACAGCGCGTCGTGAACGAGGTTTTGTCCACTGCCCCAACGCCGCCGGTGGCCGTGGGCGTCTCCAACCAGCGCGAGTCGGTGGTGTTGTGGGAACGCGCCACTGGCAAGCCACTGGCGCCGTGCGTCGTCTGGCAGTGCCAGCGTGGGAATGCGCTGATCGAGTCGCTGCGGCAGCCGGGCGTCGACGCAGAGGTGCACCGCCGCACCGGGCTGACGCTCGACCCGATGTTCTCCGCCAGCAAGATGCACTGGCTGCTCGACAACACGCCCGGCGCGCGGCGCCGCGCCGAACAGGGCGAGCTCTGCCTGGGCACGGTGGACAGCTGGCTGCTTTTCAAGCTAACCGGCGGTCGCGTCCACGCCTGCGACATGACCAATGCCGCGCGCACGTTGCTGTTTAACCTGCACACGCTTAATTGGGACAACGACTTGCTGGAAGTCTTCGACATCCCGCGACAAGCGTTGCCAGTGGTGCAGCCTTCCACCGGCGTCTTTGCGCTCACGGCGACTTGTGGCGCCCTGCCGGCAGGAATTCCGATTGCGGCGCTGATCGGCGATTCGCATGGCGCGCTGGTGGGGCACGCCGGGTTTGCCCCAGGCGCAGTCAAAGCCACCTACGGCACGGGATCGTCGGTGATGACGCCGGTCGCCACGCCGATCCTCTCGCAACGCGGGCTTTCGACCACGATTGCCTGGTCGCAGGCAGGGCAAACGACCTATGCGCTGGAAGGCAACATTTATTCGACCGGCGCGACGATTCAGTGGCTGGGCAAACTCTTTGGCTGGCAAGACGCCGCCGCCACTGTGACCGAACTGGCGGCAGCATGCCCCGATAGTGAGGGGGTCTACCTGGCGCCAGCTTTCGTCGGGCTAGGCGCGCCGTGGTGGAACGCCCGTGCACGCGGCATGATCTACGGGTTGACGCTGGGCAGCGGCGCAGCGCAACTTGCGCGCGCGGCGCTGGAGTCGATCGCTTATCAGATTTACGACATCTTCGCGGCGGTGCAGGAAGAAGCCGGCATTCCGCTGACAACGCTGCACGCCGACGGCGGCGCCAGCGCCAACCCGCTCTTGATGCAATTTCAGGCCGACCTGGTGCAATGCCCGGTGCGCGCCAGCACCTCGACCGATGTCTCGGCGTTAGGGGCCGCGTATCTGGCCGGGCTAGGCGTGGGTGTGTGGAATTCCACCGAAGAGCTTGCGGGTTTGCCGCGCGGGGAGCAGAGCTACACGCCGACGATGGACGCAGCGCAGCGGAGCAAACTCCTGACGGGCTGGCGCGATACGCTGGCGCGGTTGTTGTGTGAGTGACATGAGTTGTATTGCAAAGAACGCGCTAAGTTCGTTCAAGGAGAAATTGCCGATGGCATGATTTTGAGGACACGAATATCTGCTCCCAGTTGGGTTCACGATCCTATTTCAACATATTTCACATCAAGGAGGCTCTCTATATGTCGATCTATCATCGACCAATTCGCATTGTTGTGCTGCTGGCATTCTTGCTCAGCTTGATCGCGGGCTGTGGCGCGCCAGCGGCTGGTCCAGCCGCACCCGGCGAAGCGCCCGCGCCAGCGGCTGGCGCTATGACCGAAGTCGGCACCCCGCGCGCCGAAACGCTGATCGTCCAGACCTTCGACGGCAAGACCAACGCGCCCGACAACATGAATCCGTTGATGAGCGGCTACGCCATCTGGCGCGGCTTCCGCGAACTGGCGTGGGGCTATCTGTGGGAGATGGACACAGCCACCGGCAAGTCTTATCCTGAGCTGGCCGCCGAATTGCCCGTTGTGCTGAACGACGAATACACGCAGTTCGAGATTCGGCTACGGCCAGGCGTCTATTGGAGCGACGGCGTCGAGTTCACCGCCAACGATGTGATCTTCACACTCGACACCTACTTCAACAACCGGGACAAGCTCACCTACTTCGGCGTGCCGGTCATCACCAACTACGTGAAATCCTACGAGAAGGTGGACGATTACACACTGCGCGTCGAAACGGTGAAGCCTGCCTACGACTTCGCCACGACGATGGGCGTCTACACCTGGGGCTCAGCGTTCAACATCGTGCCCAAGCATGTCTTTGAGAAGGTGGAAGACCTGGCCGCCTTCAAGAACGAGTACCCGGTGACGCTGGGCGCGTACACGCTCAAGTCCTATGACCCCAACGGCCAGTGGCACCTGTGGGAGCGCCGCGCAGATTGGGATCGTTCGGCGACCGCCCCATTGGGCGAGCCGAAGGCGAAGTATGTCTTCTACAAGAACTTCGGCGACGAGCAGACGCGCACGCTGGCCTTCATCAAGAATGAGTACGACGTCGACACCTTCATGAGCCCAGACAGCATTGACGCGGCGAAGGCGCAGAATCCGAAGGTGCGCACCTTTGCCGACGTGTTCCCCTATCACGACATGAACGACGCCTGCGCTTACGGCATCATCATCAACAACCTGAAGGCGCCGCTGGACAAGCCGGAAGTGCGCTGGGCGTTGGCGCTCTCACTCGATCTGCAGAATGTCGGCATCAACTCTATGAGCGGCCAGTTCAAGGGGTCGGCGTTGCCCATGCCCGACACGCAGATCACGCGCCCGGCTTTCTTCGAGCCGCTGCAGGCGTGGCTGAACGAGTTGACCCTGCCTGATGGCTACAAACCCTACAACCCCAACTTTGGCGCCGACATGGTGACGCGATTGACCGAGATGGGCGTCGATCCTGCGCAGTTGCCGACTGGCGACGCCGTGACCGGCAACTTCGGTCTGGGTTGGTGGAAGGCCGACCCGGCCGAGGCTGAGAAGCTGATGAATTCGGTCGGCATGACGAAGGGCGCCGACGGCTTCTACACCCTGCCCGATGGTTCACCCTGGACGCTGGAACTGGTCATCCCCAGCGACTGGAACAAAGTCATGCAACGCGTCGGCTTCTCGATCGCCGATAGCTGGACCAAAGCGGGCTTCAAGGTGAATGCGCGCCAGGTGGATAACGCAGAGTTCACGACAGTGCAGAACACCAACGCGCTCCTGCAAGTGATGGTGAACTGGACAACCAGCTGCGTGTTTAACACCAACTTCGTCAACAACTGGCGCACGATCAGAGCCGAAAATCTGAAACCGGCGGATTCCAATGAGCTGATCACCGGCAACACGCCGCGCATCGACAATCAGTTCATCTTCGACAAGATCGCGGAAGCCGGGGCGATGGACATGTCGAAGCCGGAGTTCCTGGAAGCGGGTCAGGAGATCATCAAAGAGATGATCACAAACATGTACTACATCAACATGATGAACATCCCGACGACGATCCCGACCAACGAGACCTACTGGACGAACTTCCCGAAGCAAGACAACGCCTACGCGGTGCCGTACACCTGGTGGAGCTCGTTCAAGAAGATTCTTGCCAACATTGAGCCTGTCACGCAGTAAGGAGGCGCTAGCCATCCTGTGCCCAGGCGACAAGCGCATGTGTGCTTGCCGCCTGGGCGGTTCCAGATGAGGATCAACATGAAACTGGCGCAGTACGTCGTCCAACGCTTTATCGGCTATCTGCTGGTGCTGTTCATCGGCATCACCATCACCTTTTTTCTGCCGCGGCTAATGCCGGGCGATCCGATCAATAACTACATCTCGCAAGTGCAGGCGCGGGCGGGACAATCGCTTTCCGCCGAAGCCACCCAGCAATTGCGCGATTCACTGGCGGAACTCTATGGTCTGCAAGGCGACATCTTCACGCAGTACAGGAACTACCTGGCGCGTGTTGTGCGCCTCGACTTTGGGCCTTCCTTCACGTACTATCCAGAGCCGGTCTCCAATATCCTGCTGGATGCGATGCCGTGGACGGCGGGTCTGCTGATCACGACGACACTGCTGTCCTGGCTAATTGGCAACAGCATCGGTCTGATTGCCGGCTATTTCAACAAGCGGCGTTGGGCGACCGTCCTCGAAGTTGTTGGCATCATCTTGTATCCGATCCCGTACTATATTCTGGCGCTGGTCGTGATCTTGCTGTTCGCTTACTGGATCGCTTTGTTCCCGCTTTCGCCCACCTTTCTCCCCGGCCCGATGACGTGGAACAAGGCTGTGTCCATCATCTATAACTCCTTCTTGCCCGCGCTGACGCTGATCCTGGCGGGCTTTGGCTGGAATGTGCTGGCCATGAAGGCGCTGGCAGTCGCCACCAAAGAAGACGCCTACGTGCAATTTGCCCGTCTAAAAGGGACGACCGACCGCACGCGCATGACCAATTACGTCTTCCGCAACGCCATGCTGCCGCAGATCACGGCGCTGGTGCTGTCGTTGGGCTTCATTTTCAACGGCGCCATCCAGACCGAGGTGATCTTTTCCTACCCCGGAATCGGCATGACCATGCGCGCTGCGGCCGGCGCTGGCGACTACAACCTGCTCTATGGCGCCATCATTTTGACGATCTTTTCTGTGGCGACAGCGGCGTTGATCCTTGACCTGATCTATCCGCTGTTCGACCCGCGCATTCGGTTGGGAGGGTAAGCAAGATGAGTCAGCCAACGAAACCGCGCAAATTGCGCAAGTTCAACCTGCGTCTTGCCATCGGCCTCACCATCGTCACGATTCTGGCCGCCGGCAGCCTGATTTTGCCCTTTTTCACCTCGGTCGATCCGGCGGCGCAGGGCACCTATCTCAAGAATTTACCGCCCAGCGCCAAACATCTGTTGGGCACCAACGCGCTGGGGCAAGATATTTTCTGGTATCTGGTCTTTGCCGTGCGCAATTCGCTGTTGCTGGGCGTCACCGTCAGCATCGGCATCACGGCCATTTCGACCTTTCTGGGACTGAGCGCCGGCTTCATCGGCGGCTGGTATGAGCGCGTTGTGGTGGTCTTTATGGACACCTTCATCACGATTCCGGTGCTGCCGATTCTGATTGTGCTCGGCGCCATTGTGCGCGGCAACACCTCCTTCTTTGTGGTGGCTGCGATTCTCATCGTCTTTGGCTGGGCCTGGAATGCGCGCACAATCCGCTCGATGGCGCTGACGCTGCGCGAACGCGAGTTCATCAACATGGCGCGCTTCTCCGGCGCCGGGGTAATGCCGATCATCGGGCGAGAAATTTTTCCTTACGTCTATGCGTTCATGGTGGTCGGTTTCATCAACACGATTCTCTTCGCCATCAACACCGAGGCGGCGCTGGCGGTGATCGGGCTCTCCAACGTGGTGATCCCGACGCTCGGCTCGATCATCTTTTGGGCGCTCAACTACAACGCCATCATGATCGGCCAGCCGCTCTGGATCATCGCCCCCATCGTCACGACTGTTGCGCTGTTCCTGGGGTTGTTCCTGACTTCGACGGGCTACAACGAGCTGTTTGCCGAAAGACGAGGTGTTGCATGATCCGGCTCGACAATATTGTAGCCACCTACACGACGCAACGCGGCCATGTCAACGCCGTCGATGGCGTCACACTGGAGATTCCTGACAGCATCGTGATGGGCATCGCCGGCGAGTCGGGCTGCGGCAAAAGCACGTTGATGAAGGTGATCTACGGCGACATCGGCTTTCCGCTCAGTCTCTCGTCGGGGATGGTGGATTATGGCTTCGTCAATGAACGCGGCGAACCGGTCACGACCGAGAACATTCGCCGCGAGTGGTTCCGCCATATCTCCTACATCCCGCAAAGCTCGATGAGTTCGCTCAACCCGGTGGTGCGCATCCGCGACCAGTTCGTGGATTTTCCCGCCACGGCCGGGCGCAAAAAGGAAGTGCTGGCGCAGGTGCGCGCCTTCGTGCCCAAGTTGGGGCTGCCGCCCGAAGCCATCGACGCCTACCCGCATCAGCTTTCGGGCGGGATGCGCCAACGCATCATGGTGGCGATGGCGACCTTCTTTCAGCCGGAAGTCATCCTGGCGGACGAACCGACGACCGCGCTCGATGTCGTGGTGCAAAAGAGCATTCTGTTGCTGCTGCTCGATCTGCAAAAGGAGATGGGCAACACGATCATGCTCGTCTCGCACGACATGGGCGTGCACTATCAGATCACGCAGAAGATGTTGATCATGTATGCGGCGAAGGTGGTCGAATACGCCGACACCGACGACCTCTTTCAGCGCCCGCTGCATCCATACACGTTGATGCTGATCAACTCGTTGCCGACCATCGGCGACGACCGCGCCCGCCACGGCCTGCCGGGAAGCCCGCCCAGCCTGTGGGAGATGCCGCAAGGCTGCCGCTTTGCCCCGCGCTGCCCACTTGCCACTGCGCTTTGTCGCAAAGAGGAGCCGCCTCTGCTGGAGCATGAGCGCGGGCGCTTCTCGGCCTGTCATTACGCCGCCAGCGTCCCGGAATTGAAGCAAACCTTGCAGGCTGGCCCCAGGTTGAGCGAGATTGCCCACGACACGGCGCAACTGACGGCGGATGTGGAGCGTGATGTATGAAGACAATTCTCAAAGCACAAGGCTTGAACAAGACCTATCACCTGGGCAGCTTTCCGCGCACGATCAAGGTGCGGGCGCTCAATGACATCAACCTCACCATCGAAAGCGACAAGCCGGTGATCATCAGTCTGGTCGGCGAGTCGGGCAGCGGTAAGACGACGCTGGCAAAGGTGATTTTGCGCCTCGTCCAGCCGTCATCGGGCGCGGTGACGGTGGCCGGACACACGGTCGCCGGCAAGGGCACGCGTCCCAGCCGCACTGAATTCCTGCGCACCGTGCAGCCGATCTTCCAGAACCCCTTCGAGGCCTTCAGCCAGTATCGCACCGTCGACGCCTATCTGCTGGAAACTGCAACGCGCGTCGCCAGGCTGCGCAAAGATGAGGCCGTGCAGGCGGTCGAGGAGGCGCTGGCGGCCGTCGGTATGCAATACAAGGATGTGCGCGGCAAGTATCCCAACCAGTTTTCGGGCGGCGAGCTGCAGCGCGCCTCGGTGGCGCGCGCCCTGATTCCGCGTCCGCAGCTGATCGTCGCCGACGAGCCGGTGAGCATGATCGACGCCTCGCGGCGCATGATCATTATCAACCTTTTCCTGGCGCTCAAACAGGAATTTCAAACCAGCTTTCTCTACATCACCCATGATCTCGCCACCGCCTACTACATTAGCGACTACATCGCGGTGATGAACAAGGGACGCATCGTCGAGTTTGGCGACGCCAAGCAGGTGCTCTCGCGTCCGCAGCACGAATACACGCAACTACTGCTTGACTCGATCCCGCGGCTGGATTATCGCTGGGTGGATCGACGCAATGCAGCACCAGGGAAATATTAATCGCCTAATCGAATGCTTGTGTCTCGAGTGTTGCATGATTCGTGCTGCGTGTGGAAATCGTCCAGGCGCCACGAATCACGCAACACGCACCACGATGACGCCAAGATGCCAACCAAGGAATGGATGAAGCCGACGATGCTCAAAATCAGTGAAAATCGGCGTTTTCTGGTGCACGATGACGGCGCGCCCTTCTTCTACCTGGGCGATACGGCATGGGAATTGCTCCATCGCTGCACCTTCGAGGAGACCGCCCGCTATCTCGCCGATCGCGCGGCCAAACGCTTCACCGTGATCCAGACGGTGGTGCTCGCCGAGCTGGACGGTCTGCACACGCCCAATCGCAACGGCGACCTGCCGCTGATCGACGACGACCCCACGCGGCCCAACGAAGCCTACTTCCGCCACGTGGACGCTGTCGTCGAACTGGCGGCCTCGCTGGGGCTGCACATCGGCATGCTGCCGACCTGGGGCGACAAGTGGAATCAGAAATGGGGCGTGGGCCCCGAAATCTTCACACCGGAGAACGCGCGCATCTACGGCGAGTTCCTGGGGCGGCGCTACACCAACGCGCCGGTCATCTGGATCGTCGGCGGCGACCGTCCCATTGAGAATGAGACGCACCGCCAGATCGTGCGCGCCATGGCGGAGGGGTTGCGCGCCGGCGACGGTGGTCGCCACTTGATCACGATGCACACGTGGGGGCCGCACAGCACCGCCGAATATGTGCACGATGAACCCTGGCTGGATTTTCACACCTGTCAGAGTGGCCATGCCCGCAACTCGGCCAACTGGCGCTTCATCGAAGCCGACTACGCGCGCACGCCGACGCGCCCGTGCATGGACGCCGAACCCGGCTACGAGGACATGGCGGACAACATTCGCAACCTCGACGGCGGTTATCTCGACGACTGGGACGCGCGCAAGGCGATCTACTGGTCGCTCTTTGCCGGGGCGCACGGCCACACCTACGGCTGCAACCCCGTCTGGCAGATGTGGACGCCCGGTCGCGACCAGGTGATCCACGCCCGCCGCCCCTGGTATGAAGCCATGCACCTGCCCGGCTCCGGCCAGATGCAGCACGCCCGCGCGCTGCTGCAATCGCGCCCCTTCCTCTCGCGCATCCCGGATCAGTCGCTGATCGCGTCGGAAGTGGGCGAAGGGGCGCATCACGTGCGCGCCACGCGCGACCACGAAGGTCGTTACGCCATGATCTACATTCCGGCCGGCCCGATCTTCGGCGCGGGCAGCATCGAAGTGAACACAGCGCCGCTCTCCGGCGCGCAGCTTGCCGCCTGGTGGTATGACCCACGCACCGGCGTTGCGCGCAGTCTGGGCGTGCTCGACAAAACGCCGCGCATGTCCTTTGTCCTGCCTCAAGGTGGGCCGGATTGGGTGCTGGTGCTGGATGACGCTGCAAGTGCTTTTCCTGCGCCCGGACGCTGGTGACCGCCGGGCAGGCTAACGCAAAGACGCAATGACGCAGAGGTTCGCAAAATGACCTTCCCGGAAGCTCAGGGAAGGTGGGCGAACTGCAAAAGGACAGAAACGGATAATCGCGTGACGGCAAATCATCAGACCGAACAGTGGGGCGTCTTCGAGCTTACGCTCAACGGCGCGGCGGAAGGCAATCCCTTTCAGGAGGTGCAGCTTTCGGCGCACTTCTCCTACAAGCATCGCACCATCGAAGTTGACGGCTTCTACGACGGCGACGGCGTTTACCGCGTGCGCTTCATGCCCGATGTCCAGGGTGAATGGCGCTATCGCACGCAGAGCAACCGGCGGGAGTTGGACGGACGTGAAGGCAGTTTCACCTGTATCGCACCGCAGGCAGGCAATCACGGCCCCGTGCGGGTCGCCAACACCTATCACTTCGCCTACGCCGACGGGACGCCTTACCGGCAGATCGGCACGACCTGTTATGTGTGGAACCTGCAAGGCGCCGGGCTGGAGGCGCAGACGCTGGCAACGCTGGCGCAATCACCCTTCAACAAGATACGCTTCTGCGTCTTTCCCAAGCACTATCGCTACAACGAGAACGAACCAGAGCTGTATCCATTTCCCTGTCTCGCCAAAGGCAGCAGCCAATGGCTAGGCAGCAACAAAAGCGAGATCCGTCAGGGCTGGCGTTTCGACTTCGACCGCTTTGTCCCCGCTTATTTTCAACACCTCGACGCGTGCGTCGCCCGCCTGTGCGAGCTAGGCATCGAAGCCGACATCATCCTCTTTCATCCTTACGACCGCTGGGGCTTTTCCACCATGCGCGCCGAGCAGGATGATCGTTATCTGCGCTATGTCGTGGCGCGGCTGGCCGCCTATCGCAACGTCTGGTGGTCGATGGCGAACGAGTACGACCTGATGGACAGCAAATCCATGGCGGATTGGGATCGCTTCTTCCGCATCGTGCAGGAAAGCGACCCCTATCAGCACCTGCGCTCGATCCACAACTGGCGCGAGTTTTACGACCACAGCAAGCCGTGGGTCACCCACCAGAGCATCCAGCGCAGCGATCTCTCCCAGGTGAGCCTGTGGCGCAGCCAGGTGCGGAAGCCGGTCGTGGTGGACGAGTGCTGCTACGAAGGGAACATCCCGATGGGCTGGGGCAACATTTCGGCGCGCGAGATGGTGCACCGCTTCTGGCTGGGGACGGCGCACGGCGGCTATGTCGGGCACGGCGAGACCTATCTACATCCACAGGACATTCTCTGGTGGTCAAAAGGCGGGGTGTTGCACGGCGAGAGCGCGCCGCGCATCGCCTTCTTGCGCAAGCTGCTGGAGGATAGCCCTGTCACGGGGCTGGACCCCATCACAGGCGTGGTGAATGCACTGCCCTGCGCCGGCAAAGCGCACGAATTCTATCTGATCTACACCGGCGTCTCCCAACCTGCCCTGCTGGAGATCAACCTGCCGGAGGGTGAACGATACCAGGCGGAAGTCATCGACACATGGGACATGACGGTGACGCCAGGCGAGCGTTACAGCGGACACGTGGACATTCCAATGCCAGGCAAGGCGTATCACGCGCTGCTGTTACGTCGCGTCCAGTAGGTGCGGCTGAATGGAGTTTAACAAAACAGATTCGGTAACTGTAGGTTCAGCTTCCAGCCGGACGTTTCCGG
>DGFH01000312.1:16628-16805 GCA_002391565.1 Anaerolineales bacterium UBA3905
AGGCGATGACCTGCGGAAGAGGCCGCTCCGTGCGTTGAAAACAGCAACGTCGATTACCGGCGCATTTTGTTAATCCTCATCGAGCCGCACGTTTCCGTCGGGTGGAAAATGCGATTACATATCCGATAACGCCAGGGGTTCTCCTTTTGGGTTACCCCACCCCTGCACGGCCGTGCA
>DGFH01000052.1:0-3058 GCA_002391565.1 Anaerolineales bacterium UBA3905
CGGGGCTGGCTGGACGACCGCGAGGACGCGGATATCCAGAAGCTGTTTGACGCCTTCTATGAAACGGACGCACCGTCCGCCGATCTTGACGATCGGTTGACGCAGCTCGTCCTGCAGGAGGTGCGAACAGTATTTGCCACCGCGTCCGATGTGGCTGCACCGCCATTGGCGCGCCCCCAGCCGCGACCGGGCATTGCTGCACGGCTGCGGGACTGGCTGGGCAGCCTGCAACCCGGACAGGCATTGGCGCTGGCAGGAGCAGGCGCGCTCGCTGTGTTGCTGATCTTCTTTGGCATTTCGCGTATCACGCCGCGGCCACTCACAGCGACTGCGACCGTCACGGGCGGCGAAGTGACGCTCCTGCAGCAAAGCACACACACCTATCGCACCTACTTTGATGGCGATCTCTTCAAGCTGGCGGAGGGTGATCAGGTGTTGACCACCGACGGGACGGTGGCGGTGCAGTTATTCCCGGCGCAAACGGTCGTGATCGAGCCAGACAGTCATGTCGTGCTTTCACAACTGAGCGCCATGCTTGACGCCACACAGGTCGAACTGCTGGTTGCACGCGGGCGGGTCAACAACCTGATCGACGAAGCATTGACCGGTGACGATCGCTATGTTGTCACCTCTTCCGTCGTCGAAGCGGCGGTGACGGGCACAGAATTCTCCTTCGAGACGTTATCGGCGACTGAGGTCGTTGTGCAAACCAGGCGCGGCGCAGTCGCTGTCACTCAGGCCGACCAGACAGTGGTCGTCAACGCAGGTGAACAGGTCGTGACCTTGCCCGGCGCACCGCTCATTGTCGAACCGACGCGCGAACGATTGGAGCGTCCTACCCTCCTGGTCATTGCGCCGGGCACACCGGGGATTCCTGTCTATGCCGAGCCTGCTCGACAGGCGCGCCGCATTGGCTTTGCCGCCGACGGCGTGCTGCTGCGCGTATTAGGTGAGGACGCCAGTGGTGCGTGGTATCAGATCTGCTGTGTCGAGGGTGAAGCCGGCTGGCTGGAGGTGGAGGCAATTCCGACGACGCCGACGTCTGACGCCGGTGATACGGCAGACGATGAGCACCGTCAGAACGACGTGGCGGCGGCAGGGCTAACCGAAGTTCCCACCACGACGCCTACCACCACGCCGACGGCGACGCCCTCTGCTACGGCGACGCTCCTGCCAACGGACACGCCTGTCCCAACCCAGACGCAGACGGCGACGCCGTCGCCATCTGCGACAGCAACGGCCACCAATTCACCAACGCCGAGCCGTACACCAACGCCGGTCGCCACCCCGACGCCAACCATCACGCACACGCCGTCGCCAACCTACACCGCAACGCCCAGCCGCACACCCACCGCAACAGCAACGCCGTCGGCAACACCGACAGCGTTGCCAACGCTGACGGCCACCAGTACGCCAACGCCGCGCCCGCCCGACGATGAACCGCGTCCCACCCCTAAACTGCCGACCGCAACCGCCACAGCGACCGCGACGCCTACGCCAACTGCAACTGCTACGGCAACAGCTACACCTACGCCGACGGCTACCGCCACCTCAACGCCACATATCGTGACGCCTACGCCGACCAGCGACGCCGGCAACGGCACGGCGACGTCGACGCCCACGCTTTCTCCGACGCCGCCCACCATTGTGATTGTGCCGACGGCGACGCCGACCAATACGCCGCCGCCTGCGCCAACCAATACCCCGACAGCGACGCCGACCAATACGCCGCCGCCTGCGCCGACCAATACGCCGACCAACACGCCACTGCCGACGCCGACTGATACGCCGACGCCACTGCCGACGCCGACCGATACGCCGACGCCACTGCCGACGCCGACGACAGCGCCGCCGCCACCGCCGCCATCGCCACAGCCAGCGGGCGATCCGGCGCAACCGGCGCCGATCGTCCGCCCGGTGACAGCAACACCGACGCCAGGCGGGGCCGGATAATTCAATAACGAAAGACGGGCGCCCCAGGGCGCCCGTCTCGTTGCACCAAAGCATCAAGCGTCCGCTCCATCTATTGTGGCAACGCTGCAAAACTCTGGCACAATACGCTAAGCGTGGCTTTATAATGAAGCACAAAAAAATGGATAGCATCAAAAGCAAGCGAGGGAATATGACCAAATACATTTTCGTCACCGGCGGCGTTGTCTCCGGTTTGGGTAAGGGCGTTACCGTGGCGTCCTTAGGCACAATTCTCAAGGCGCGCGGGGTGCGCGTGGCGACCATGAAATTGGACCCATATCTGAACGTCGACCCCGGCACCATGTCGCCCTATCAGCACGGCGAGGTCTTCGTCACCGATGACGGCGCTGAGACCGACCTGGACCTCGGTCACTATGAACGCTTCGTCGACGTCAATCTCTCCAAATTGAGCAACATTACCAGTGGACAAATTTACACTGCAGTATTGAGCCAGGAGCGGCGCGGCGACTATCTGGGCGGCACCATTCAAGTTATCCCGCATGTGACCAACGAGATCAAGCGGCGCATTGGGCTGGCCGCGCGTGTGGCGCAGGCGGATGTGTTGATCGTCGAAATCGGCGGCACCGTGGGTGACATTGAGGGGTTGCCTTTCCTGGAGGCCATTCGTCAGATGCGCAAGGATGTGGGACGCGCCAACACGCTCTACGTCCACGTGACGTGGCTGCCTTATCTGGCCGCCAGCAAGGAGCTGAAGACCAAGCCCACGCAGCACAGCGTGCGCGAATTGCGCGGCATCGGCATCTCGCCGGATGTAGTCGTGCTACGCAGTGACTATCCCGTCGATGATGATGTGATCGCCAAGACTGCGCTCTTTTGCGATGTGGATCGCGAAGCGGTCGTGCCACTTCTCACCGCTGACACCATTTACGCTGTACCGCTCAGTCTGGAGGAGCATGGATTGGGCGCCTGGACCATGCAACGCCTGGATTTGACGGAGCTGCAGCCGGCAGAAATCGGTTTGAAGGCGTGGCGACAATTCGTGGCGGATCTGCGGCGCACCAAGCCCACGTTGCGCATCGCCCTGGCCGGTAAATACGTCGAACTGGAGGATTCGTATCTGAGCGTC
>DGFH01000052.1:3132-10020 GCA_002391565.1 Anaerolineales bacterium UBA3905
TGGCGGCAGGGTGGGATGTCGAGATCGATTGGGTCAATTCGGAGGAGCTAGAGAAGGGACGAGGCATCGAGAGGCTGTTGGTGGCCGATGGCGTGGTCGTGCCGGGAGGTTTTGGCTATCGCGGCATCGAGGGCAAGATCATCGCTGCCCGCGTTGCGCGTGAAAACAACCTGCCTTATCTGGGTCTGTGTCTGGGGATGCAGGTCATGTGCATCGAGTTCGCCCGCCACATCTACCAGACCGATGAGCCGAATAGCACCGAGTTCGACATCAGCACCGAATATCCGATCATCGATCTAATGCCCGATCAGCGCGATATCGCCGACATGGGGGGTACGATGCGGCTGGGCATCTACGATTGTCAGCTTGTGCCCAATACACGCGCCTTCGCCGCATATGCCGATGTGGGCGCTGGCCCGATCGTGCAGGAGCGACATCGTCACCGCTTCGAGTTCAACAACGCCTATCGAGGCGATCTGGAGGCGCGCGGCATGGTCTTTAGCGGCATGTCGCCGGACGGTCGGCTGGTGGAGATCGCCGAGCTAGGGACGCACCCCTTCATGCTCGGCAGTCAGTTCCACCCCGAATTCAAGAGCCGACCCAACAAGCCGCATCCGCTCTTCCTGGCATTCATCAGAGCGGCAGCCAACCGCCATAACGCGATGGTGGAGACGCGCTGACGTGGTCATGGCATGACATAACCTGGCGACGGCGCACAAGTTCAGCGCATCTGGCTGCTCTGAGGGTTGGCGAAGCGTCTGGCTTGTGCCATACTATGGAATCAAAGTTTTGGCAATGGCGCCATGGCCAGGACACGAGCTCACGGAGCGGCGTTGATGCGGTTCCTGGCGGCGAAAGGGCAATCATAAGGGGAGAGAGGCATGTCCGGGCACTCAAAATGGTCAACCATCAAACGCAAAAAAGGGGCGGCTGACGCAGCACGCGGCAAATTGTTCACCCGGCTGGCGCGTGAAATCCAGGTGGCGGCGCGCAGTGGCGCCGACCCGAGCACAAACTTCACACTGCGTCTGGCCGTTGACAAGGCGCGCGCAGAGAACATGCCGAAGGAAAATATCGAGCGCGCGATCCGGCGTGGCGCCGGGCTGGAGAAAGATGGCGCCGAAATCGAGACGGTTGTCTACGAAGGATATGGGCCACACGGCATTGCGATGCTGGTTGAGTGCCTGACGGACAATCGCAACCGCACGATCTCCGAGCTGCGTCGCGTCTTTACGAAGGCGAATGGTGCGCTTGGTGAACCGGGTTCAGTCGCCTGGCAATTTACGGAAAAAGGCTACATCGTCTTTAACCGCGTCGATGACGATGGCGCGCCCACCGGTCTTGACCCGGATGCGCTCTTCATGGCGGCCATCGAGAGCGGTGCGGAAGATGTGGAAATCTCCGATGATGTGGTGGAGGTGTATACGGAGCGCACAGCCTTTGCGCAGGTCAGCCAGGCGCTGGATGAACAGGGGTTCAAGGCGGCGCAGGCTGAATTGTTGATGCGGCCCAACAACACCATCGAACTGGCGGCAGAGGAAGCGGCGTCGGTGTTGGCGCTCGTTGAGGCGATCGAGGAGTTGGACGACGTCAACAAGGTCTATCACAACCTGGAAATGACGGAAGCCATGATGGCGCAATTTGCGTAAGCGCGTCTTTGTTCACTTGCCTGGGGTGGCCGGCCTGCGCGTCGGTCGCCCCTTCTTTTTTGGCGGGTGTCACAACCCTGACGTATGACGGATGGCTGTCTTGAGAGGTGGAGGAGCGCGTATGACCGATTCTGCTTTTGTGCGAGTCGTGCTGGGCATCGACCCTGGCACAGCGATCACGGGTTATGGCATCGTCGGTGAGAACGCGCATGGCGACTTTGTGTTACTCGCCTGCGGTGTGTTTCGCACACCAGCGGGTGAGCCAATGCATCTGCGGTTGCTGGAGCTATTTCAAGATACGCAGGCGCTGCTCGAAGAGTTTTCACCCGACGAGGTTGCGGTGGAAAAACTCTTCTTTGGCCGCAACGTGACCACTGCCATTTCGGTGGGGCAGGCGCGCGGCGCGGTGTTGGTGGCGGCGGCGTTGGCGGGCTTGCCTGTCGTCGAATACACACCGGCGGAAGTCAAACAGGCTGTCACCGGCTATGGCAACGCCGACAAGTCGCAGGTGCAGCAGATGGTGCAGCAATTGCTGGGTCTGGTTGCGCCGCCGACCCCTGATGACGCCGCCGATGGTGTGGCGATCGCCATCTGTCACCTGCAAACGGTGCGTTACACCCAGTTAATATGATTTTCCATCAAATGCGGTAATTTTCTTCCACAGATCGCGAAGGATTGAGCATCGGCCTGCGATTACAATGATGATGCAGGTGAACAACTGCGCAAGCTCAAAGCCTGCTCACATCGGCTATTCGTGTTAGATGCTACACATCGACAGGAAACAGCGCCGCTGAATCGATCATGACAGGGATGATGAGGCCGCTGACGGCCATAATGTGGAAGATATGCGTATGTACCAGACACTTACATTCCATCGCGGTGAATCGTTGACAAAACCTACCATGACCAGCGCAACTTTGCTGCAGTCCACCGTGCCCGCCAACAACATTTCGATCCTGGTCGTCGATGACGAGGAGCCGTTGCGCAACCTGCTCCAAATCTCGTTGCAGCGGCATGGGTACCATGTGATGATTGCGCGCAATGGGCGTGAGGCGCTGGATGTTGTGACCACGCGCAAGATCGATCTGGTGCTACTCGACATCATGATGCCGGAGCTGGATGGCTTCGCTACTTGCATTGAACTGCGCAAGCGCAGTGACATCCCGATCGTGATGCTAACTGCACTCAATCGCCCCGACGATATTGTGCATGGTTTCAATTTAGGCGCCGACGATTACATCACCAAGCCCTTTACTTTCCGCGAGGTCGAGGTGCGGCTGCAGGCGATCTTGCGCCGCGTCTATTGGAGCCAGGAACGCGCCGAGCCATCGGTGTTGACCGCCAATGAGATCATGCTCAACGACGACACCCACGAAGTTTCAGTGCGCGGCGAGATTGTGCACCTGACGCCCATCGAATATCAGCTGCTTCGCTATCTGATGACCACGCCCGATCGTCCCGTTAGCAAAGACACACTGTTTCAGCATGTGTGGGGCTATGACATGGCCGGCGGCACCAACCTGGTCGAAGTCGCCATGCGTCGCCTGCGCGAGAAAATTGAAAAAGACCCCTCACAACCTGTATACTTATTGACGGTACGTGGCGCCGGTTACAAATTCAATTCCGATGGAATACGCCCAAGCTAGGCGCGTTCCCGTGCCGATGAGGCATGTCACCCTTTCTGCGGCGCCTGCCAGGTGAGTGAACGCCATGGTGCGCATGGTACGCGGCACGGTAGCGCTTCGGCAGAAAGATGCCCTGGTCATTGATGTCGGGGGGGCTGGCGGCGGCATCGGCTTCAAAGTCTATACACCTGAACCAACAGCAGCACGTTGCCAGGAGGGTGCTGCTGTTTTGTTGCACACCTATCTTCAGGTGCGCGAGGACGCCCTCACCCTCTACGGCTTCGAGAGTGAAGATGAACTGACCATTTTTGAATTGCTGTTGACCGTTAGCGGCGTCGGGCCGAAGGTCGCCCTGAGCACCCTTAGCACGCTGAGCCCTGACGCGTTGCGACTGGCATTGAGCAACAGTGAACCAGGCGTGATCGCACGCGTTCCGGGCATCGGCAAGCGCACAGCGGAAAAGATCGTGCTGGAGCTGAAGGACAAGGTGAAGGCGCCGGCCAGCGGCGTCGAAGCATTGGCGCAAATCAGCGCCGCCGACGCCGAGGTGATCGATGCACTGGTGGCGCTTGGTTACAGTATCGTCGAGGCGCAACGCGCTATCCAGTCGTTGCCGAAAGATGTCACCACGGTGGAAGACCGGTTAAGATTAGCGCTCAGCGGTTTTGGCGCATAAATCTCCTGACGCCTCCAGGCCAGCCGCTTTCTTGATTTGCACCACTCTGTTTTCCCCCGACGCGTTTGGAACAAACCTGAGGATGCGATACCATTATTTCAGAGTGGACGCTTTCCTTTCGTACATCCCAGGCAGCAACCCATTCGCGTTGCGATCAATCATTCAGTTCACAGGAGGCCACATGGCAAGAGTGAAACTTTCCAAAGGCAAGGTTGCGGGCATCAACAGTTGCGCCGACGACCACGGCGTGATCGCTGCGGCGGCGATGGATCAGCGCGGCTCGTTGCAGAAGGCAATCAGCAAGGCGCGAGGCGGCGCCCCTGTCTCCGCCGAAGAAATGACGCAGTTCAAGACCGCCGTCACCCAGGTCTTGACCAGACACGCCAGCGCCATCCTGATGGATCCAGAGTTTGGCTTGCCAGCGCTTGCGGCGCGCGCGCCTGGCACTGGCGTGTTGCTGGCTTACGAGAAGACCGGCTATGACACCACCGACGACAGCCGCATGCCCGACCTGTTGCCGGAATGGAGCGTGCGGCGGCTGGTGGCTGCCGGCGCCACAGCGATCAAGGTGTTGCTCTATTACAACCCGTCGCACCCCCCGCGTATCAACAGCGCCAAGCAAGCCTTCATTGAACGCATTGGCAGCGAGTGCAAGGCCGAGGATGTGCCCTTCTTCCTGGAGCCAATTTGCTACAACGATGCGCTAGGTGATGCCAAAGGATTGGAGTTTGCCAAAGCCAAGCCGGCAATGGTAAAAGCCTACATGGCCGAATTTTCCAAACCAGAATATGGCGTCGACGTGCTCAAGGTCGAGGTGCCGGTCAACATGACCTATGTAGAGGGCGCCAGCACCTTCCAGGGCGTCAAAGCATATAGCCGGGCGGAGGCTATGGAACTGTTCCGTGAGGCGGCGAGTGTGGCGCAGAAACCCTTCATCTACCTGAGCGCCGGCGTGAGCGATGATGTCTTCCGCGAGACGCTGGAACTGGCCGCCGAGGCTGGCACGCCATTTTCGGGAGTGCTATGTGGTCGTGCGACCTGGCAGGATGGCATCCCTGTGTTTGCCACCGGCGGCTTCAATGCATTGATCGAGTGGCTGGAAGATCGCGGCGTCCAGAATATCACCGCGCTCAACCGCGTGTTGGCGAAAGGCGCCAAACCCTGGTGGGATTTCTATGGCGGCAAAGACAACCTGGAGATCGTCGGATAGCGCGGAACTTCATGGCAGTTTAGCATCATCAATCATCAGTGATGGGACATTTGTGAAGGGACGTTTCTGTCTGTTGCAGGTAGAACGTTTTCACCTATTTTGTCGAAGCAAAAGGAGTCAATCAACATATGTCATATACTTCTGTCAATGATGCGATCCTGGCGGCGACTAATATAAATGCCGCCAGTCAGGATCGGGAAGCCGCGATTGCCTATCTAGGCAGCCACCCTAGCGCTGAATCGATTAACGCCTTGATCGATTTGCTAGAGACGGACGACGCCGGCGTGCGCTGGAAGGCAGCTGACGCATTGGCTGGATTGGGCAAGCGCGCCCTGACGCCATTGCTACACGCGCTGGTCGAGAAAAGTGACAGTCGCTGGCTGTTGGAAGGCGCCACGCACGTGTTGCGCGATAACCGCGATCACAACGTGGCGAAAATGACCGAAGGGTTGCGTGCGGCGATGAAAGGTCCTGGCGCCGCCGTCGCAACTGTCACCGCAGCCGGCGAGCTACTGGTCAAACTGGCCGGGGAGGGTGCGTGAACAAGCTATCCATGAAATTGCGCGGCAGACTCGCCAGCGCCGGTTTGACAATGGTATTGGGCGTGGCGCTGTTGGCGGCGGCGGCTTGTAGCATGCCCGGTGCAGCTACGCCGGAGCCTGTCGGCGAGACGCCAGCCGCCACGGATGTTGCGGCAGTTGCCGCGGCGCCAGTCGATGCAACGGCTGTGGCCGCCCGCGATGGCATGTACGACGCTCCTCCCGAGATGACCATCGATCCGACGAAGTACTACTACGCCACGATCAAGACCGAGCATGGCGACATCAAGCTGCAACTGTACGCCGATCGCGCGCCGATGACGGTTAATAACTTTGTCTTCCTGGCGCGTGAGGGCTTCTACGATAACACCACCTTCCACCGCGTGCTTGCCGACTTCATGGCGCAGGCGGGCGACCCCACCGGCACCGGCATGGGCGGCCCCGGCTACGAGTTTGCCGACGAATTCTGGCCGGGCGCCACCTTCGACCGTCGCGGGTTGCTGGCAATGGCGAACGCCGGCCCCAACACCAATGGCAGCCAATTCTTTATCACCTTTGCGCCGACGCCCTGGCTGGATGGCAATCACACGATCTTTGGCGAAGTGATCGAAGGCGACGACGTGCTTAGCCAGATCACGCTGCGCGACCCCAGCGCCGGCGCCACCGCACCCGGCGACCTGATCAAAACCATCACGATCGAAGAGAGCGACGTCAGCCTCTTGCCGACGCCGACGCCGCTGCCGCCAACGCCGACCCCCTTCCCCCCCACCAGCCTGGAAGGCGACCGCCCGCTGGCCGATCTCTCTGGCGACGAAAAGGCCAATTATTTCAACACGGCGCCGGAGATGGTCATCGACACGGCAAAAAGCTACACCGCGACGGTTGCCACCTCACAGGGCGAGTTCACCATTTCCCTGTTCGATGACGACGCTCCCACCGCCGTCAACAACTTTGTTGTGCTCGCCAATTTGGGCTTCTATGACAACACACCGGTCAACGACGTCAGCCCAGAGCAACTGGTCGTGATCGGTGCACCGAACAACGACCCGACAAAGGACGTGGGGTACACGATCAAACCTGAGGTCGGCCTGCCGACGACGCCGATCACCGGCTCGGTGGCCTATCGTTCGCTGACGCAGGATGTTGATGGCAGCATCATCGCCAGCGGCAGCCAGTTGTTCCTGGCGCT
>DGFH01000052.1:10030-28511 GCA_002391565.1 Anaerolineales bacterium UBA3905
GACGTGGGGTACACGATCAAACCTGAGGTCGGCCTGCCGACGACGCCGATCACCGGCTCGGTGGCCTATCGTTCGCTGACGCAGGATGTTGATGGCAGCATCATCGCCAGCGGCAGCCAGTTGTTCCTGGCGCTCTCGCCACCCCCGTCCGATGTCAACAGCGCGTACAGTTTCTTCGGGCTGGTCGTCGATGGCGTGGACATTCTGTCCAGCCTGACGCTCAGCGACACGATTGAATCCATCACGATTGTGGAGGAGTGAGCGATCTTGATCTTCCGGGAAGCGTCAAAGCTTCCCGGAAGATTGCAGCTAAACCCAAAGATTATTTCCTGGCGCAATGTAGCCCATACTGTTGCACCAGGGTGACGCCCAGAACCAGATTACGACTATCCATGATGTCCGCACCAGGCTGGCTAACTCTGCACTTGCTGCTGTCGATACGTTGGCCTCTGGCGCACTTCGCCCGGCGAGGAGAGGAGGAAGGAATTATGCGTCGAATGCTGAGATTTGCGCGCGGCGTTGATCGCATCGCCGAGTCGCTTGGTCGCATCAGCATCTATTTGATTCTGGTGCTGGTGGTCATCGGTTTCTACAACGTTGCCGCGCGATACATTGGCCGTTTTATTGGTCAAAATCTCTCGTCGACTCGTCTGCTTGAGCTTCAGTGGTACATCTATTCTGTCCTTTTTCTGTTGATCTTTGCGTACAATATCAAACACGATGTGAACGTCCGCGTCGATATTCTCTACGCCCGCTGGAGCGCCAAACGTCAGGCATGGGTCAATTTGTTGGGCACCCTCTTCTTTATTGTGCCTCTAGCGATCATCGGCATCTGGGTGACGATCACACCGGTGATGCAATCCTGGGGACAACTGCCGAATGGAACCTTTGGCCCCTGGGAGATGTCCCCCGACCCTGACGGGTTGCCACGCGCGCCGATCAAGAGTTTTATCATTGTGGGATTTGCGCTGCTATTGCTTCAAGCGCTTGCGCAGATCATCAAGTACGCGGCGATCATCACCGGTCATCGCGAAGTTGCGAATGCGATGGCAGCAGAGGTCGTTGCCGTCGATATTGCCGAGTGAGGCGCTGCCATGTCCGCAAGGGCTAATCTCAACGCATCCAGGAGACAGAATCATGGGGTATGAGTGGCTGGCTGTCGCCATGTTTGTCGGCTTCTTCTTTATCATGATGAGCGGTTTCCCGGTCGCCTTCTCTTTCGCCGGGGCGGCGATCCTCTTTGGCGCCATCGGTCTGGCGGTGGGCGCCTTCGAACCCAACCTGTTGCGCTTGCTGCCCAATCGCTGGTTTGGCACGATGTCCGACTTCACGCTGCTGGCGATCCCCTATTTCATCTTTCTGGGCGCCATCCTTGAAAAATCTGGTCTGGCTGAAGAACTACTCGAAACGTTAGGGATCGTGTTTGGCCCGGTGCGTGGCGGCATGGCGGTTGCCGTCATTATCGTTGGCACATTGTTGGCGGCGACCACCGGCGTTGTGGCGGCGACGGTGATCATGATGGGCATGATGTCGTTGCCGATCATGTTGCGCTACGGCTACGACAGGCGACTGGCTTCCGGGGTGATCGTGGCGTCGGGGACGTTGGCGCAGCTGATTCCACCCAGCCTGGTGCTGATCGTGCTGAGCCAGCAGATCGGCGTCTCGGTGGGCGACCTGTTTATCGGCTCCTTTATTCCGGGTTTGATGTTGGCGGGCTCGTTTCTGCTCTATGTCGTGATCCTGGCGCTGATCCGTCCCCAAGTGGCGCCAGCCCTGCCGCCTGAGGTGCGCACGATCCACGGCGCAAGGTTGTTGGGCCGCGTCGTCAAGGTTGTCATCCCGCCGATTGTGCTGATTTTTCTGGTGCTGGGCAGCATCTTTTTCGGCATCGCCACCCCGACCGAAGCAGGCGCCGTCGGTAGTGTGGGTGCATGCATTCTGGCCGCCATTAACCGTAAACTGACCTGGCGCAACCTGGTCGACGCCGCCACTTCCACGGCGCGCATCAGCGGCATGGTGATGATGATCGTGCTTGCCGCCAGCACGTTTACGGTGGTTTTCGACGGGTTGGGCGGCAAGGACTTTTTCACATCGCTGCTGACCAATGTGCCGGGCGGCGTGATCGGCTTCCTGATCGTCAGCAATATCGCAGTTTTCTTCCTGGGCATGTTCCTGGAGTTCATCGAGATTGCTTTCATCGTGATGCCGCTCTTTGTACCGGCAGCGGCGGCGCTGGGCATCGACCTGGTCTGGTTTGGCGTCATTATGGCGGTGAACCTGCAGATCGCATTCATTTCCCCACCGGTTGGCTTCTCACTGTTTTATCTGCAGAGCGTGGCGCCGCGCGAGGTGTCCACCGGTGAGATTCATCGCAGCGCCTTCCCCTTTATGGCGCTGCAAGTGCTGGTACTGATACTGGTGATTATCTTCCCGCAGACAGTGCACTGGCTGATCGATCTGGCCGCCTGAGGCAACGCTTGGGTGGTCAGTTGCAAATTGCCTGTCTTTGACGCAGAGACGCGATAGCGCAAGGAAAGAGCAAAACAATATCAGCATTCCCAACAGCTTCGTCTCTGCGCCTTAGCGTCGATGCTGACAATCTTCAAACCGTTTGCTGAAAACCAATATAAATGCGCCCGGCGCAGTAAAAGGTGCACCGGGCGCATTTGTTGTTCTGTCAATGTCGGTGAAGATGGATCAAGCCTGATTGTACACGAAAGAAGTGAACGAGAACTCGTTTGTCTTGTTCCAGTTGTAGATCGTCTGGCGGAAGCCATTCCACTGTTCGTAGATCGCCTTGAAATCTGCATCCTTTGCCGACAGTTCATCCGCCAGCTCAAGCCAGGCATTGTAGGCTGCTGTCAGAATCTCGGTGCTGTATTCGCGCACCTGGGTGCCGCCGTCCACCAGGCGGCGCAGGGCAGCGTCGTTGGCGGCCTCATAGCGTGAGAGCATCACCAGGTTGGCCTGCGCTGCCGCCGTTGACAGCGCCACCTGGTAGAGTTCGGGCAATTTCTTCCACTCATCCAGGTTGACGTTCACTTCCAACGATGAGCCTGGCTCCCACCAGCCGGGCCGATAATAGAAATTGGCGACGGTGTTCAAGCCCAGTTTTTCGTCGTCGTAGGGGCCAACCCACTCGGCGGCGTCGACGGCGCCCGTCTGCAGCGCCTGGAAAATTTCGCCAGCAGGCAGCACCTGTACGTTGACGCCGAGCTTGGCCATTACCTGGCCGCCCAATCCGGCGATGCGCATCTTCAGGCCTTGCAGATCCGCAACCGTATTGAGTTCTTTGCGGAACCAGCCGCCCATCTGCATGCCTGTGTTGCCGGCGGCAAAGGGGATCACGTTGAATTTGTCGGCGTAAAGTTGTTGCATGACTTCCATGCCGCCGCCTGCATAAAGCCAGGCGTTCTGCTGTTGCGCCGTCAGGCCAAAAGGCAGCGTTGTGCCAAAGGCGGTGGCTGGCGTTTTGCCGATGTAGTAGTAGGAGGCGGTGTGACCGATGGGGACGGCGCCCTGTTGCACCACGTCAAGCACCTGTGTGCCGGGCGCCAATTCACCCGCCGCGCGCGCTGTGATCTGGAATTTGCCGCCGGTCAACGTCTTGACTGTTTCGGTGAAGAGCTGCGCCGTACCAAACAGAATATCCACTGCTGGCGTCCAACTTGTTGCCATCTCCCACTTCAGTTCGGGGAGTGCTGTATCCTGTGCGGCGGCCTGCTGCACTTCCTGAGCGGCGGGCGTCGCACTGAACGAGCAGCCAGCTGCCAGGCCAATGACGGCGCCGCCAGCCGCTTTCGTTGCAACGCTCGTCAAGAACTCTCGACGATTCATGCAAAACCTCCTTTAGGTGTTGCCAATGGAAAATGAATTGCTTTGAACAGGGATCAATTGCTGCGGAAAACTGACAAAATTCTAGCGAATCCATCTTTGGTTGTCAATCTGGCGAACGCTATAATGCTATTCAAAGCACGCACCGATTACCCCGAAACGCCGACATTGTAACCGGCGGCAAGTCAGGAGCAGCCATGCAAGTTTTCGCACCAGAACACTTTTCAGCGCAAGCGGTGATTGCTGTGCAACAAGCCGCCGCCATAGCCAAACAGGCGCGCGCCCTGTCATTTTCGGCGATCCACCTGTTGTATGGCGTCTTGTTACAACAGGACGCCGATGCTGCCGGCGTCTTACGTGGGCTTGGTTACAACACGGAGGCGATGGTGCGCGAACTCAAAACACAATTTAGCGACCGGCAGATGGTGCATTGGCGCACTGGCGCCGACGACAGGGCGCCAGACCGCATCGACCCCAATCTACAACAGGTGTTGGTGGGAGCGGTGCAGGAGGCGCAAGCCGTGGGGCTGGCCTTTGCGAGCACACGCGATCTCCTGGTCAGCACGCTGCTGCACCCGTCGCCAGAGGTCGCCGAGTGGCAACAGACCTGGCGCATCGACGCTGACGCCGTGCGTCAGGCGCCGGTCAGTGTTTACGAAATTTCGGCCACTGTCGCAGCTGAACAACGGCGCGCTGCCGCTGAACAGGCGCGCGCCAAACGCAAAGCCTGGGCGATCAGCCCGATCTTTCTGGGATTGGTGGCTGCGATGGTGGGGTTGGGCTATTATCTGTATCAACTCACAGAATCCACGTTAGACCAGAGCAGCGCGCTGCCGCAGATCATCTTGTTCGTCTTTGTCACTATCGGATGGATTGTCTCGCTGGCGCTGCACGAATTTGGTCATGCGGCAATGGCTTACATTGGCGGCGACGACAGCGCAGCAGAGCGTGGCTACCTGACGCTCAACCCGCTGAAGTATACGCACCCGCTGTTGAGCATCATCATGCCGGTCATCTTTTTGCTGCTCGGCGGGATCGGGCTGCCGGGCGGCGCCGTCTACGTGAACATGGACGCCATTCGCAGCCGCTGGATGCAGAGCGTCGTTTCGGCGGCTGGACCAGGCGCCAATGCACTCTTTGCGGCGCTGCTCGCTTTGCCTTTCCTGCTGATCCAGGATGTCAATTTCTTTATTGAACATATCTTTTTTTGGGCGGCGATTTCTTTGTTAATCTTTTTGCAGGTCACAGCTATCCTTTTCAACCTGATCCCAATGCCAGGGCTGGATGGCTTTGGCATCCTGGCGCCCTGGTTGCCGTACAGTGTGCACCGACTGTTGGCGCCTTTGTACTCGTTTGGTTTCTTGTTGCTGATTTTCCTCTTTTGGTACGTGGATGCGTTCAGCAACCTGTTTTGGACGCTGGTCTGGCTGCTGCTGCTGTCGCTGAACGTTTGGCCGCAACTGGTCGAGATCGGGTTTTCGTTGTATCGGTTTTGGGGTTAAGGCATCAGGCGCCACCCGTGACGCGTCAAACGTTGACCCTGGCGAGTGGCGCATAACGCTTGACAGAAAGAGATCTCCATGTCAGAGACAGTTGCGCGCTTCGATAACCGCGTCGCCAGTTATGTGCGCGGGCGTCCATCTTATCCGCTGGCGCTGCTGACCTGCCTGGTGGCAGCGTATGGCCTCGGCCCAAGATCGGTGGTGGCTGATGTCGGCGCCGGCACCGGACTGTTGACGCGTCTGCTGTTGACGGCCGGTTGCACGATCCATGCGGTTGAGCCGAACGCGCACATGCGCGGCGCCGCCGATGCGCTCCTGGGAGGACATCCTGGCTACACCAGCCGGGAAGGAAGCGCCGAAGCCACCACTCTACCCACCCACAGCATCGATTTCGTCGTCGCCGGACAGGCGTTTCACTGGTTCGAGCCGGCTGCCGCGCGTGTCGAGTTCCGCCGCATCTTACGACCAGGGGGCTGGGTGGCGTTGATCTGGAACGTGCGACGTGAGACAGGGACGCCCTTTCTGGCCGGCTATCAGGCCTTGATCGAGCGCTTTGGGCTGGACTATGCTCAGGTCGATCATACGCATGTTGTCGATGCCACCCGGCTGGCTGAATTTTTTGGTGCAGCGGGTTATGTCCGACGCACTTTTGTCAATCGCCAGCCGCTTGACCTGGCCGGCGTCATCGATCGCATCAGTTCGACATCGTACATGCCTGCGCCCGAGCATCCCTCCTACCCGGCGCTGCTGGCAGCGGTGCGCACACTCTTCGCCGCAACGGCGCAGCATGGTCGTGTGCACATGGAATACGTCACGACTCTGTATATCGGACGGCTTTGAATCGAGGGCAGGTTTTCGGTTGGGAGAAGGTCATAGACACCGGCGCCTCACAGGGTCTCGACAAGTCGTTGTGGTTCCTGGAAGCGCATCTGCAGGACGAATAAGCAGGCGCAGCGTGTGCTTGGCGTTGAATCCGCTTCGGCGTACAATTCATCCTTGCGCGCGCAGGTCGTGGTCGGCCGCGCCCGTTTTTTGTCACAGGCGGCAAACTTCAGAAAGGAAATCATGATGTACAAAATTGTCTTGCTTCGCCACGGCGAGAGCACCTGGAACAAGGAAAATCGCTTTACGGGTTGGACGGATGTCGATCTCTCCGAGAAGGGGCGCGAGGAGGCGAAACGCGCAGGCGAAGTGCTGCGCGCCGAGGGCTACACCTTCGACGTGGCCTTCACCTCTGTACTCAAGCGAGCGATCCGGACACTCTGGTTTGTACTGGACGAACTTGATCTGATGTGGATTCCCACGACGAAGGCGTGGCAACTCAACGAACGTCACTACGGCGCGTTGCAGGGATTGAACAAAGCTGAGACGGCAGCCAAATTTGGCGACGAGCAGGTGCTGATCTGGCGCCGCAGCTATGACACGCCTCCACCTGCGCTAACTCCGGATGACGAGCGATATCCCGGCCGCGACCCGCGCTACGCCGGGCTAAGCCAGGACGAGCTTCCGCTTACCGAGTCGCTCAAGGAAACGGTGGCGCGCGTCATCCCCTACTGGCAGAGCGAAATCGTGCCGGTGATCAAGGCTGGCAAGCGGGTGATGATTGTCGCCCATGGCAACAGCCTGCGCGCGTTGGTGAAGTATCTGGACGGCATGAGCGAAGAGGCGATCATCAAGCTCAATATCCCCACCGGCGCACCGCTGGTGTATGAGCTGGATGAAAATTTGAAGCCAATCAAGAGTTATTATCTCGGCGACCCGGAAGAGATCGCCAGGGCGGCAGCGGCGGTGGCGGCGCAGGGCAAGGCAAAGTAATCCCTCGCTGAACGCGTCGATAAAGCCCCGGTGCAAGTCCGGGGCTTTTTGTGTGGTTGCTCACCGGTTGCATAGCCGGCCAAAGAAAGGAAGTCGACCTTGACAGATTTGATCCGCTGCGCATGGGCGGGCAGCGACCCGCTCTATGTCGCCTATCACGATGCCGAATGGGGCGTGCCCGTTCACGATGATCGCCGTCTGTTCGAGATGCTTTGTTTGGAGGGCGCTCAGGCCGGACTCGCCTGGATCACAATCTTGCGCAAGCGTGAACATTACCGCGCTGCGTTCGACCACTTTGACCCGGTGATCGTGGCGAGCTATGGCGATGACAAGATCGCCGCGTTACTGGCCGACCCTGGCATCGTGCGCAACCGCCTCAAGATCAAGGCGTTCATTCAGAACGCCCGGGCGTTCCTGGCCGTACAGTCGGCGTATGGCAGCTTCGACGCCTACATCTGGCAATTCGTCGGCGGAGCGCCCATCATCAACCAGCGGCGCAGCCTGCGTGATCTCCCTGCACAAACATCAGAAGCCGTAGCGATGAGCAAAGACCTCAAGCAACGCGGCTTCACCTTTGTTGGCCCAACGATCTGTTACGCCTTTATGCAGGCGTGCGGTCTGGTCAACGATCATGTGGTTGACTGCTTCTGCTACACCCGTCAATAGTAAGTTCGTTGTTGATAAAAGCAAAGATTGATCTTCTAGCGTTGGTCGCCCTCGCCGCGAATCTTGCCTCGCTCTAGCCGGTCGAAGAGTTTGGTCAGGTTGGCGCTGGCAACCTCGTCCAGCCCAACGCCGATCTCGGTGGCGATCTGCGTCAGGTACCAGAGCACGTCGCCTAGCTCCTGTTTGAGCGCCTCGCGGTCTGCGTCGGAAATGACGCCCTGTTTGTCACGGAATATCTTCTTCACCTTGCCGGCAACCTCGCCGGCCTCATTGACCAGTCCTAGCGTTGGGTAGACGATAGGGTGGTCGGTGTGGATCAGACTCCATGTCTTGCGCGACTCGCGCTGGTATTCCTGGAACGCTTCAACTTGCATCGCTCGCCTTTTCCTTTGTGTGGTCGCTGTTGCCGCCTGCCGCCGCGCACGTTGTGCTGGCGCGCGTATATTATCGCATAGCCAGCCACAAACTTGCGGTTGAGGCGATGCGTGGCGCAAGCAGTGGCGTCCCGTTTGTCACTGCTTGCGCCGTGTTCCCCTGCGCTTGTGCGCACCCCGATCAGGGAGTGCAACGCCACGGCGTGTAATTGTCGGCAAAGGCGCGCACGCGGAACTCTGGCTCGCCGCGCAGGAAGTCGCCGGTGGACTGCACCACGCGGTTATCGACCCACTGTTCCACTTTGTACGGTTCACCGGCGCCGCCAAAACGGTTGACGTCCACCGGCAGCCCATCGATCTTAAGATAGCCGGTCGGATTGATCGAGCCGATGCCCCGGCCAATGGCGACCCACTGGTTGGCGCTGTTGAGCCGGTAGAGTTTGATCCATGCGTAGTTTTGCGGTTGCGGCGGCACACAGGTGATGATGTTGCCAATGGCGCCGCTCGGTTCCTTGCGCACCTCGATGCGTAAACGGGCAAAGGCCGCTCCCCCCTCGTCGAAGTATTCCATACGGATGCGATAGTCACCGCCGTCAAGCGAGCTCTCGTAGGTGTGCTTCGTGCGCGACTGCACCCGCCACTTGTCAATAACCAGCCGGTCATTGATGAAGAGGCGCACGCCGTCGTCGGTCTCGACGGTGAAGCGATAGCGACCTTTGTCCAGGCGCAGCGTGTTTGTCCAGCGCACCGAGAAGTTGTCGGCGGGTACGCCCGGCCCAGGCGCATCGTTGCCCCAATCGAAGTCAATGTCGCGATCTTGCCGCACCAACGCCGGGGCGCCGCTCAAGTCGCGATTGGCAAAGTATTCGCCGACGTAGGATTGCGGTGGTTTCACCTGGCTCCACTCCGGTGCAGGCGTGGCAACCCCGCCACCGCCGCCGACTGTCTCCCACGTTAGCCGCACCTGGGCGTTGCCAGTGAACTCGACATATTCCAACCGCACCGGAACCGCCCCACCCGGCAGGGTGATGTCTGCGGTAAACTCGGTGGGCGCCTGCTGACGCCACTGGTTGATCAGCAATTGATTGTTGACGTAAAGCCGCACGCCGTCATCGACCAGCACGCGGAAGCGATACGCGCCGGCGCCAAGGTTGAGCACCCGGTTCCAGCGCGCCGAGAAGAAATCGCTGTTGACCACGCCCGGCGCTGGCGACCCCACACCCCAGTTGTAGTCGATGGCGCCGCCTTCCCCGCGCACAAGCACCGGTGCGTTTGCCAGATCGGGATTGTTGAAATATTCCGCCGTCCAGATGTCACCGGCGGGCGGCGGGGCAGGCGTCGGCGGAGTGACGCCGCCCGTCGGAAACCATGTTAACGTGACGCGCGCCTCGCCGGCATCCTCGAAGTATTCGACGCGTAACGGCACATTACCGCCCAACGCAATGTCGCCCGAATCGAAAGTGGCGACGCCTTGCACCCGCCAGGCGTCAATGACAAGCTGGTCGTTGACGAAGACGCGCGCGCCATCGTCTACGGTCACGCGGAAGCGATAGAAACCGCTGGGGAAGTTCACCCTGTTTGTCCAGCGCACCGAGAAGTTGTCGGCGTTGATCACACCGACTGCAGGCGAGCCAAAGCCCCAATTGAAATCGATCTGGGCGTCGCCGCGCACGAGCGCCGGTGCGCCGAGCAGATCGCGGTTGTTGTAATACTCACCACGCCACTGGCCGCTGCTTACCGGTTGGTTCGCGGCAGGCGGTGGCGGCGGTGTGGGGACTGTGGGTGTGGCTGGCGTTGCGGGCGCGGCGCCGACCTGCGCCCAGCCAAAGCGTACACTGGCCGCCCCTCTCCGCTCGTAATATTCGATGCGCACTTCGTGGCTGCCTGCGTTCAGGGTGCGCGTTGTAGAAAACGTGCGCGAGGGGCCGTGGTCATACCAGGCGTTGATGACCAGCTCCCCATCGATGAAAAGACGCGAGCCGTCGTCGCTGTTGAGGGTGAAGCGATAACTGCCCGGCTGCGTCACCTCCAGCGTGCGCGTCCAACGCGCCGAAAAGTTGTCGACCGTAATCTCCGGCGCGGGCGCCCCCAACCCCCAATTGAAATTGACATCGGCGTCGGTGCGCGTGAGCACAGGCGCGCCGTCCAGTGTGATGTTGTTCCAGTAATTCGCCTGCCAGCCGGCGCCTGTAAAGGTTGCGCCGGGCGTCTGGGCGTACACCGCAGCAGGCGTCAGGCTCGCAAGCAGCAGCGTCGCCAACAGCCATGACCAGGCGCGCAGGAAGCGGAAGGGTGTGCTTTGCATGGATCGAACCTCGCAGAAACAACGATTTTTGGGCTATATGTTCCTATTCCGATGTACGTCGTATCGCCAGGAAAAGTTCCCCAATACAGAATGCTCAGTCCGCCGCTAACCAAAGCGAACTGAGCTTCCGCCGGGAATGAGGTGAGGCTCCCGAAGAGGTGGTTTGGAGAAGAAGAATGACGGTCACGAACTTTGGCTCCCCATTCAAATTTCGTGCCGTCATCAGTGTAACCTGCTCATGTTATTGGTGTGCTAACTGTACGTTAATAGGTGGCAACAATCATTTGCTATGTGGCGCGGCGTGCGGTACAGTGACGTTATCCAATGAAACCACCCAGCCCGGTGTTGCGGGCGACAAACATCATGACGGAGCACAGCATGAACGTAGATCTCTATCGTGTGCCACCCAACGCCAAGATCGATCTGTCCACCTGGGATCCGGACGACAAGCGTCTGTTTGATGGCGGCAAGAAAGCGGGCGAAGCGGCGCTGCCGGCGCTCAACAAACGCCTCGAAACGCTGCAGGAATTGCTCTATGCCGAGGGCAAGCACAAGGTGCTGATCGTGCTGCAAGGCATGGATACGGCGGGCAAGGATGGCACGATCCGCCATGTCTTCGAGGGCGTCAACCCGCAAGGCGTGCGCGTTGCCAGCTTCAAAGCGCCCACGCCGCTGGAACTGGCGCATGACTATCTATGGCGCATTCACCAGCAGACGCCGGCGCGCGGGGAGATCGTGATCTTCAACCGCAGCCACTATGAGGATGTGCTTGTCGTGCGCGTGCATAATCTGGTGCCGCCGGAGGTGTGGCAGCGCCGCTACGACCAGATCAATGCATTCGAGCAACAACTGGTAGAGGAAGGCACAACGATTCTCAAGTTCTTCCTGCATATTAGCAAGGAGGAGCAGAAGCAGCGGCTGCAAGAGCGGCTCGATAATCCGGAGAAGCGCTGGAAATTCTCGACTGGCGATCTGGCGGAACGCAAACTTTGGGGCGACTATCAGGCCGCGTATGCAGCCGTGCTGGAAAAGACCAGTACGACGCATGCACCCTGGTACATCGTGCCAGCCAACCGCAAGTGGTATCGCAACCTGGTGATCTCCCATGCAATCATCAATGCGCTGGAAGGCTTGAAGATGCGCTATCCGGAGCCAGAGACTGGTCTTGATCAAATCGTGATCGAATAGACGCATACCCCAAACGCAAAGTGAACTACGTCTGATAGGGGTCATCCCAACGCTGTGGCAACGTGCGTTACATAGGACAAACGTCAGCTTGTGAAGCGCCATAAGCTGTCCAGTGTAACGCACGCAGCTACATCCCCGCCAACATTCTACTACGCGCCCGCCCAATAAAACCTGCGGTAGACAAGGCGCGCCTGACATGCTACAATCAGGATGCACATTTCTATGCAGGAAGCGAGATTGTTGCAGATTATTTGTTGGACGATTCCTCAATATCTTGCAACGCAGTTTAGCATTCCTTCGTGTGTCGTGAACAGCAGTGGCGAAAAAGATGATGCATGGAAGTGTGTGGCTGGTTGACGAAAACCATGCGTTTCGTCAACGTCACTTGCAACAATTCGCCGTTACCTGAGACACAGAATCACGTCAACATGAAGAGAAGCTATGTTTTGACAAGGCAAATTGGCAACGCCGGTAAGTAAACCGGTGACGAAACAAACAACCGGCAAGGGGGGTGATCCACCGGCGCAGATGTCAACCAGTCTTGTTTACAGCGCATTACACCTCAGAACAGATGACAACTCAAAGCATTGTTGGCTTTCTCTTGAACAGGGGAAGCAAGAAAGGAGCATGAACAACATGTGGCGCAAATTGAGTAGATCGGGCGTGCGGGCCGGATCGATGCTGTTGGCGCTGGCGATTGTGTTGGCAGCCGTGCTGACGCCTGCCGCCGTCAAAGCGGCGCCTGCCGCTGCCCCACAGGCGACGGTGGCGGCAAGTGGCTGCGTCGCCTGGCACACGGTGCGCCCCGGGGATAACCTCACGCGCATTTCGCGCTGGTATGGCGTTAGCGTCTGGCAGATTGCGCAGGTGAACGGCATCCAAAACCCCAGCTTGATTTTTGTGGGACAGGTGCTGTGTATTCCTAGCAGTTATGTCCCGCCAGGCCCGTTCCCGCCAGGGCCATTCCCACCAGGGCCGGTGCCGCCGGTTTGGTGCAGCCAGTTTTACACCGTACAGTTTGGCGATACGTTGAGCGGCATTGCGCGACGCTGCGGCACTTCGGTGCAGTCGTTGATGAATCTGAACGGCATCTGGAACCCTAATCTGATCCGTGCGGGGCAGGTGCTGCGCATCTTCTAATAGATAACGTAGTCAAAAGTTGCACATTCTCTATCTTCCCGGAAGCTCTGAGCTTCCGGGAAGATGAGCAAAGTCTATCTGCGCCATCTATAAGCAGTGCAGTCTGTTTTTGCCGTCGCTTTACGTCCAGGGGCGAAGCCGCCAGGCTCGAAAGAGTGTTGACAGCTTCGCCTTTTTGATTGTTGAGGCGGCGATTTTTTTCGAGCATGCCCAGGTGCGCTCATCCTTTCACCCGATAGTGATACCGGTAGGCTGTCACAAAGCCAGCGGAGGCATAGAGCATCTGCGCCGCCATGTTGTGCTCCATCACCTGAAGATAAGCGTACTGTGCATCGTAGAGTTGCGCCCACACCGCCAGCGTGCGCAAGATCGCGCGTGCGGCGCCCTGGCGTCGGTAAGTCGGCAGCGTCGCCATGCTGAAGATGCCTAGCCAGCCTGCTTCGACGACGCCCATGCCCACGGCGGCGGGCGTCCCATCGGCATAAAGCGTCACAAAGCCGTGCTGCGGTGCAATCCGTTCCAGAATGGCCCGCCGCACGGAAGCGGCTGCGGCGCTCACCGCTTCGGAGGTGCAGTAGAGATCGAACCATTGCGGATCGAACTCTTCGCTCACCTCAATTTCGAAGGTCGGGTAGTGACGCAGGGAGGGCAACCGTTCCAGCAGCGTTGTTAAGGGTGCGATTTGAACGAAGGTGGGCGCTTCGTGAGTGTAGCCGCGCGCCGCCAGCACGCCATCGAGTTGCGCCGGCTGCATGGCGTCACAAATCTGGTAGATGGCGGGCAAATGGCGCGCAGCGTAGAAGGCTTCCACTTGCGCCAACCGAACCTCCAACGACAAGGCGCCGTCGTCATGATTGGGCCAGACGGAGTTGGCGCGGCGCGTGACGCCTTGTGTGCTGCGCAGCCGCCAGCCGCCACACATTTCAACCTCGGCGGCGGGCCAGGCATTGGCAGCCAACGTTTCGAGCATGAGAATAGTGCCTGAGTCGATCATTATGCTTTCACCGGATGGAAGTTTCACTGTTGTATGTCGCTATCATACTACAGCGCATGTAGACCGGTCTCTTGGGGAAGCACAGTTTTTGTGGTAAAAGCAGAAGATTGTAGGAGCAGGCGTGGCGCTACGCCACCGAGTTTGCCGCTCTCTTCGCGGAAGGGGAGCGGGAGCACAGCTTTCTGCCCCGCTTTGCCCACTATCTGATTGACCAGTCGGGTCTGGCGCCGGCGGCAATGAAGGCGAATCCATAGACCGTGTGGTTACTTATTGCAGAACGCTCTGACCCAAGCGTCCGCAATTCATCGAGTGTAGAGGATCATGTCATGAGTGCACAGGCGGGCGGTGATTATCAACTGTTGGATTCCGGCAACATGCGCAAGCTGGAACGCATCGGCCCCTATCTCCTGGTGCGCCCGTCCTTGCAGGCGGTCTGGCAACCGCGCCTGCTTGATAGCGACTGGCAACGCGCCGACGGCGTCTACGAACGTGGCGCCACTGAGGATGGCGGGCGCTGGACTTTTCACCGCAAGGTCAATCGCGAGTTTGATGTGCTTTACGGCGAGCTGCAGTTTCATATCAAACTCACCAACTTCGGACACATGGGGTTGTTTGCCGAGCAGCTCGACAACTGGCGGTGGATGCGCGACGCTATCCGCGCCCGCATGAAACGCACCAATGACCGCAACCTGCACGTGCTGAATTTGTTTGGCTACACAGGTGGCAGCACACTGGCCTGCAGTCAGGCCGGCGCGCACTGCGTCCACGTCGATGCGGCGAAGGGGGTGGTGGACTGGGCGCGCAAGAACGCTGAGTTGAGCGGGCTGCACGAACGCCCAATTCGCTGGATCGTTGACGACGCGCTGAAGTTCGTGAAACGCGAAGAACGGCGCGGCCACACCTACCAGGCGATCATCCTCGATCCACCCTCGTTTGGCCGGGGGCCCAAAGGCGAAGTTTTTAAGATCGAAGACGATCTGGTGCCACTGCTTCAGGCATGTCGTTCCCTGCTGGCGGATGACGCCCTCTTCGTGCTTTACAGTTGCCACACACCCGGCTTTACGCCGATCACGGTGCGCAACCAGCTGGATATCGTGGTAGCCGGCAAGCGCGGCGCGATCGAAACCGGTGAGATGACTGTGCCCGAACAGCAACCAGATCCGACGCGGGCGCGACTATTGCCAAGCGGCGTCTATGCGCGCTGGCTGGCGCCAGGCTGAGCCATGCCGACGCACCTCACCAGCCTCCACAATCCACATGTCAAAGACGTGCTCAAGCTGGAGAAACGCAGTGAGCGCACGCGGCGCCGCCTGACCCTGGTGGAGGGTGCGCGCGAGGTCAGCCGGGCGCTGGCAGCCGGCATTACGCCGGTGGAAGCATTTGTCTGCCCGGAGCGCGTCGATCAGGCAACCATGCACGGTGTGTTGACGCAACTTGCGCGGCTGGATGCCGAGCGTCGGTGTCGTCTCTTCACCGTGACGCCGGAGATCTTCACACGGCTGGCTGTGCGCGAAGAGAGCGGCGGCGTGGTGTTGGTGATCCCCTTTCTCGACACGCGCCTCGCTCGTCTGCCGGTGCGGGCAACGCCTTTTCTGGCCGTGCTCGACCGCCCTGAAAAACCCGGCAATCTGGGCGCCATCCTGCGCACTGCCGATGCCGCCGGCGTGGATGGAGTGATCGTCTGCGGCGGTGTGGATGTGCACAATCCTAACGTCGTGCGCGCCAGTCTGGGCACGCTCTTCACGGTGCCGGTCGCCGAAGCCACCGATGCCGCCGCCATTAGCTGGCTGCGTCAGCAGGGCGTCCGTCTCGTCGCCACAACGCCGGACGCCGTCGTGCCCTACACGGCGGTCGATCTGACCGGACCGGTTGCTGTCGTCATGGGGAGTGAGGCGGAGGGGCTGAACGCGCAATGGCTCGCCGCCGCCGACGTGCGCGTGGTCATCCCCATGTTTGGGCAGGCCGATAGTCTGAATCTGGCGACGGCGACTGCGTTGATCCTCTACGAAGTAGTGCGGCAGCGGGCCAGTCAGGCAACCTGACGGCGGCGTTCATCTTCGACGGCGGTCAGGCGCCAGCGCGCATCGCCTATGAGCGACACGATGCCGGCGGCGGCGATCATCTCCAACATCTCAGCGGCGTCGGCTGCGAAGGGACGCAGTTGCGCCTTCATGACAACACTCCGTTGCAGACACTGGCGCAACGCGGCGGTCGTGACGCCTGCCGGAGACGCCTGTCCACAGCACACCGCCACATCGGCGTAGATTGCCAGCGCCAGTTGCGTCAGCGGATGTGTCTGATTCAATGCAAGGGAACCAGGACGGGCAGCGGGGCCGGCCATCAAGCAGCCTTGCGCAACGAGCTGATCGAGAACACGTCGGCTCATCAACTCGCCTTCCGGTGTCTGAATGATCCTGACCAGACGACCTCGCGGCGCCCAATCGAAGTCATGCTGACGCAGATAAGCCACCACTCGCAACAGTGCAGCCAATTGCGCCAGCGCAGGACTGGGTGCAAAGTGGTGATCCAGGGTGCGCACCTCGCCGGCGCATTCCTGCAGTTCGTGCGCCAGGCATTGACGCAAGGTTAAAATGCGCAGACGCTTTCCCTGCTGTTGCACGCGTCGCACCGCGGGCGCCAGGTCGCGATCCCCTGTCACCAGCACAAGCGTATCAACACCGGCGCCTGGGCGCGTAACTTCAAGCGCCGCGCACACGTCAACCGTGATCTCCATATCGGCGCAATTTTTGCCATGCCGCCCGATTTGATAGTGGGTCTTGACGCCGAGTGTGACGAGTTCACGTTGCACATCTCCAGACTGCCCGCCGCTCAATGCCTGCCAGTCGGCGTAGGCGTGAATTTCGCCGGGTCGCCCCAGATCGGCGCTTTCCGCCCGCACTGCCTGCAGGATGGTCTGCGGGGAAGGCCGGCGTCCCTGCCGCTCCAGGCCAATGTGAATGTTTTCGTAGTCGATATAGATGGCGACGCGTGGCGTGCGACGTGTGGCGGGCAACACATCACGCTCCAGGTCGCGCACGACGCAGGCTGCTTCAGTCAGGGCGGCTGGCAGGTCGCCCGACCACCAGACCAGCACAGTCGTCTGCTGCTGCGCCGCCTGTTGCACCAGCGGGACAAAGGCGGCGTCACCGCTGACCACGATAAGATGGTGGGGCGGCGCCTGGTGCAACGTCGCAACCTCGGCGTGGATCAGGGCGGGCAACGCCTGTGTGCGATTGCCATTCAGGTGGATCACCTGGAAGCCGGCGGCAGCGTAAGCATTGTGCGCAGCAGCGTCATGCGCCTCGGTAATTGCCAGCAAACGCGGGCGCCGGGCGAAGAGCAAGGCGCACCGGCGGAGCGCATCGGCTTCTGCTGCGACATCGATGCGATCTGGCGCAAAACCGCCTGCCGCCTGGCGAAGATAGGCGTCGGCAATCAGAACAACGTCGGCGCATTCAGAGATGGGGTTGGCATGCACATCGGTTGTCATCGGAAGCTCCAGAGATCGGGTGCTGGACTTGTCCAGTAAACACAGGTCGGCGGCAATGACCAGGCTTACTGCGAACCTGCCTGGAGTGATGCACCTCCAGGCAGGTGTTTCGCATCGGGTCAAGCCTGGAACAGGGATGCTCACAGGCGCCCCTACCTCATTTTCAACAGCCTAGATGCCGATCACAGGCGCCAGCACCAACAGCAGCAACAGGATGAGCAACACCGCTGCCAGCCCACCGCCCGTCGACGGCTCTGGGATCAGGGGCGCCGCGTTGACAATGACGGCGGGCGGCGGTGGCAGTGGTGTACCCGTGTTCGCCGTTGTCGCCGCCACAATCACCACGACCAGGATCAACACAATTGCGAGTTCCATCGGATGCTCCTTTCGGTCTCAGGGTTACTGCCTCCTACTTCCCTCTACGCTTACCAGGATAACGGAAGCGCGTCCGGAATGCCATCACCCGCCGCTGTGTATTCAGTTGACAACTGACTCACCATTGGCTCACCAATGCACACGGGGCGGATATTCGCCCGCCCCGTGTTGAGTGATCGCCATTTTCATGTAGCGCCGTGTCACGCCATGACCGGCGCCGTTGCATATTTCAAGATACGCCATCCTTCCGTGCGCAGCACTTCAGGGTAAAGCGTCTGGTAGATAGAGCAATAGGGCGAGCGTTGATCCCAGGCGCCGGTCGCCTGATGCGCCAACAACGGACAACCGCCCCCACACCAGGCGCGCCAGCGACAACTCTGGCAGCCGGCGCGCTGTGAAACCGCAACGGGTTGCAGCGCCCCTGGCGTCGCGGCGCTGCGCACAGCGGTCAGAAGGCGAGGATCATCGACGCCTGCCACCGGTGTGTGCAGTTGCGCGTGACAGCGCGCCACCTGCCCATCAGGCGTAAAGACCAGGTAGTTGCGCCCCGCTCCGCACGCGTGCTCATGCGCTGCGTGGAAGGTGCTACGGTCGAGCAGACCATCGATCAGGCGATAGGGCGGCAGCCGGCGCCGGATCACGCACAGGGCGGCGCGCACACCGGCGATCAGCGCCGCATCCTCCGCCGGCGTCACGGTGGCTGAAGCGGCGTCGTGGCTGCGCACGAAGTTGAGGTTGAAGCGCAGGTTTCGCTCCAGGGCGAATTCGACCGCCTGCGCCAGCCCGTCGGCGTTCTGC
>DGFH01000052.1:28635-35539 GCA_002391565.1 Anaerolineales bacterium UBA3905
CCGTCGGCGTTCTGCGCCGTCACTGTGATCGAAAGGTCGGGCGCCACGCCATGCGCCAGGCAGCGATCGATAGCGGCGGCGACGGCGGCGAAGGTGGGGGCGCCGTGCACGGTCGGTCGTTGCCGGTCGTGCCATGCGCCGACGCCATCCAGCGAGATCATCACAGCGATGCCTTCGTCGCGCAGATAGCCGATGGCGGCGTCGGTCAGGCGCACACCGTTGCTCAGCAGCAGTTCACGCAGCGCAATGTCGCTGCGCTGCGCCGCCTGCTGTGCATGACGATGGAGCGCCTGCACCAGACCGAAGACAAGCGTCGGCTCGCCGCCGGCGTACTTCAGCTTGACAGTCGTGTAGCCGCCTTCCGCCGCTGCGCGGAAAGTCGCCGCCACGGCGCGCTGGCCGACGGCTTCGCTCATACGTCGGGCGGTGTGAGATACGAAGCAGTAGGCGCAACGCAGGTTGCAGGCGTCGGTCAGATGCAACCAGGCAGTGAGCATCCGGCTGGCAGATGCAGGCTGGGGTCGCAGGGGCCATTGCGTCATCAGACCGGCCTGCACCAGAGCACGGAACGCATCGGCGTGCAGGCGTTGATCCGATTTCGCAGCGGTGGAAAAAGGTGCAAAGGGTTTGGGGGTGCAAAATTCCGTGAGGAGTTGTTTTGCCGCTTCATTGAGCACTGCAACCGCACCGCCTCCGGCATGGCCGATGCAGACTATGTGCTCGTCATCAAGTGGTTCAGAGACATACGCCTGGTCTGCGCACCAGGGGCCTGGACTATCGGTGCATAAAGGAGGTTCGGCCTGATCCTCGCCATCGGCGCACGCACAGTTGCAGTCGGTGAAATGTTCGGCGCGACTGACGAGGACTCGGGGTTGCGCGTTCATAGGGTGCAGCCTTTCGCAAAGGGTTTCAGCTACGGGAAAAACGGCGATCAAAAGCAAAGTATACTATGTCCGCAACCGAAAAGCAATACACGCGCCAACTCCCCTCCATACGGATGCCGCATGAAGTGGAGCCAGCGCGTGTTGGTCACGCATTTTCAGGTCGGACGCTATGTCTGGCGACACCGATCCCAATGAAAAACAGGGGCGGCTGGCGTCGCTCCTTGCCCGTCGCCCCCTGACTTCGTGCCAAAGCATCAGCTCCAGAGCGCCCGATTCTCCAGGAACGTGCGAAAGTCCGACTTGTTGTCGTTGGTGTAACCGTAGCGACTCTCCATCGCCAGGATTGTCGCCCGCACCACTTGCAGCTCATTTTCGGTCAGGCGCTTGAGCGCACGATAGATGCGATCCTTTTCGCGGCGCAGGTTGTGATAGTCCTCGGTGTAGAAGATACTATATTGCAATCCCAGCCAGTAGTTCTCGGCGGATTGCCGCAGCAACTCTTGATCTCGATTTTTCTCATCGTCTTTCATGTACCGGCGGAACAGTTGATGGCCGCGCTGTGCGTATAGCTTGCCGATCTCCGGCCAGAGCACCTTCTGTTCTGCATCCTGATCGACGATGACAGGTTTGGGGCGACCGGCGCGCAGGCGGTAATCTTCACCGATCAGCGCCTCGGCCGTGCTCTCCGCTTTGCTGCGTATCTCTTCGCGTTCGGCGTACAGTCCTAGCCAGGCCAGATCGACCATAGCGTCCAATTGATAACGCGGGAAGACGCCGGCGGCCGTCTCGTATGCCTGCCACAGCGCCTTTTCACTTTCAGCGATCAGCGCGTCTCGGGAATCTGCCAGGCTCTGGCGCTTCACAAGCTGCTCCACCCAGTCGCGACAGGCGCACCCGACTTCCAGCAGCGCTTCCGCCTGGCGAATCTTCTCCCCCAGACTTTGAAAGATGTCCGCCGCTTCGCGCGCATGGTCGCGCGCTTTGCGCAGCAACGCCACCCGTCCTTCGTACTGGTGTTCTGGCAAGTCGTCGATGGAGCGACGCGTTGCTTCGGAGAGGGCGATCAGCGCCAGGCCGGTGCCGCGCTCGTCGCCGAGGGCGCGGAAGATCGCCAGCGCCCGGTTCGCCAGATCGGTGGCTTTATGATAGTTGCCTTCGTGAATTTCGATGAGCGCCAGCGTGTTGAGGCTCAACGCCACCGGTGAGCGTGGCCCCAGCCCTCGCCGGATGTCCAGCGCATCTTCCACCAGCGCCCGGGCGTCGGCGTACAGCCCCTCTTCCGACATTGCAAAACCCATGTCGTTGAGGGTGGTGGCCCGCTCGACGGCCAGATTCAGCGCGCGCCACAGCTGCGCCGCCTGGCCGGAAAGCTCAATCGCCGTCCCCATCCGGCCGCGTCCCCATTCCAGATAGCCCAGGACGCGCAGGGCAAAGGCGCGCATCGCTTTGCTCAGCCATTTGGTGACGTCGGTGTGCGGCAAATCGCTCGGCTGTGGTTGCTGCTCCCAGGCTGCGAGCCGTGCGAGCGTCTGGCGCAGCGACTGCTCTGCGGCCGACATGGCGCTCTCAGACCCCTGATAGACCAGCGCGTACGCTAACCAGGCATCCATGATGGCGGCGGCGTGCGGTGCGGCATTGTCTAGCGTCTCCGCCTCCACCATACGAATCTGCGCCGCCGCCGTTGTGGTGGCGTGATAATCTTGATTCGCCCACAGACGCAATACGGGGTGAATTGCCAGCAGGCCGTGTGCGAGGCGCCGATCGACTTCCTCAATTTTGTCTTCCTGTTCCCCCAGGAAAGCCATCAATTCTGCCTGCAACTGCATGTCGAACAGCACATCGCCGGAATGGATGGCTTCGTGCATGTAGCGATAGTAGCGCAGCAGCCCACGGTCAGGCGCCTGGCGAAAGCGGTAGTAGAGCATCTCCGCCATCAGGTCGGCGCGCTCGCCGGTGAGTCGCGTTAGCTCTTCCAGGTCAATGCGCCCCACGCCCTCCATCTCCACCGGCTCCCAGAATTTTGCCAGCCTGCCGGACATGGCGTCGATGCGCGCCTGATAATGCTTGAAAATGTTCTCACGCGCGCTGCCTGCGGCAACCTCATCTTCCGGGGTCTGGTAGAGCGCGCGCTCTAGAATGTCGTAGACCTCATCGTGGAGAAAGACGCGCGCATCGTCGGGGTGCACCTTGACGATCGACATCCCCTTGACAGCGTCCAGCCGCAGGAAGGCTTCCCGCTCGTGTTGTTCCGAGAGTCCCAAGAGCTTGTGCGCCAGCTCAAGATCGACGCCCTTGCGCGCACGCCCCAGCATCTCGATGGTGTCGCCGATACGCCCCGGCGCCTCTTTGAGCCGCCCGATCAGCGCCGCCTCCAACTGCTGGCGCACCGCGCCGGGCGTCTCCGCCTGCGTGTTTGCTTCCACCTGGTCGAGCAACCCTCTGATCGTGGTGACGCTGGCGGCGGTGATCAGGTCGGTCAGCCACCCCAGCAAGACTGGGCGACCTTCGGCCAGCCGGCCTGCGCGGCGACGATCGTCTTCGGGCAAGCGGGCGATGAGATCGGCGCGCGTGACGTCGCCCGCTGCCCGCGTCATCGCCTCTACCGCCGTAAAGTAGTGCACGCAGGCGTCTTCGCTCAGCGGCGGCAAGGTCACCCGTTCAATATTGAGGCGATAGATGCGCTCCATCTGGTCGAGCAAAGGGAGCGCGGCCGGGCGACCGGCAAAGAGCACGATGACGTTGCGCCACACGGTCAGGCGCGTGCAGAGCCAGGTGAAGGCCTGGGCAATCTGGCGTGGATTGGTGGGGCGCAGGGCGCGGTCATAGACAAGGCATTCGGCGGTGTCGAGCGCCAGCACCAGCGGGCGCGCTTTTGCCAGGCTCGTCATGTCGTCGTCGAACGCCTTGAGCGCCCTCTGGCGTTGCGCCTCGACGCCGGCGACCTCCCCGGTCAGGCGCAGGCGCTGCAATTTTCGGCGCTCCTCACCATAGTTGGCGAAGCGCTTCTCACTGGAGCCCAGCACATGGTGGATGGCGTCCGCCAGGCCATTTTCGGTGTGCGTCGGCGCATGGTAGAGATCGACCAGCCCGCCGGCGACATCGAGCGAACCCTGTGCGTGCGCCTGCGCCAGCGCCTCCTGCAGCAGGCGCGTCTTGCCGATGCCGCCGTCGGCGGTGATGGCGATGACGCGCGGCAGGTTGCGCGCCGTCGCCAGGAGAGCGGTGATCCGCCGCATTTCTTCGTCTCGTCCCACCAGCTCGGCGGTGCGTTGGGCGCCGCTGAAATCGATGGGGGCGCCTGGAGTGGTGAGCGTCATACAATCACCTCACTGTGGTTGGCGCCAGCGCACCGGCGGAGGCAAGCAACTTCTCCAGTTGTTCAGCCTGCCGGCGATAGTGCGTCTGGGCATTGGGATATTGTGCGGCCCATCCACGATACATCTGGATCGCGCGATCGGTCATGGCCTCAAAGCGGGCGGGAGCGCGATAACGCAGGTAGCTGCGATAGGCCACGCGCACCGATTCGTTGATCACGTAGCCATCGCCCTGCCAGCGCATCAGATAGTTGTCCAGCAGCAGGTCGCGCACACCGCGTGCAGCCTCCATCGACAACTCTGCCGTGTCGCGTCGGTGCGCCGTCATCATGATGACGATCTCGCGCTCGCGAAAGCAGTCGAGTACACACAATGCTTCGAGCGCCTCGCGGACACTCCACTGCACATCACTCTGGACAAAATCGAGCAGCACGTCCACCAGCTCCTCCAACCCGGCCTCCGGCGGGTCGGCCTGCCCCAATACGTAGGTGTTGAGCGGATAGCCGCCGCCCAGCGCGTGAATGCGTTCTGCGCGTGCGGAATCGGCGAGGAGGGCGCTGCGTGCAAGCTGTTCGCCGACGTCTTGTGCGTGAAAGGGCGGCAACACCTTTTCCAGGCTCTCCTGGCGCAGCGGCACCGACCGCCAGGGGAAGGGTGCGCCGCGTCCGGTCATCACCACCAGCCCATTATCCAGAGAAGCGACTGGCGTCAGCAGGTGATCCTCCAGCAAGGGCAGCCGTTCGTTGCCCTTGCCAAACTCGAAGACGGAGTCGACGATCAGCACATAGGCGACGTTGTTGCGACGCGGCAGATCGCGCCCCAGCCAGTAGATCAGGTCGGCGGCGGTTGCCTGCTCGTCATAAGCCACCCCCCATTGTTGACAGACCCAGCGCAGCATCTCCTCCACGATCTTGACCGGTGGCTGCTGGGCGGCGGCGGACTCATCGAAAAAACGACAATGCTCGCACTTCTGCGTCGCGTTGGCGTCAACCTCAACCCTGGGCGGCGCCAGGAAGAGCGTCAGCGCCTCGACGCGGTTCGCCTGCTCCTGAACATCAGGCAGGTTCGGCAGTTCCGTGCTCAGATGACGCGCCAGCCACGTTTTGCCGCTGCCGCGTTCGCCGTAGAAGGTGATGGCGCGCGTCCGTTTTGACTTGCGGACGAGTGCATCTCGAACCGCCTGCTGCACAAGCGTGATCTCTTCTGCATGGTTGACAAACAATTCAGGGCGATAGGCCGGTTGCGGCTTCTCCATACATGCCTCACAGGGTCGATTCGATCGAAGGCGCCGGCGTCGCTGCCAGCGTATTGAGGTCAAGCCGGTGGCTGTCGCGTTGATACCAGGCTGTGGTTGCATCCAGGTGTTCAGGCTCCACCACGGCCACATCCGATGGGCAGGCGCGGACGGCGTGTTGCAACAACGCGCGCACGAAGACGATCGCCTCGCGCGGCAGCGGCGGCACGCGCCGGGCGATCAAGGTCTCCACATCGCGCAGCGCCGGGCTGCTGATGGCGTCCAGGCTGCCGAAGGCGCCGCCGCTGGCAACGGCGACGCGGCGCCGGAGCAGCTCCGCCAGCAACTCGACGCTCCACCGGATGGTCGTTCGGGCAAACAGATGACGGGGATAGGTTGTCGCCAGAAGGTCGGCGTAGTCGGTGGGCAAGAAACCTTTGAGAAAGACGTTCTGGGCAGCCCATTGCTCTCCCTGGCTCAGCAGCGAATGCAGCCAGCGCGCCCCAGCGCTGGGCGCGTGGGCGCTCTCCGGCAGCGCATCAACGCCGTCGATCAGCACGAAGATTGCCCGATAATCGAGCACTGCCAACAACACATCGCAGACTTCCGCAAAGTGAGCGCAGCCATCGACGGGCGCTGGCGGCGGCTGAACACCCGGCTCGTCGAGCGCAGCTGCCAGCGCGCGCAGCTTCTCGGGGTCGGCGGTGACGCCTGCGCCAAACCAGGTTGCTTTACCCAGGAGCGGCGCCAGCGCCGTCACCCGACCGGTGGTGCGCAGGATGTCGGCATAGAAGCACACAGGGCGTGGCAGCACGGCGAGCACGCGCCTCACGCGCGCACGGGCGGCGGGCGGACAGTCGAGCAGGCGCTCCGGCTGGATCGTCAACCCTAGCAGCAGACTGCGCGCCGCTGAGCACACCAGCCGCCGGCAATGGTCGGCAAGCGGCGCCGCGGCTGTATCCATCTCGCCTAATGACGGCGTGTGCAGGATAGGAAATGGGTGACGGGGACCGAAGCTCGACCAGCAGGCGCGTTCGGTGTAAAGTCGCATCGCCGTCTTGCCCCCGCCAGGCGGCGCAAAGATCAGCGACGGTGCAGCATCCCAGGCTGCGGCAAAGACTTCGTGCCCGACCATATACTCGACCAGATGTGGGTCGGCCGAGGCTTCGAGATGTTGAAAGGGATCAAAACGAAAACCGAGGCCGCGCCACCAGGCGTTTTCGGCGTCGATAGTCTGCTTCCCTTGAGGTGGCATAAACCGTTCCTTTAGCCGTGTTAGTCCACAGCGTCGGCGGCCGGTGATCTGTAAATGCAGGCGGTCAGGCGCGCTGAGTTCAGGAGTTACGACTTCCTATTGTAGCGCATTGACCGAGTGCGCTTCACGCACACACAACTGACCGATAACTCACAGATCGCTCACAAAGCTCGATTGAAGAACTTCAGCGAACATGCTGCAGGCGGACGCCGGTGGC
>DGFH01000052.1:35835-39537 GCA_002391565.1 Anaerolineales bacterium UBA3905
GGCAAATTGCGCTGTGCGCGGAAGTAGAGTTCGGCGCGGGAGACAGCCCGCCCCTGCTGCTGATAGAGATAGCGCAAGAGGCGTCGCGCGGTCGGGGTCAGTTCGCTCAATTCGCGTTCACCGAGGAATGCCTGGTCGGTGGATAGATCCATGCGCAGGTAGGGCGGATGCCGCCGGTGAAGTTCGTGGCATTGTTGCGCTGTCAGCGGCAACGCGGCGGGAGCCGCCAGCGCCGCTGTGGCAAATGGGCGCGCCAGTTCCAGCCACCCGCGTGGATTGGCGCCGCCGAATTGCTGCAGCCGCTCCAGCAACAGCGACGACGCACATAGAGAGTCGAGATCGATATCGTCCCTGCCCAACAGCAACCGCAGCCGGGCGCTGACAATCGCCTTCAGTTCGTCAACCTGCCAGGTGAGGGGCAGCAGGTCGAGGCGACGGCGCCCCAGACCGCTGACGCCGCTCAACCTGGCTTGCAATTCCGGCGGTGCGAAAATCTTGAAGACAAACCCCGGCGTCTCCAGAAGCGTCAACGTTTCGAGCAAGGAGCGAAATGCTTGGGCGGTCTGGTCGGCGTCGGCGCTGAGCCAGGGTTCCAGACGATCCACCAGCACCCACACACCGGTCATGCCCAGTTCGCGCACGATCTCGGCAAGTTCAGCCGTCACGTCGGCCAGCTGGTCGAGGGGCGACGCCAGAGGTGCGTGCTCACGCAGCGCCTGGAGGACGCCGGCTGCCTCCGGCGCAGCGTTGCGTCCGGTGCGCATCATCGTACGTTCGAGGGTCGCGCCGAGTGCGTTGTGGATAAAGTCGAAGCAGCTGGTGCGCACCCACGCATGAGCGGCAACGAAGCGTTGCGGCCAATCCACGATGACGCGCAGGAGTGACTCTGCGCAGGCGCCAAACACTTGCTGTGTGTACGCCCGCACCAAATGGCTCCCGTGCAGGGGTTCCAGCGCAGGTGTGAATCGCCATTCGACCGCCAGATGATGGGGGCCTGCTGCGTTGGTGCTGCGCTGCACCAGGATGATGCGGAGCGCGCTTTTGCCGGCGCCTGCCTCGGCAGCAATCACCATAGATCGCATGCTGGCAATCGCACCGAAATTTGCGGGTTCGACATACGCGGCGGAGAGCCACTCGCCCTCGTACTCTGCGCTTAGATTGGTGAATGCGTCCTCAAACTGCGCTGCGCCAGCCATGAAGCTATTGATCTTTCGGATAGGTCTGGACGATATCCATGATGTCCAGGTGACTGAGCTTAAACTCCGCTGCATCTTTCTGCAGATTGGCAAGGCGATGTTTGAGAATCAGGTGCATCATGTGCAGCAGACAACTGGGCGACCCGGCAGCCCGATGCAGTAAAGCATCCGTGACTTCATCGACGAGGTCGAAAGAATCATCATCCAGCAACCGACTGAGTGCATCAATTTTACACCCGTCGGCGCCTGCGGCGTGCATGTTGTCTTGCGCAAAGCTCCCCGATTTGTAGCCAAACGCTTCATCGAGCAATTTCGCCAGTTGCACTTTGGACACAGTGCAATCCACAGCCAGGCGGTGGAGCAGCGGCATTTCCGGCAACTGCGACGTGAGAAGATGAACGACCACGTTCCTTATACGCAATCGATCGGTCAGATGCAACCAGGCGCGCCACCAGTCTGTGGATGCGCTTGTGATGGTAGCCGGATACATCAAAGCCACCACGACGGTATGGGTGAAATAGTCAGGACGCAGCGTCAGCCATGCTCCCAGGCGCTCGCTGTCCATTATCTTTGATGACGAAGCGTTCTGCCAGAGGCTCGTAATGCTGGCCGTCAGCTTGTTGATGATAGCATCGTCGCGCTGGCGCTCGCTTGCGGGTGCGGCAGACGCACTGATCTTGTTGGCTATAACCTGTTGCCCACAGCGATAACTTTGACGATGCTGGTGCAATCGATATTGCAATTCTGCTTTTGTGTGCACAATCATCTGGAGCATTGTGGCCAGTGTATTGCGCCGCGCAAGGGTTAAACCGGCCCACAACGACGGTGAGCAGGCGAGCAGCGCCAACCACTCCTCCGTGATGGCGGTGACCAGCGGCATGAGTTGCTCCAGAGAACGCTGCTCAGACAAAGTTGTGTCTATCGTCAAGGGAACAAAAACAGGAAAGGGTATAAAGTCTATTGATAGCAGTTTCCCTGCACCCTCATCTGATAATGCACCAGCGCTCTTCTCCTGCGCCCCGTCACTTCGTTGCAACCCGTCTGCGGCAGTGGCAATCAGGTGCGCATGTAGCAGGTGTGCGCCACAGTCTGCATCCTCGTGTACAGGGAATTTCAGCAGGCGTGGTTGGCGGATAAAGCCAAGCGATGGTAGACGCGGGCGCCATGAGTTTGCTGGCGCCTCAGCGAAATCCTGCAGATTCACCTTCAGCAGGGTAAGCAGACGCTCTGCGATGACGGCAATGTCGTCAGGGTTCGCCCATGGATATCGATAGGCGGCGACCGGCGGCAATCTGTACAGGTGGGTGCGAAGCCTGAAAGGAATGTGCGCCAGGCGCGGATCCGACATCAGGTGCACTATGGGCGTCAACACTGCATCAATGTCCTCATGTACACCATCGTTTTGAATTTTTGCGTACCACTCCCTGATTAATTCAATTGTCAGATTGCGGATCGCTAACGAGTACACAAACTTGTCATACAGATTGATCGCTGTCTGCCGCAGATGCTCCGGACCTGTGGAGGCATTACGGCGACTCAACACATCGACAAGTGTAGCGATTTCCCCCACTGCGTCGCCGGTCGATTCAGGGTCGAACAAATAAGAGAGCGCACTTAATTCTTCCTGGCTAAAACTTTGGCCTGCCTGAAGGCGTGTGGCGATATGTTCAAGACATTGTTCAACGGCGAGCGAATCAGGATCGGCGGCGATAAATCTGTAGCCTTGCAATACAGTGTCTAGCCTCGTACAACGTGGGTCGTTCTCCGGGCTGCTGAGTGTGCGCTTGAGGGCAAGCAACTCGGAGACGCCTGCCAATAGATTGTGTTCACCAATTCTTTGTGCGTGCTCGATCTGTGACTGCCAGAGCGCCTCCTGGTTTTGCGCTTCGCGCTGACGCTGTTGATGTTCATTTTCTCTCTGTTCGCGCTCGCGTGCGACGCGCTGTTGTTGGGCGTTACGCTGTTGTTCCATTGCCCACCCACCAAGCGCCAGCGCCACCGAAACCGCCAGCCCCAGTTCAGTAAAAAGCGCCAGGGCGCGGCGTCCCCACGTCCACCACACAGGCTCCAGATAGAGCGTGAAGGTCAGGGTTGGCGTAGCGGGCAGGGGCGCCCCTGTTGGCGCTGCATATGCACTCACCTCGACCGCCTGCTGATGCCAGGCTGCGGAGCTTGCCTGCGGATAAAAGAGTGCGCTGCTCTGACAACAGCTGTTCACTGCCAGCTCCGCCCGCGGATCGACGCTCTGTTGGTCGCTGTCGGTGAACAGCAGCGGCGCGCTGGTTGATAGCGCCACCGTGTAGGTGACTGCGCCGATCCCTTGCAGCGTGAGGGCAAGCGGGGTCTTGTCCGCCGGACGCAACACCGGGCGCACGTCGCGTGGATAGGCGATCTGCAGCGTGACGCCGGGCGCCAGCGTGGCGCTGACGGTGGCCCCCGGCGTGGTGACAGGCGCAGCCCGAAGGAACTGCGCCAACGCCGCCACCGCGATGACGCTGATGGCGCC
>DGFH01000147.1:0-2899 GCA_002391565.1 Anaerolineales bacterium UBA3905
AGATGTGTATAGGCACTTCGCGCGTGATGGTGAAGAAGGGCGGCTCCTTGATGTAGGTGCTGTTCGGATCCCACTGGAAGAGTTCGCCGCCCGGCACGCGGATGTTGTTGAATTGCTCGTTGCCGTCAAAGACGTTGGCGTACTGCTCGCGGAACATCTCCGGCTTGAGCGCGCGGCGGATCGTGCGCTGAATCTCCTCCTGCGAAGGCCACACATCGCGCAGGAAGACCGGGTTGCCGTTGGGGTCATAGCCAAGCGGCTCGGTCGCCAGGTCGATGTTGACGGTGCCAGCGATGGCGTAGGCGACGACTAGCGGCGGCGACGCCAGGAAGTTGGCGCGCACGTCTGGGCTGACGCGCCCCTCGAAGTTGCGGTTGCCCGAAAGCACGGCCGCCGCCACCAGGTCGCCCTGCTTGATCGCCTTGCTGATCGGCTCGGGCAGGGGCCCGCTGTTGCCGATGCAGGTGGTGCAGCCGTAGCCGACGGTGTGGAAGTTGAGCGCCTCCAGGTAGGGCGTCAGACCCGCTTCGTCGAGATAGCGCGTCACCACTTTGGAGCCGGGCGCCATGCTCGCCTTGACCCAGGGCTTGACATCCAGCCCGCGTTCGACCGCCTTCTTTGCCAGCAGCCCGGCGCCGACCATGACGCTGGGGTTGCTGGTGTTGGTGCAGGAGGTGATGGCGGCAATGACAACGTGGCCGTGCTTGAGCGTGAACTCGCGCCCAGCGAAGCTGACCTCGACGGCGGCGTCCAGCGCTTCCCGCTCCAACCCGTAGCCGCGTGGCCCCACCGGCGCGGTCAACGCCGTGTTCCACATCTGCTTGACGCCGTCGAGATCGATGCGATCCTGCGGGCGCTTGGGGCCGGCCAGCGCCGGTTTGACCGTGCTCATGTCCAGCTCGAGCGTGTCGGAAAATTCCGGGTCGGGCGTGTCGGCGGTGTGGAAAAGCCCCTGCTCTTTGCAGTAACGCTCCACCAACTCCACCAGCTCCTCGTCGCGCCCGGTGCCGATCAGGTAGCGCAGCGTCTCCTCATCGACCGGGAAGAAGCCCATCGTCGCGCCATATTCCGGCGCCATATTGCCGATGGTGGCGCGGTCAGCCAGGCTGAGCTTGCTCATTCCGGGGCCGTAGAACTCGACGAACTTACCGACGACGCCCTTCTTGCGCAGCATCTCGGTGACGCGCAGCACCAGGTCGGTGGCGGTGGCGCCTTCGGGCAGCTCGCCGGTCAGCTTGAAGCCGACGACTTCGGGCATGAGCATGTAGATCGGCTGTCCAAGCATCACCGCCTCGGCTTCGATACCGCCGACGCCCCAGCCCAACACGCCAAGACCGTTGATCATCGTCGTGTGGCTGTCGGTGCCGACCAGGGAGTCGGGGAATGCCACGACCTCGCCGTTGGCGCGCGTTTGCACGACCTTTGCCAGATATTCCAGGTTGACCTGGTGCACGATGCCGGTGGCGGGCGGCACGACGCGGAAATTGTCGAAGGCTTCTTGCCCCCATTTCAGGAATTCATAGCGTTCACGGTTGCGCTCGAATTCCAGTTCAGCGTTGTATTGCAGCGCCAGCACGCTGCCGAACTGATCGACCTGCACTGAGTGATCAATGACCAGATCGACCGGCACCAGCGGATTGACTCTTTTGGGGTCGCCGCCCATGCGCGCCATGGCGTTGCGCAGCGCCGCCAGATCGACGACGCTGGGCACGCCCGTGAAATCCTGCAGGATCACACGCGCCGGCTTGAAAGGAATCTCGACCTTGCCGGCCGTGTCAGGCCCCCAACTGGCGATCGTCTCGACCGCCTCTTTAGTAATCTCGAAGCCATCTGCCTGGCGCAGCGCGGCTTCGAGCAGGATGCGGATCGAGAAAGGCAGGCGGGTGATATTGAAACCTTGCTTCTCGAGTGCAGACAGGCGATAAATGACTGCCTTGCCGCTGCCGGTGTCGAAGGTGTCTTTGGCGCCAAAGTAATCTTGCACAGCCATGAGCGGGTCCTTTCTGTAGCACATGCCAGCGTAATCACGCGCCAGATATCGACGTTATCACACTGGGGTCTTGAATCAATGGTAGATGCTTAATGATACCAAGAAGCCAAAGGATAGACCTAACCTGTACAACAACTGGTGCAAAAAAATCCTGAGCCATTGAAGCAATCGAACTTTCAATACCCTACAACAACCGTAAGTAGACAGGAAACATTTCGCCTCAACGACCGCATTGCAGAAATTAAACAACCAATATCTGACGGAATAACAGATTTGCGTAAGGAAAAGCTGACGATTTTCTATATACAATATTGACATGAAGACAGCCATTTACGCGATAAGCGACAGGCGAAAAGGAGCAGCAATGTACAAGCACTCAACAGCAGAGATGCAAAAACTGATTACGCACATCTTGATGGCAATGATATTGATGTTGGTGATGACATTGATGGCCACAACGCCAGCGCTGGCAGTCGTTTCACCGCAGCCCACCTACGGAAAAGCCGTGATCGATGGTGGCTATGCTGAATGGAATCTCGCCGATGACTACTTTGCCTCCATGTATCGCGCTGCCAAACCTGAAAAGCCGGTCGAATCGACGCTGTACTTGCGCTACGACTGCGCCACCTCAACGGGTTATGCGCTGGTGTTAGCGCAGCCGGGCGTCGATGTGTTGATGCAGCCGGACGACGCTTTTGTTAAGCTGGGCAACAGCACAAAACTGGTGGATGGCAACGCGGCCTCTTTCGCCTGGGTGCAGCCGAATCCACAGACCGGGCGCGCCCAGGGGTGGGAAGCGTCTTTCAGCCTGGCGCCGGGCAGCTATGCGAATCTGAATGTGCATACACAGGTCTATCACGACGGTTCGCAAACATCAGCTGTGATCGACCGCGCCATTCCGATCTTGAT
>DGFH01000147.1:3019-3148 GCA_002391565.1 Anaerolineales bacterium UBA3905
CGCGCCATTCCGATCTTGATTGAATGCCCAGCCATGACGCCAACGCCAACGCCTTCTGCGCCGTCGGGAGCGCCAACGCCGAAGCTGACTTGCGATCTCATCGCAGTTGACTATCACCGCCCGCTCACC
>DGFH01000320.1:0-5860 GCA_002391565.1 Anaerolineales bacterium UBA3905
CCCAGGAACATGACGAAGCGCTCATCGCCTAGAAAATCCTGGCTGATCTTGACTGCGTGCGCCAGCCCCAGCGGCGCTTCCTGTGGGATGTAGGTGATGTTGACGCCCCACCGCCGGCCGTGGCCGACAGCCTCGCGGATTTCGGCGCCAGTGTCGCCGATGACGATGCCAATGTCGTCGATGCCCGCTTCCTTGATCGCCTCGATGACGCGGAAGAGCACCGGTTTGTTGGCGACCGGCACCAATTGTTTGGCGCGGTTGAAGGTGATTGGATAGAGGCGTGTGCCTTTACCGCCGCTGAGAATGAGACCCTTCATTTGATCTTTCCTTTGCTATTCCGCGTTCAGCAATACCGCGCCCAACAGATTTGCCTGCACGCGCGCCAGAATTTCCTTTGCCCGTTGCGCTTGATCCTTTTTCGTGTGACCACCATTGACCAGCAACACGACGCCATCGACCTGGCTGGCCCATAGCGCGGCGTCGGTGACGCTCAACAGCGGCGGCGCGTCGATGAGGATGTAGTCGGCCAGTTCCATCAGTTCCGTCAACCGTTCGTTCAGGCGTCTTGTGCTGAGCAGCGCCACAGGATTGCTGACAGCCGCCCCGCCAGGGAGCACGCGCAGCTTTTCGAGTGAGGTTTTTTGTAACGGCGCCGACCCGCCGCTCTCCAGCCACTGCGCCAGACCGCCAGTGGCGGCAACGCCGAACACTTCATGCTGGTGCGGGTGGCGCAGATCGCCATCGACCAGGATCACACGGTCGCCGGATTGCGCCATGACGACAGCCAGGTTGGCGACCGTTGTGGTTTTGTCCACGCTGCCATCGACAGCCGCCAGCAAGATGGATCGCACCGGCTTCTCCAGGCTGGAAAACTCCAGGCTGGTGCGCAGACTCTGATAGGCTTCAGCGATTGCGCTCTGTGGTTCGGTCAGTGTAATCAGGTTCATGGTCAGTTCCTTAGAATTGAAGAGATTGAGAGACTATGAGATTGGAGATTGTCCGACGATCCCTCAATCAACCAATCGCTCCTGTCTCTTAATCTCTAATCTCCACTCTTCCAATCTCCACACTGTCACCGTTATTTATCGGTAGCCGCACCCCTGTTTGCCAATCGTACATCCCGACGATGACGGTGTATTGTCCTGGCAAGAGCGTTGGTGGCAGCGTCAGTGACAGCGCCTGCGTGCCTTGCCAGCCGGCAGGCCAGTGCGACGCGGGCAGCTTGCTCACCGCATCGGCGGGTGCACCATCCCACTGCGCAACTTTGGCGCCTGTCGCATCGAGCATCTGCACGAAGACCGAATAATCGGTTGGCGGCGGCGCATCGGCTTGCCAGAACAGCGCAACCGGCAATTTTGCATCTGGTTGCGCCGTCGCCGGCAACGTGGCGCCGACTAGATGCAGACCACCCACAAACGCAGCGTTGAGCAACTGCGTTGGTGCGCCGGTAATCGGCGCTATCGGCGTCCAGGTCGCTGTGTCCGTCGCCTGAACAAAGCCGCCCAGCCGCACCAGGCTGTCACCTTCCAGCACGGGCAGCGCCGGTTCGACCTGCCGGACAGTCAGGCGCTTGCCTTCTTCCCAACCCGCTTCGCCGGTGTAGACGCCCACCCCCAGCACAAAGCGGTCGGCGCCCAACGTCCAGGGCAGCGTCTGCACCAAGACCGGTTGCCCCGGCGTCCACAACACAGTAGGATACCACAGCGACGCCGTGGGCGGATAAAAGCGGCTGTCGTGCAGCGTCTGCAATTCCTGGTCAAGATAGCCCACATAGACGCGCAGGTCATCCTCGATCGTGCGCAACGCCTCCCACACCAGGGTCACCACCAATTCACCGTAACGATCCGTTTCGACCCGATAGCCGCGCAGCGCCAGTATTGCACCTGTTTCGTCGCCAAAGATCATTTCCGTCGGTGTGAAGCCAGCGTTGGGCAACGTTCCTTCAGCAGGTGCGCGCCAGGCCGTGAAAAACTCCGGCGGCAGCGTTTTGTTGGCGGCGCCTCGTTGCAAGAGCAGATAGCCGTCTTGTGCGGCAGCGATGCCAAAGTCGCCGGCCAGCAGCTCCTCGACGCTGCGTTTCAGGTCGCTGGGGTGCTGCGGCCACGCCGGCCCGGTCACATCGAGCAGCACATAGTCGGCGTCGTCCACGCGCGGAAAGATGTACACCGTGCGCCGTCCGCTGACATGCGGGTTGAGCCGATCTTGCGCCGACACGGCTGCGTCGGGTGGAATCTGCGCCATCACTGCCTGGGCGCGGCGATGATGCCCGGTTTCCACCAGCGCCAGGTGGTTGCCACTCCCCGGCAACACACCCCACAGTCGCTGGCCGAGCAGCGCGCCGCCAAGCACAAAGATGGCGACGATCCAATGGAACGCGGATGATGCATATCGAGCGGATTTGAGCGAATTTTCACCCGTATCAATCTGTCCGTCGGGCGTCTCATGGAACGCGGATGACGCAGATGCGGCGGATTTGGGCGGATTTTGATCTGCGTTGATCTGCTCGATCCGCGTCATCCGCGTTCTATTGATCCAATCATTCACGCGCACCACACCCATTACCGCCGCCAACATCACGAAAGGTAGCACGGGTGCAGCGTAGATGAGCGTTGTCACCTGGTGCATCGGTGCAAAGTCGGCCAGCAGATTGATCGCCAGCGATGGCAGCGCCAGCAGCAGCACCTCCGGCGCCAGCAGCGCTGTAAAGCCGACCGGCAGCAACAGTTCAAAGAAGTAACGTCCAATATTGGCTTTTCCCAGTTGCGCCAGCACCAGGTCAGGCCGCGTCGCCAGGCTGACCAGCTTCTGCATCGTTGTCTCGCCCAGATAGGCGTAGCGTCCCCAGTGAATGTTGCCTCCCGCCACCGCGTTCTGAATGCCGAGCACCGCCAGCAGCGACCAGCCGCCTGCCAGCGCCGCTGTTGTCAAGCCCAGGCGCGGGCGGCGCAACGCCAGCCACGCATAGAGACCCATCATAGCGACAAGCAGACCGATTTCCTCCTTGCAGCTTGCTGACAGGATCGCAAACAGCACGAACCAGCCGGTGCGCCCGGTGACGAGAAAATAGAAGGCGGCCATCAAAAAGGTCGGCGCCAGGGTGACAGGGTGAAACTCCAGCCAGTTGGCAGCCTGGATCGTCGGGTTGAGCAGAAAGGCGAGGCCAAAGACGAGACCCAGCCAATCGCCTAGCCCGCGCCGCCGCGCCAGCGCAAAGAGCGGAAGCGCGCCCAACGCCACGACGATCGCTTGCAGTACGAGCAGAAACTCCGGCGTTGGGTAGAGGCGATAGAGCAGTGCAATTGGCAGCAGGATCGGCTCGACATGATAGCCGAGGCGGTTGGTGAGGTCGGCTTCCTGGTTGGTAAGGCGGAACCAGTCGCCGTGCGCGGTGTTCCAGATCGTCTGGTTGAGGTTACCCAGGTCAAGTGCGCGCGCCTCGAAGGCGTGGTAGCGCAGCATGGTGAGATAGCTGAAATAGGCGGCGTACAGCAAAACCGCCAGCGCAAGCAGCGCCAGCGGTAGATGATGAATGATAGAACGAGGATGACGCGGATTTGGCGGATTCACGCGGATTCTGCGATTACGGGCGCGGGTTTGACGGGCTGTGCAGCGCAACAAGGCATGGACACGCCTTGCGCTCTTTGTGTAGCTTTGCGGCTCCGCGCCCTTGCGTCACTGTTTTGCTCATGCCGTTTTGGGTGCGCCGATGCGACCGGTCTGCACATCCGACTGCGCGATCGCGCGACGTCCGGCGCGCGGGATGGCGCCGAGCACCGGCACGCCCAGTGCACGCTCGACTGCTGCTGGCGTGCGCAGCAGATCAGCCTCCAGCCAGGTCAGCAGCAGGACGACGCCGATGCCGAGCAGCAAGCCGAGCACGGCGCCCGCTCCAGCATTGAGCAGCGGTTTGGGCTGCACCTGGCTGTAGCCAATGTCGCGGCTGCGAATCTTGACCTCAATGCGGTCGCTCTTGTCGAGTTGGGCGTAATAGGCGGTGCGTTCTTCAAGGAACTCGTCGGCAAAACCGAGCGCCGCCAGCTTCGCCACTTCACCGTCGGCGTCGCGTACCTGTATCTTGATCGTGAAAGTGCTCGAATCTGGCTCGATCTGCGTGTTGGCGAGCAGGTCGTAGGGATTCATGTCGAGTTGCTGGCGGGCGATCACGCGGGCGGCGACTTCGGGCGTCTTGAGATTGGCGGTGAAATTGCGCATCAAGTCCTTGGCGGTGTTGCCCAGGCCCCAGTCCGGGCGCGCCGGCACGGTGCTCACCTCGACGACCGCTTGGTAGAGTTCTTTTTGCACATAGCTGACGCCAAACGCCGCTACCGCGCCCAACAGCACCGCCAGCACCACAATCCAGCCGCGCTTGCGGATAATTCGCCAGTATTCTTGTAATGTCATTGCTTCACCTCACCCCATTCTGACCGTACTCACGCCATGACAACTTCCACGTTTGCCTGCTGAAGACCAAGCTGCGCCAGGAATTCAGGTGCAAAGTCGGCGCCGTTCGGCCATTCGATCGTGCCTGTCTCTTCATTCAGCCGCACCTGCGCAAAGAAAGCCGGGTCGCGCAGCGGCAAAAATACTTCGCTGTCAAGCTCATCAGCCAGATTCACGACTAATTCATGCCCTGAGTTAAAGGAGAGCCGTCAGCGAAACCCTTCCAAATGCTCAAATGCTGTGACGTGATGAAACATCTCTTCATCTATCTCTTTTTAGGGATCGTACCTAAGACGCGAATGCCGGATGCCTCCAGATCGCGCTCGGTGCGCACGGCGTTGTCGAGATAGTGCATCAGGAAAACCAACCCAACGCCGACCAGCAACGCCAACAGCACGCGTAGCGGCAGCTCGACCTGTTCACGCACGCCGCCGCCCACGACGCCGATGGTCGGTCCATCGATCAACGTGACGCCGGCGTTCTCTGTTCCGAGCTGCTGAAAGTAGAAGGGCGTGTTCTGCGCCAGTTCCTCAGCGGCGGCGCGGGCGATTGCCTCAAGCTGCGCTGCGTCGCCCCACGTAAAGCTGAGCGTGATGATGCGGTGCAGTTTGCCGGTCGCTGCACTGGCCTGGATCACGCCTGGCGGCACGGTGATGTTTTGCGCTTGCAGCCGGGCGCTGACATGAGCGGCGAACAATTGGCTGCGTACGACCTCGGTGAAGTCATCCACCAGATACTCACTCGTTAGCCAGGCGTAGTAGCGCGGGTCGTAAGCGGTGACATCTTGTTCGGCAGCGGGGAGGACGCCCACCAGCATCCGCAGCGAGGCGGTGTAGCTGGGTGCTGCGGGCTGCCACGGTTGCAATTGGAGCAGGCTCAACACTCCCACCAGCACGGCCAACGCCACCGGCAGCCACCAGCGCCGCCGCAGAATCGCCCAATACTCACGTAATTCCATTTACCACTCGAAGCTCTGTGCGATGATGACGTTGCGCCGGGTCGCTATGTCACGCAACGCAGGACGGATGTAATGCGTGACCAGCAGCTGCACGACTTCTCGCTCTGGGTGCGCTGCCTGGACTGCTTTGACTTTCTCCTCCAACTGATCGAGCATGCGTTCCAGCGCATTGCGCGTTCCGCGCCGGCGATCCAGTTGCAGCTTGGTTTCACCGACGATGACAATCGGCTTGCCGTTGCGTTCGCCCAGGGCAAAGAGGTTGATCTCCTCGCCGCCGATGTCGGTGCGCAACATGCGATCGGTCAGATGAATATCGTAGTGCGCCGCCAGGAATGCAGGCAATTGGCGGTAGGCTTCGTTTTCCAGGGCGTAACTCACGCTACGTGACAGCCCACCTACTTCCTGGGCAAGTTGTTGGAGCGCTGCCTGGGTGCGTCCCTGCGCCTGCGCCAGTTCTTCCAG
>DGFH01000320.1:6093-20353 GCA_002391565.1 Anaerolineales bacterium UBA3905
AGGTCGCGTTGCGCCTGCGCCAGGTCGCGTTGCGCATCGGCGATCTGCTGTACAACCGCCTTCAACTCACTAAAGTCGCTCGCTTTGGCAACATCAGCGTAGGCGTCGTGAATGGCGGTGGCAAGCGTCTCTGCCTGGCGCGGTGTAAAAACTTTCTCGAAGCGGTTGGTCAGATTTTCAATGCTTAAGCTCATTCTGACGCCCTCCGGCAATCGTGCGCGCCAATCTCATCATCGCCATTATACTACAGTCTACCCCAGAAGCGTGTGCAGGTGCGCCATTAGTTTGGTGCGAAACGCAGCTGCACTGAAGCGCTCCGCTTGCGCCCGGCACGCATCGGCCCGATAAGCGTGTGGATCGAAGTGCTGCAGCACCGACAACAGGCTTGTCACTGTCTGTTTCTGGAACAGCTCACCTGTTTCGCCCGGCGTCACGGTGTCGAGGGCGCCGCCGCCAGCGAAGGCAATCACCGGGCGTCCTGCGCTCAACGCTTCGACAGGGGCAATGCCGAAGTCTTCCAGCCCCGGAAAGAGGAACGCCTTGCAGCTTTGCAGTAGTTCCTTCACCTGGGCGCGGGGCAGCCGTCCGGTAAAGCTGACATTCGGCGTTGCCTGCGCCATCAGCGCCTCCCGATCGCGCCCATCGCCAACCACGATCAACTTCTCGTGCGGCAGATGCGCAAAAGCCTGCACCGCTAAGTCGATGCGTTTGTAGGGGATCAGCCGCCCAACGACGAGGTAGTAGTCGCCTATCGCCGGTTGTTGCGCCGGGCGAAAATAGTCTGTGTCCACCGGTGGATGGATGACGACGCTCTCGCGGTGGTAGATGTCGCGGATGCGGCGTTGAACTTCGCGGCTGATGGCGATGAAGTGATCGACGCGTTGCGCGGCGGCGTAATCCCAGCGTCGCAGCTGCGCCAGCATGGGCTGTAACAGCGCCCCGATTGCCGGGGTGATCTGTTCGCGTTCGCGGTATTGGTCGAAGAGCCAGAGAAAGCGCGTTGGCGTCAGACAGTAACAGACGTGCGTCGCCTTGCGTTTACCATTATCGGTGCGGACGCCGTGACAAAAGCCACTTTTGTTGCTAAGCACCAGGTCGTAATCGCTCAGGTCGGTGCGTGCGAACGCCAGCGGATAAACGGGCAGATACTTCTGATGGTGGTGGGTGACGCCAGGCAGCCGCTGCATAAAGGTCGTGCGGATGTCCCACGCCTGATAAGTTGGCGGCATGACGCGGGGATCATAGATGCTGGTGAAGACGGGAGCGCCTGGAAAGAGTTGCACCAGTTCTTCGAGGACATTTTCAGCGCCGCCCATCTGGTTCAGCCAGTCGTGGACGAGGGCGATGCGTAATGGCAGCGACAAAACCGGCGCGCAACGTGGATCGGTCATTATGGCGATTGTAATTCAATGGACGAGAAGGCAGAAATCATTGGTGTGGGCAGGGCGCAATTAACGCATAGGGCGGCAAGCAACATTGTTCAACCTGATCACAACCGTTGCAAAACAAGCTGACGCTACCTTATAAGAGCAATCCCTGCTTTGACATGTGGCAAGTTCGACGGCAACCGCTGAACATCTTCCTAGATGCTGGCGTACACCGTCTAGTTTTCTGAAACGGAGCTGCTATGTATTCGTTCGACATGACATCTGAACAGAAGATGTTGGTGGACACCGTGCGCCGGTACGCCGAGAAGAATCTACGCGCCGTCTACCGCGAGGCGGAAGAATCCAAACACATCCCAGAAAAGGTGGTGCAGACGGGCTGGGAGTTGGGTCTGTTGCCCGGTTCCATCGATGCCCGATATGGCGGCTATGGCGAATACTCGGCGCTGACCAGCGCTCTCTATCTGGAGGAAATGGCCTGGGGCGATCTGGGCATCACATTGCACTTGCTGACGCCCAACCTCTTTGCGATTCCGGTTGCACAGTTCGGCAACGACAAGCAAAAGGAGCAGTATCTGGCGCAGTTCTGTGGCGATACATTCCCGCGCGCAACGGCGGCGTTAGTCGAGCCGGTGATTCAGTTTGACCCGGCGGAACTCCAGACGACGGCGGTCAAGGAAGGCGAGAACTTCGTCATCAACGGCAAGAAAACCTATGTGCCGCTGGCGAAACAGGCCGAGGTCTTTCTCGTCTATGCGCAGGAAAATGGCGCCACGCAGGCATTTATCGTGCCTGCCGACACACCTGGCGTCCAGATCGGCAAGCGCGTCAAATTGATGGGCATTCAGGCGCTGGAGATGTACGAAGTCGAGTTCGAGAATGTGACAGTGCCGAAAGCGAATCGTTTGGGCGGGCTGAAGGGCATTCGCATTCAACGCTTGCTGACGCTGAGCCGGATCACCCTGGCGGCGTTGGCGGTGGGGTTGGCGCGCGCTGCGTATGAATATGCGCTCAACTACGCCAAAGAACGAGTTGCTTTTGGCGAGCCAATTGCACACCGCCAAAGCATTGCCTTCATGCTCGCCAATATGCGCATCGAGATCGAAGCCACACGGCTGATGGTGTGGGAAGCTGCTTACAAGTTCGACGCCGGTGAAGACGCGGCCAAGTCGGCGCAGCTTGCCAAGCAGTACGCTGACAAGATGGTGCTCGAAGTGACTGACGGCGCCGTACAGGTGTTGGGCGGGCACGGTTACATCCGCGAGCATCCCGTTGAACTGTGGCTGCGCAATGGGCGCGGCTTTGTCACAATGGACGGCGCCGTCGTCGCATAATCAGAAACCAGTGGAAAAGGAACTCATCATGGCGATCGAATTCAAGACACCCGAAGTCATTGAGAAGCAATTGCGCAACGTCCAGATTGTGGCAGAGCATGCCATGCGGCCAGACAGCCGCCGCCTGGATGACAATGAACATGAACGCCCCTGGCGCTATATCAATATGATGTTGCCGCAAATGCAGGAGATGGAACGCGCCAACATCGCCGCCGCCAAGGCGCGTGCAGCCAAGAAAAAGGCTGCTGCCGAAACGGTCAAGTCCAATGGTCACCATGGCGGCCTCGCCGTGCTTGAAGCGCCGCCCACCGAGGAGGTTGTCAGCGAGGAGCGCGCAAGCATCGCCAACATGACGCTTGTCCATATGATCGAGATGCTCAGTTGGGGCGACGCCGGCATCTACCTGTGCATTCCCGGCGGTGCATTGGGCGGCGCGGCGATCCAGGCGGTCGGTACGCCGGAACAGATCGAGCGCTTTCTGACACGCTACACCGAGGGGCCGCCCAAGTGGGGCGCCATGGCCATGACCGAGCCGCAGGCTGGTTCCGACACCGGCAATATTCAGACCACTGCCACCTTCGATCCTGCCACCAACGAATGGATCATCAATGGGCAGAAGATTTTCTGCACCAATGGCAAACTGGCGCTGGAAGAATCCGACGGCATGGTGGTGGTGTGGGCGACGGTCGATAAAAAAGCCGGACGCGCGGGCATGAAACCATTTGTCGTCGAAGCAGGCACCCCAGGCGTAATTATCGCTAAAGTTGAGGAGAAGCTCGGCATCCGCGCCAGCGATACGGCCACCATTATCTTCGACAACGCCCGCATCCCGGCGGACAATATCCTGGGCGATCCCGAAGTGCAGACCGGCGTCGGCGCCAAAGGCTTCAAGGGCGCCATGAAGACCTTTGACTCGACCCGCCCCATCGTGGCGGCAAGCGCCATTGGCATTGGGCGCGCGGCGTTCGAATTCACGCGCGATACACTGGCGAAGGAAGGCGTCAAGATGGAGTATGGCAAGCCGCGCTGGAAGCTCTCCGCCGTGCAAGCCGATCTGCTGGAGATGGAAGCGCAACTGCGCGCAGCGTGGCTGCTTACGCTGAAGGCGACGGCGCTGCTCGACGCCCGCCAGGAGAACAAGCTCGAATCCTCGATGGCGAAAGCTAAAGCCGGGCGCGCGGTCACGATGATCACGCAGAAAGCTGTCGAACTCCTCGGCCCGCTCGGCTACAGCACGGAGTTCCTGGTGGAGAAGTGGATGCGCGACGCCAAGATCAACGACATCTATGAAGGCACTGGACAGATCAACACATTGATTGTCGCCCGTGAAATTTTGGGCTACACCCGCAATGAGTTGAAGTAAGCCCCAAAGATGCATCTCGCTCCCCGACGCCAGTCTGGCGTCGGGAAGCGATTGCCGCTTCAGGATTCTCTCGCTGCCGTAAAATAGACTGTATACACCTCATCGCGCACCTCGTACAGTGGGATGAAGCGCATGTCTTGCGGTTGGCTATGGGTGCGATAGTCGCCGCGCCAATACGACCACTCCCGTTCGTTGTCGGGGCGCAGGAAGGTCGTCGGGGCGGCTGGATCACCGCGCAGCGTTACACCGCTGATGCGATAGTTGGGTCGCGCTGTGTGGCTGGCGTTGCCGGGTGTGCGCTGTTGGATTGGCGTCTCACCCGGATTCAGTGCAGCCAACACAACCGGCCCGTCCATCACACCGAAAGTGTCCGGTGCGTCGGGCAGCGATTCGGTGACAAGCGTTTTGGGGAAGACGAGATGCAGCGTATCGTCGGTCCAGGTGCGGTCAATCTCGACATAGCTTGACGGGCTGGAAGCTCCCAGCAGCGCCGCGCCGTCGAGTGTGATTTGCGCGGCGGCGCTGAGCCACCACGGCAGACGCAGGCGCAGACTGAAGGCGACTGGCCGCGCAGCCTGCACGTGCAGCGTATAGGCGACGCTGTTGGGGCGATGGGGTGACTTGAGCTGAGCATCGTGCGTCAGGCGCAGGGTGACGGGGATGCCCTCCTGCTCCCAGGTCAGCTCGCTAGGGATGTACTGACTCAGCGTCAGCCCGCCATCGTGAGCAAACCAGATGTGGTTGGCATAGATGGTGTGCGCCTGCACCAGCGAGCCGTGACAGCACCAGAAATCCTCGGTCGGGGCGCCCCACACCTTTTCGGCGCCGGCATGCAACGGCAGAAAGTAGGCGATCATGCCCGTCTCCGGATGCTGCTGCGCCAGGATGCCGTTCCACAGGTTGCGTTCCCAGTAGTCGGCGTAGTGTGGATCGTCCGTCCAGCGCAGCAGATAGTCGGCCAGACGCATCATGTTGTAGACGGTGCAGTGCTCCTGTGTGCGGTGACCGAGCCGGGCGGAGAGGGCGTGCGGCGGCGACCAGACCTCGCCGTTGGTCTGTCCGCCGGTGATGTAGCACCCGCGTTCTGTGACTCCGCTGCGCCAGTACGCGTCGACGATCCGCCGCCAGCGTGGATCGCCGGTCACTTCCCAGGCGCGCGCCGCCCCGTGCACTTCGGGGATCGTAGTGTTCATATGCATGTTGGTCAACACATCCTCGCCAGCCGCCAGCGGGTCGAAAAGACGGCGACGGTCGTAGCGCTGAATCAATTCCAGATGTTCTCGCTCGCCGGTCAGCCCGTACAGATTGGCCCACACCTCCAGCATGCCGCCTGTTTCCACATCGAGGATGTCGTCCATTTGGGACTGGGTGAACTGTCCGCTCCAGCGATGAAACCAGCGCGCCCATCTGATTAGAATTTCCAACGCCTGGGTGTTGCCGCCGACGGCGTACATATCCCACAGTCCCATCAGCGTCTTGTGCAGCGTATAGTGCGGCGCCCACACCGGCTTGCCGCGCGCCACCCAATCCAGATATTTCTCTGGGATCGAACCGACCCACTCGCCGCCGTTTTCGCGCTGACAGCGCGCCAGTTCGCTCACGATGTAGTCGGCCTTGCCCTTGATCTCCTGGTCGCCAGTGTTGGCGGCAATGAAGGCGGCGGCGGAGAGCCAGTGTCCCAGAAAGTGGCCGCGCAACTGGCAGGTTGGCGATTCCCAGCCCCAGTGGATGTCCTCCAGACGATGCACGGGACTCCATAAGCCGGCCTCAGCATAGTGGTTTTGGAGCAGGTTCTCGGTCTTGAGCGAGAGCATGTAGCGGCGATTCAGGTCATATCGTTGTTGAAACAACCCAGGCAGCAGCCTGACCGCGCCAAACGGCATGGGACGTAATGGAGATGGCATGGGAAACCTCGTCAGGTGAGAATGGAAATCGGACGGTGGATTGCAAAAAATAGATCGCGGCTTAGGCGGATCGGGCGGATGCACGCGGATATTCTATCTGCGCAAATCCGCCTAATCCACGATCTATCAGCGCGTTCACACTATGCGGTGCGGAACCAGACGCGCATCTCGCCTGGCGCGCGGTTGTCCCATGTGGCGTAGGGGATGGCGACCACATCAACAGGCGCCACGCTGGAAGGGCGGTTGCGGCGATAGAGAATGTGGCTGTTCCAACCGTCGTCGGTGATGGCGCGCCCTTGACCACGCAGCACTGCAACGCCGCCGAGCAGCTCGGGCTGATAGTCCACGCTGAACGCTGGAACCTGCGCCGGGTCGAGCGCGATCCGTTCGAGACCAATATGTCCGTTGTCGACGCCTTCCATGCAGTAGACGATGGGGCCGCGCTGCAAGGCGAGTCGCCCCTGAAGCTGGCGCACATTGGGATGGGCGTAGATCGGCTGCACCGGCATCGCCAGGTCAAGCGTCACCACGTCGCCGCTTTGCCAGGTGCGGTCGATGGTGATGTAGCCGTGGTCGGGCGTGGCAGTGTCCACCGGCGCACCGTTGACCTTGACCGACCAGGCGTCGCACCAGCCAGGGATGCGCAGCTTGAGGGCGAAACACTGCGGCGCATCGAGCGTCAGCGTCAGTTTGACCGCGCCCTCCCACGGATAGTTGGAGGTCAGCCGCACCTGCACTGGCTTGCCGTCCACCGTAACGTTGGCGTGGTTCTGCGCATAGAAGTGCACCCACAGCGCGGCGTCGCCGGTCGAATAGAGATAATTGCCCAGACTGGCGAGGATGCGTCCCACGTTGGGTGGGCAGCAAGGACACTCGAACCAGGGTGTGCGGTGGTGCGAGCCGGTGCTGGCGAGCGGGTTGACATAGAAGAAACTGTCGCCTGCCAGCGATACGCCGCTGATGAAGCCGTTGTAGAGCGTCTGCTCGATGATGTCGGCGTATTTGCCATCGCCGGCGAATTGCAGCAGGCGGTGATTCCACATCACCAGCGCGATGGCGGCGCAGGTCTCGGCATAGGCGGTCTCATCGGGCAGGTCATAGTCGAAGGTGAAGCCTTCGTTGTGGCGCGACGGCCCGATGCCGCCAGTCAGGTACATGCGCTGATGCACCAGGTTGTCCCACAGGCGTTCGCACGCGGCGAGCAGCGTCGGGTCGTCGTACTCATGCGCCAGGTCGGCGACGCCCGCCATCAGGTACATCGCACGCACGGCGTGACCAACGACCTTGTGCTGTTCTCGGATCGGCGCGTGCGCCTGGCAGTATTCGTAGGTCTTTGCCCAGAACTTGCGCGGGTCTTCGCCGCGCGCAATCGCTTCCACGTCGTAGTAATGGGGGTTGGATTGGCCGCGTTCCTCCACCATGTACTTGGAAAGCTCCAGATAGCGCCGTTCACCGGTGGCGTGATAGAGTCGCACCAACGCCAGTTCGATCTCCGGGTGGCCGCAGTAGCCGCGCCGTTGACCGGGGTTGGGGCCGAACTCACGGTCGATGTGGTCGGCGTAGCGCGCCAGCGCGTTGAGCAGTTTAGGATTGCCCGTCGCCTGGTAGTGAGCGACGGCGGCTTCCATTAAGTGACCGGCGCAGTACATCTCGTGCCAGTCGCGCAGGTTCTTCCAGCGCATCTCCGGCTGCGTCACGATGAAGTGTGTGTTGAGATAGCCGTCGGGCTGTTGGGCGCTGATGATCTTGTCGGCGACCTGATCGACCAGCGCCGCCAGTTGCGGGTCGGGATGGGTGATCAGCGAGTAGCTGGCGGCTTCGAGCCATTTGGCCGGGTCGGAATCGCCAAAGATCAGCACGATGGGCGAGGGCACCTCTCGCTTGAAATTGAGATCAAAGGCGCCGATGCGCCCGGTGTCCACTAACATCTGATACATGTGTGGGATGGAGACGCGGCGGTTGATCTCCTGGCGCGGCGCCCAGAAGGGGTCGTCCAGCGTGACCTGAGTGAAGGGAACGGGCGTCAGTTGGCGTTTGGCAGTTTGTGTTGTCATAGGTGTACGTGTTGTTAGCCCTTTAGCCCACTGAGGACGAGACCGTCCACAAAGTAGCGTTGGGCGAAGAAGAAGAGCAAAATAACCGGCAAGATCATCGCTGTTGATGCCGCCATGAGCAAATTCCATTCAGTGCGCATCACGCCGCGGAAAGTCGCCAGCCCGATGGCTACCGTGAAATTGTAGTCCGAGCGCAGATAGAGCAGGGGGCCGATATAGTCATTCCACGCGGCCAGAAAGGTGAAGACGGCGACCGTAGCGAGGGCAGGTTTGCAGAGTGGCATCATGATCCGCCAGTAGATGCCAAATTCGGTGCAGCCATCGATGCGACCGGCGTCGGCCAGTTCCTCGGGCAATGAGCGGAAGAACTGGCGGAAGAGAAAGATGTTGAAGGCGCCGCCGCCAAAGAAGAAGGGAATCGTGAGCGGGTAGATCGTGTCCACCCAACCCAGACGTGAAAACATGATGAATTGTGGCACCATCAGCACGAAGTAGGGGATCATGAGCGTGGCGAGCACCAGCGCAAACCAAAAGTCGCGACCAGGGAAACGGATACGCGCAAAGCCGTAGCCACAGAACGAGGCGGAGAGCAGGATGGCAACCAGGTTCAGCGTGACAATACGCATCGTGTTGAAGAAGTAGAGGCCAAACGGCTTATAGAGCAGAGCATCGACGTAGTTCTGCGGGCGGAAGGGATTGGGAATCCATTCCGGTGGAAAGACAAAGATTTTCTCTTCAAGCTTAAAGGAGCTGCTCACCAGCCAGACGAAGGGCAGCGACATGATGAAGGCCCCGACGATTAGAATGGTGAGAATCATCCCTTTCCACAGGCGTCGCTCCCAGACGGCGCGCTGTTTGTGGGTGGCGGCGGCCTGCCGCATGGCAATCGTTTGAGAGTTTGTAGCCATAGTTAGCGTGCATCCTCATAGTGTACGCGACTGCCGACATAGCGAAAGACGAAGAGCGTCAGCACCACGACAATCACGAAGAGCACCCAGGCCAGTGCTGCCGCGTAGCCCATCTTCATGTTCTGAAACGCGTTCTGGTACATGTAGAGGACATAGACCAGGGTTGCATTCTGCGGACCGCCGTTGGTGACGAGTCGCGCAATAGTGAAGACCTGAAACGAGGCGATGATGCCGATGATCAGGTTGAAGAAGATCACCGGCGAGACCAGCGGAATGGTGATGTGGCGCAGTTGCGCCCACCGCCCGGCGCCGTCGATCTCCGCCGCTTCGTAGAAGACTTCAGGAATGCCCTGCAGCCCGGCCAGGTAGATGACCATGCCGCTGCCGAAGCCCCACAACGCCACGATGATCAGCGCCGGCAGCGCCCATTGCGGGTCCTGCAGCCAGGCGATCTTGGGCAGACCCAGGGCGCGTAAAGCAGCATTGGCGAGTCCGTATTCGGTGTTGAAAATCCATGCCCACAGCACAGCGCTGGCGACCGCCGGCACGATGCTGGGCAGGTAATAAATGGTGCGAAAAACGGTGATGCCGCGCACTTTCGTGTTGAGCAGCAGCGCCAGGATAAAACCAAGCACCAGCCCCAGCGGCACCGAGACGAGCGTATAGGTCGTCGTCACCTTGAGCGACTGCCAGAAGCGATCGTCGCCGACCATCGTCACCAGGTGCTTGAAGCCAACATACTTGGGCGGCGAGATCAGATTCCAGTCGTGCACGGTCAACCATAGCGCCACGCCCGCCGGAATCAGAAACCAGAGCAGAAAGCCCAGGATGAATGGAGAAATGAAGATGTAGCCGATGAGCGTGCGCCGGCCAGCCAGCGTACGCGGTGAGATGGAATCGTACCAGTGTGTTGCACTCATGGGCGATCAGGCAATCAAGAACGTTAGGCAGATGAAGGTGCGACACGTGGCCGCACCTTCGCTACTGGCAATGCTGGTGTGTGGACCTCAACTCTGGGCAGCTTCCTGCAGAACCTGATTAGCGTCTGGCACCACCTCCGCCATCGCCTGTTCAGCGGTGGCGTCGCCGACCCAGATTTTGTCGAAACCGGGCTGCAATATCTGCGCCGCCTCGGCCCATCCCGGCGGTTGATAGAGTACACGACCATATTGCGGCAGGAACTTCGTAGGAATGTCCACGTACCCTTCAGGATGAACGCCTTCGGTGATCCAGGTTTTCAAGCCTTCTTCGGTCATCAGCGCGCTCTGGCTCGGCAGCCACAACCCAATCTTGCAGAATTGCGTCTGGTAGAAGGGCGTTGACAGGAAGCGCACCCACTCCCATGCCTCCTCGGGGTGCTTGGTCGCGGCGAAGCCCGAATGGAGGTGCGCCTGCATGTCTGTGCCTGTTTTGGCCGCCATGCCCGGCAGCACGCCTGTGCCCAGTTTGGGCTTGATCTTGTACATCCAGGAAAGCGCCCAGGAGCCGTCGATCGCCATGGCCAGCTTGCCGTTCTCCAGCATCTGAGTGTTGCTCATGCCCAGCGCCTCCATGGCTGTGCCGGCCGGGTTTACATGTTGCACCAACACCAGATCGGCAACCTTCTGTAGCGCTTCGGTGGCTGCTGGCTGATCGAGCGCCAACAGACCAGTGTTGGGATCAATCCAGTAGCCGTTGTTGCCGATGATGGCGGAATGTAGCGGGATACTCCAATGCGGCCAATCGACGCCGTAACGATCAATGTTGTCGGGGTCAAAGCCGCTATCGGTCGGGCGCTTGCCGTTGACATCTTTGGTGAGCGCCGTCGCCACCTCAACGAAGTGATCCCATGTCCATGCCTGCGCCGGATCGTTGCTGGGCGGCTCGATGCCTTCCTCGGCAAAAATGTCGGCATTGTAGTAGATATGCGGCGCCACCCAACACGAACCGATGCCATACCATCTGCCATCTTGTGTGCAGCGGTCGCGCTCCTGTGGCTCGATGAAGTAATTCTCGGCGCCCAGCAACGGGTCGGCCGTCAGTTTATCGGTGATGTCGAGCAGAAGCCCATCACGAATAAAGGTGCGATAGTCGCCGGAGCCAACAAAGGCCGTGTCGGGAGGCGTGCCAGCGGCGATATTGGTGAGCAAATTCTGCAGATAGTTTTCCGGCGTGTGCAGCCAGGTGACCTTGATTTTGTCCTGCTCCGACTCGAACTGGGCAATGGCAGCCTTGACGCCTTCATCTTCTTCGGTGGCGCCCCACCCCATGAAAGTGATCTCCACGCGTTCGGCGCCGGGTGCGGCGGCGCTGCCGCTGGAAGTCGTCGGCGCCGCGCCCGGCGCACAGGCGGCAAGCAGCGCCAGGCCGGTGACGCCCGCGCTGGCGCGCAGAAAATCGCGACGCGAAAGTGTGTTTCTAGGTTGCATACGAAATACTCCTCCTGTGTTGGTAGCGATAGACAAGGAAAACGAATGCAGATTCACCCGACGCATGACTGCCCGGCCTTACGCTGTAAGGCGCAAGCCAGGGCGTTGCTGGTCATCTACAGGTTGGATGATTGATAGTGGGCGCGTACCATTTACTAACAGCATCCTACCATAATTGACGGGGAGGCGTGTGCCAAATTTGTGCCAGATTTTGTCGTACGATTGCCTGCGTGAACAATAGGGGCGGCGTACTGGCAGGCGCTATGTCGCACCAGCAGCAATGGCCTGCGAGTGATGCAGCGGGTTTGATCGGACGATGGAGATCGGCAATAATAGCATCTCATATCCGATACTATGGCTGACGTAACAACCTTTGACCTGGAACAGGACGACGCCACCGCCGATTTTCAACATTCGGTGCGTTCTGTCCTGCTACATCTCTACGATAACGCGTTTTTGCAGAATCATCCCTTGACGGCCACCTGGGCAGGCGCATCGCCGGGGGATCGGTTGACCCATGTGCAGGATTTGCGGCGCGTTTTACTCGACAGCATCGAACGCCTGCGCCCACAATCGACTGCGCACGGCGATGCCGCGCGCGCCTACGCCGTGCTTACCTATCGTTGCGTTGATGGTCTGACCATCGAGGAGATCGAGCACAAACTGGGGTTGAGCCGACGTCAGACCTATCGCGAATTCAATAAGGGCGTTGAGGCAGTGGCGGCGCAGTTGCAGGACTTGCTCGCCACGCGCGTTCACCCCGCCACACCACCGGCGCCGGCGACATTCGCAGCGTTGTCGCGTCGCGAACTGGCCGAAGCAGAGTTGGCGCGACTCAGTCAGACGGTGCGCTGTGAAGTGATCACCCTGGCCGATGTTGTGAGCGGCGTCTGCCACTTGCTAGAGGCGCGGCTGCAGCGCCGTTGCATGGTCGTGCGTATGGCTGGGTTGCAGGATGCTCCCCCCGTGCTCGCTGATCGGACGCTGCTGCGTCAGGCTTTGCTCAACCTGCTTAGCTACGCACTGGACGTTTTGCCCGATGGCGCCGGGCTAACCTTGACCGCCGCCACGCTGCCTGGCGCAGTGAGCCTGCATCTGCGCCAACAGGTGTTGCCTTCAGCGGCGAACAATAGCCAGAGTGCACCTCACCTGCGTGAGGGGGTCGCCCTGACTGTGGCGTATTCGTTGCTGGCGGCGCAAAGTGGTCGGCTGCTGCTGGACGAGACTCCCGGACAGTGGTCGGCGGAGATCGTGTTGCCGGCGGCGCAAACCCCGACCGTTTTAATCATCGACGACAATCGCGGTTTGATCGAGTTGTTCCAACGCTATCTGGCTGGTCATCGCGTCGTGGTGGTGGGGGCAGAGAGCGGGGAGGCGGCGCTGGCAATGGTGCAGAAACTCGCACCGCAGATCATCGTCCTCGACGTGATGATGCCGCATCAGGATGGTTGGGAAGTGTTGCAGAAGTTGCGCGCCTTGCCAGCCCTGGCAACGACTCCAATTCTGGTCTGTTCAGTGTTGCGCGAGCATGATCTGGCGCTGGCGTTGGGCGCCAGCGATACGCTGGTCAAGCCTGTCAGTCAGCCAGCGTTGCTAGACGCGCTGCGGCGCTGGCTGGGGACACTGCATCCGGTCGAGTAAGCCCGGTTAAGGTGCTTTCCAGCAATGTCAGCAATTCGCTCAGTGCAAAGCCCTGTGTACGCTGCACGCGCACCTCACCCTGGATGGGTGCGTTTTCCTGTTCACTGCTGCGCACCGATACGACCACGATCGGCGCGCCGGCCAGCGCCGGTTCAGCCTGCACCGCATCAATAAATTGCTCTCCGCTCATGCCCGGCATATTCAGATCGACAAAGATCACCTCTGGGGCGTGTGACCTGGCGATTGCCAGTCCCTCTGCGCCGTCGAAGGCTTCCAGGATGTGCACTTCCGGCGCCAACGAGCGTAACATGCGCCCGATCAGCCGAACGATATGTGGGTCATCGTCGATCACCAACGCCGTGTGCGGCTGACAGTGCAGACGCTCTAACACGAAGGCGAGATCGTCGCGTGTGACCGGTTTGGGCAAGAAATCCGCAGCGCCCAGCATGGCGCTGGCATGATGGGCGCCAGGCAACGGCGTCTCAACGACGGGGATGTTCTCGCCGGTGGCGGCCACCAGATCGCGCCACCACGCACCCATGCGCGGCTCGACCAGAATGACGTCTGGCGCCTGTTCAGCCAGACGCGCCTGCACCTGAGGGGCGTTCGCGGCGAGCACGAAATCACAGCCTGTGATGTAGCGGCGCAACAGCGCCACCGTGCGCAGGTCGTCATCGATGACCAGGATATGGGGGCGCATCTGCTCGATCGTGGTGGGCGTAGAGACGCGCAGACTGGCCAGCGGCAAGCCTGCATCCTGGCTGGGCAGCGGCAAGGTAAAACTGACGCGTGTGCCCTGTCCAGGCGCGCTCTCGATCCACATGCGTCCTTCATGCAGTTCGACGAATTTTTTACTGACGGCCAGCCCCAGACCGCTGCCATGCGTCAGGTCTTCCTCGTCGAGCCGGTCAAACGCCTCGAAGGCGCGTTGCAACTTCTCTGGCGCTATCCCGCGCCCGCTGTCCGACACGCGGATGGTGACTGCACCGCTGGTAAGCTCGGCGTCCATCTTAACCCAACCTTGCTCCGTATACCGCATGGCATTGGTGAGCAAGTTGAGCAGCACCTGGCGCGTGCGCACGCGATCCAGGTCGACCACCAGGTCGTCGGGTGGTTCGACGACGATTAGCTGCAGGCGTCGCGCTTCTGCCAACCCCCGCACGATGTCTGCGGCTTCGCGGATCACAGTCGCCAGGGCGACGCGCTCCTTGTGAATGACCATCCGCCCGGCTTCGATCTGCGACAGGTCGAGCACATCGTTGA
>DGFH01000320.1:20507-24905 GCA_002391565.1 Anaerolineales bacterium UBA3905
CGCCCGGCTTCGATCTGCGACAGGTCGAGCACATCGTTGATCAGATCGAGCAGATGGCGCGAGCTGCGATAGATCGCCAGCATATCGCCGCGGTATTCGCTGGGCAGCGGCTTGCCGCCATAGCTTTCGGGCGCCGTCGTCATCATCTCGCTGAAACCGACGATGAGGTTGAGCGGTGTGCGCAGTTCATGGCTGACGTTGGCGACGAATTCCGATTTAAAGCGATAGGCTTTCTCGGCGGCCTCCTGTGCAAAAGCCAGGGCGCGGTTGTTGCGTTCCAGACGCGAGAGCGCCAGGTCGAGGCTGTGCAACACGCGCTGCAACTCCAGGCGGTGGTCGCGCGCCTCTTCGGTGCTGCGCATGGCTTTGTCTGTCATGCTCAAGGCCCAGTCCAGCGCAGTGAACAGACGCCGTGTGCTGAGCCAGGCTGTCAGCCCGGTCAGGGCAGTGAGCATAACAGGGATGATTAGCTCCGGCAGGGGAGCGCCGCGCTGCATACCGGTCGCCGTCATCACCACCAGCACTAGCAACGTCACGCTGCCCAGCCCATACGGCTTCGTCAATGGCGCCGCCACCAGGACAACCAGCAAATAGAGCGTCAGCAGGCTGGCGTCAGTGTAGGCTGTTACCACGAGCTGAACGGCGACCAGCAAGGTCAGAAGGTGGAGGATCACCGCCAGGCGCAGTCGTTGCCGCGCCAGCGTGTAGGCGGCCAGGCTGCCCATGCTGGTCAGCGCCAGCACGAGATACCCTGTTGGCGTGCGTTCAGGATCGAACATCCCAACGAAGCTGGCCCAGCCCCATACGAGCGCCAGCGTCGCTGCCAGCAAAATCATCAGCGCCTCGCGTACAAAATCAGCAAAGACACTGTTGTTGTATTCAGCGCGTTGGTCGCTGTTGGCCAGGGTTGACATGTTCACAATTTGAGTCCACGCAGACGCAGGCTGTTGCTCACCACAAAGACGCTGCTGAAGGCCATGGCGCCGGCAGCAATCATCGGATTCAACTGAGATTGCGGCCCAAAGATTGGCACCAGCACGCCAGCCGCGATTGGGATCGCCGCCACGTTGTAGGCAAAGGCCCAAAAGAGATTCTGCTTGATCGTGCGCAGGGTGCGACGGCTGAGGCGAATCGCCTGGGGCGCGCTGCGTAGGTCGCCGCGCATCAAGGTGATGTCGGCGGCTTCGATGGCGACATCCGTCCCGGCGCCGATTGCCATGCCGACGTTTGCCTGCGCCAGCGCCGGTGCATCGTTGACGCCGTCGCCGACCATCGCCACCACGCGCCCGTTTGCCTGTTCTTGCTGTACGACTGCTGCCTTGTCGCCCGGCAGCACCTCGGCCTTCACCTCCCGCGCCGGGTCTAGCCCGACCTGACGCGCAATCGCCTGCGCGGTGCGCCAGTTGTCGCCGGTCAGCATCATCACGCGCAGGCGCTGGGCGTGCATCTGGCGGATAGCCTCGGCGCTGCTCTCTTTGACGGTGTCGGCGACGGCCAGCAGCCCGGCCAGCTTGCCGCCGACTGCCACCGCCATCACTGTTTTGCCTTCATCCTGCAACTGCGTGATGTCGGCCTGTAGCGACGCGATGTCGATCCCGCGCTCGGTCATCAACGCCGGGCTGCCCAGCAGCACCACCTGTCCAGCAACGGTCGCCTCAATCCCGCGCCCCGTGAGCGAGTTGAAATGCTCGACCTCGCCCAAGCTCACGCCTTGCGCTTTGGCGTACTCCACAATCGCCTCAGCGAGTGGATGTTCACTGGCGCGTTCGGCGGTGGCGGCGAAGAAGAGGAGAGAGTGGGAGATTGAGCGATGGGGAGATTGGAGATTGGAGATTGTGTGTACTGCACTCTGCGTGGCCGAATCGCTCAATCGCTCAATCTCCCAATCGCCTAAGCTCCACTCTCCACTCTCCACTCTCCACTCTCTACTCTCCACCACATCCGTCACTGTAGGCTTGCCCTTGGTGATCGTGCCGGTTTTGTCGAGGATGACGGTGTCGACGGCGCCGGCTGTTTGCAGCGCCTCGGCGTTTTTGATCAAGATGCCATGTTGCGCCCCAACGCCGGCGCCCGCCATGATGGCTGTGGGTGTGGCAAGCCCCAGCGCGCACGGGCAGGAGATTAGCAGCACGGTCGCCATGAAGATTAGCGCTGTGCCGAGCGGGCTGGCATGGTGATAGTAGGCCGCTGCGCCCCAGAAATACCAATAGAAGCCGACCAGACCCGCCAGCACGATCACAGCCGGCACAAAGACCGCCGACACTTTGTCCGCCAGATCCTGGATCGGCGCGCGGCTGGCTTGCGCGTCTTGCACCAGTTTGACGATTTGCGCCAGCGCCGTCTGCTTGCCAACGGCGGTCGCCTGGAAGCGAAAACTGCCGGTCTTGTTGATGGCGCCGCCGATCACGACGTCGCCTTCGACCTTGCTCACGGGCAGGCTCTCGCCGGTGAGCATCGATTCATCGACCGTGCTCTGACCTGCGATGACGACGCCGTCGACAGGGATCTTTTCGCCCGGTCGCACGATGATGATGTCGCCGACCAGTACGTCCTCCACCGGCGCTTCAATCTCTTCCATCTCGGCGCCCGTGCCGCGCACGATGCGCGCCGTTTTAGCGCGCAGTCCCAGCAATTTGCGGATGGCGGCGCCGGTCTGTCCTTTGGCGCGTGCTTCCAGGAATTTGCCGACGGTGATCAGGGTGAGGATCATCGCCGCCGACTCGAAGTAGACGTGATAGTGCATCGGGTCAAGGCCGAGCAGCAGGATCGCCAGGCTGTAGAAATAGGCGACGCTCGACCCCATTGCCACCAGTGTGTCCATGTTGGCGGTGCGGTTCTGCAGCGCCTTCCATGCGCTGATGTAATAATCCTTGCCCAGGTAGAATTGCACTATCGTGGTCAGGATGGCAACCAACCACAATCGTCCTGGAAAGTCAAGAGGCAGGCCGACCATCTCCGCCATGCTCAAAATCATGATGATGGTGCTGAGTACGGCGCCGACGATCACTTTACGTTGCTTGTCGGCGATCTCGGCATTGCGCGCCGCCTGCTCGGCGTCGAGCTGCGCCTGTTCACTGCCCCCAGCCTCGATGACCTTGTAACCGGCATCACGCACGGCGCGCTTGATGTCGCTCAACTCCACCATCGACGGCAGATAGGTGACGTGGGTGCGTTCGCTGGCGTAACTGGTGTTTACGTCCAGCACGCCATCCAACCGCCTGAGGGTGCGCGTGATGGTGTTGGCGCAGTTGTTGCAGGTCATTCCTGCCACCGGCAGGTCGACTTCGGCCAGCGCCGCACCATACCCAATGCTCTTGATCAGCTCGATCATCTGGTCGGGCGTCACGCGCCTGGGGTCATAAGTAATGACCGCGCGCTCGTTGGCGTAGGAGACGTTTGCCTCGTCTACGCCGGGCAGCCGCTTCAAGCCGCGACTCAGGGTGTTGGCGCAGTTGGCGCAATGCATCCCGATAATGGGGATGATCAATTGTTTCGTTTGCCCGCGCATGGGCGGGGCAGTGGTGACTGCCGACATGTTCGTTCCTTGTAAACCCGGAGATCAGAGATTGGAGATTAGGCGATTGAGCAATTTTTTTGGGGGAGTGAGTCACACAAAAGGCGCCACACCCAATCTCCACATCTCTGAATCTCCAATCGCCTAATCTTTCCTCTACGCCGCTGGATAACCGATCTCTTCCAGCATCTTCTCGACTTCGGCCAGTACATCCTCGCTTTGCACTTCGACGGTGACCAGTTTGCTGTCTAACTCGGCCTGGACGCTTTCCAGGCCGTCAACGAGTTTCAGCTCGCGCTCGATGGTGGCGGGGCCGTGTCCACACGAAATGTCAGGCACAGAGTAGGTCTTGGTGATCATGATAAAATTTCTCCCGTTGAATTGTTGAACTTGCATGATTGAGCAATTGCTCTTCCTTCCAATTCACTGATCTACAATTTACCGGTGGCTCTGAACACATCCATGATCTCGGTGACGACGCGCGTTTTTTCGGCTTCATCCTCGCTACGAATCGCTGTCGTGACGCACGTGTTGAGATGGTTTTCCAGAGTGAGCGCACTGACGCGCTCCAGCGCCTGCTGCACTGCCTTGACCTGCTTCAGGATGTCCATGCAGTAGGCGTCCTCTTCCACCATGCGCTCGATGCCGCGCACGTGCCCCTCGATGCTCTTTAGACGGTTGATCAGCGTTTGTTTGTGTTCAGAATCTAACATACATCCACTTTGCCTTGCGTTTCCCTCCCCCTGTGGGGAGGGGTGTAGGCCAAATCATAACACCGGCAAATGCAGTTTGTCAAGACCGGCTAATCGGTGGGGGGATCGATTTCACATAGGAGCAGAGTTTGTTTTGTAGGTCATCGCCTCCGGCGTGACGGGCGCCATGTC
>DGFH01000320.1:25098-29222 GCA_002391565.1 Anaerolineales bacterium UBA3905
TATCGATTTCTAGGTTGTCACGTGATATTGCTCGCAATCTTCCTGGAAGCTCCAAAGCTTCCGGGAAGATAAACCGTTAACCTGGCGGTCAGTCAGCGGATTGCAGGCGCAGATTGAGCGGAGGGATGGCGCGAGATCCGAACACCCTCGCGCCCAATCTCTCAATCTCTGTTGATTTATGCTCAGCGCTACGCCACGAAGTGGTTCTGCCAGAATTCTCGCGTCACAGCGAAGCGATGACAATCCATGCCGAAATAGCGGGTGGCAGCGGTGAAGTGCATGCCGCATTTTCGGAGTACGTTCTGCGACGCGCCGTTAGCGGGATGGGTGATGCCGATGATCTCGACGAAGTTGAAGTGGGTAAAACCATACGCAACTGACGCTTGCGCTGCTTCCGTTGCCAGACCCTGCCCCCACCAGGCGCGCCCTAATAGATAGCCGACCTCAGTTTCGTCGGTCTCCGGCAGGTATTGCAAACCACACCAGCCGAGCAGCGCCCCATCCGCTGCCCAGGTCACCGCCCACCAGGCGTAGCCACGCAGCGCCCATTCATCGATCTGGTGTGCGATCATACGTTGGACGCGTTCCCGATCCGGCGGGTCGGGGCGCGGGAAGTACTGCATAACGCCCGGCGCGCTGACAAGTGGGTGCAATTCATCTACATCGTCCATTGTGAAGGGACGCAGAATCAGGCGCGCCGTGGTGAGCGTGGGTGGGGTGGACATGAACACCTCGTTCGTGAAGGATCAGGCCGTGATGTCGGGCCACTGCCACGGCTGCGATGACAATCGGTAGAGTTGATTTCCCTGCAATTGTAACGGTGACGGCACGTTGTTAGCAAACAGCCCACCCGTCCCCAACCCGTGCACCTGGGCGCCGCCGATGGCGCTTGTCCACTGGCAAATGGCGTTGAGACCAATGTTGGATTCGAGCAACGAGTTGATAATCCAGCCGATGGCGCGCCGCTCGGCGTCAGCGATCCATGCCTCACTGACGGCAAAGCCACCCAGCAGGGTCGGTTTTATGATGAGAAACTGGGGGCGCACTTCGTGGAGGAGGCGCACCCGGTCGGCAGGCGTGCGGATCGGGATCAATTCCTCGTCAAGCGCCACAGGAACGGGCGAGTGGCGACAGAGGTCGGCCAGCACGCCCCACTGTCCCGGACGCACCGGCTGCTCCACCAAGGCGATGTCGAATTCCGCCAGACTGTCGAGGCGATCCAACGCCTCCACTGGACTGAAAGCGCCGTTGGCGTCAAGGCGCACTTCGATGTGCGGCCACGTGTTGCGAAGCGTGCGCAGCAGCGCCAACTCTTCTGCAAAGGGCAGTGCGCCGATCTTGAGCTTGATCACCTCGAAGCCAGCGGCGATCTTGGCCTCCACCTGACGCAGGATGCCATCGATGTCGTCCATCCAGATCAGGCCGTGCGTCGGTTGCCCACGTGCGCCGCGTGTGAAGGGCGTGTCCCATAACTGCTGCCGGCCACCCGTCGCCAGGTCGCGCAGCGCCATCTCGAGGCCGAAAGCCAGTGACGGCCACGCTGCCGTCAGCTGTTCCACCCAGGCCTGCGCGGCCGTCACGTCGGAGATGCCAGCCTGGTTGAAGCGAGTACAGACGGCAGCGACCGTGTTGGCAAAGTCTGGCGCGTCATCGCGGCTCAGCCCGGGCAGCGGCCCGGCTTCGCCCCAGCCCACGACGTCGGGCGCAGCGCAATCCCAGGCGCGCATGAACCAGATGGTGCGCGTCGTCAGCACCCCGCGCGACGTAGGCGCAGGTCGGCGGAAGTGCAGCGTGTAGGGCGTGGCGGCAAGTTGAAGCATGATGTTCGGCATGCCAGGGAAGATGGAACGCGGATGGCGCAGATGAGGCGGAACAGAGCGGATCAACATCCGCGTGCATCCGCAAGCTCCACGTCATCCGCGTTTTATATCACGGGAACTTGGGGAACTTGTCGAAATCGGGCTTGCGCTTTTCCAGGAAGGCTTGCTTGCCCTCCTGCGCCTCCTCCGACAGATAGTAGAGCAAGGTGGCGTTGCCTGCCAACTCCTGGATGCCTGCCTGTCCATCCAGCTCGGCGTTGAAGGATGCTTTCAACATGCGGATCGCCAGCGGGCTTTTCTCCATGATCTTGCGGCACCATTCGATGGTGGTGGCTTCGAGCTGGTCGAGCGGCACCACTTTGTTGACCAGCCCCATGTCCAGCGCCTCCTGGGCGTTGTACTGGTCGCAGAGATACCAGATTTCGCGCGCCTTTTTCTGCCCGACGATGCGCGCCAGATAGGAGGCGCCAAAGCCACCGTCGAAGCTGCCGACTTTGGGCCCCGTCTGCCCAAAGCGGGCATTGTCGGCGGCGATGGTCAGGTCGCAAACGACGTGGAGCACGTGCCCGCCGCCGATAGCGTAACCGGCCACCATGGCGATCACTACTTTGGGAATCGAGCGAATCATCTTTTGCAAGTCAAGCACATTGAGGCGCGGGACTTGATCTGTGCCCACATAGCCGCCAACGCCGCGCACGCTCTGATCGCCGCCGCTGCAAAAGGCCTTGTCGCCGGCGCCGGTCAGCACGATCACCTTGATGCGCGGGTCTTCGCGACAGATGTGCATGGCGTCGATCATCTCCTGCACCGTGAGCGGGGTGAACGCATTGCGCTTTTCCGGTCGGTTGATGGTGATCTTGGCGATGCCGTCGTACAGTTCAAACAAGATTTCCTGGTAATGTTTGATTGGCGTCCAGGTGACAGCTTCTGTCATAATGGCGCCGTTTGCGGATGTGCCTGGCATATTCTTCCAATTCCTTTCTAAATCAGGTGCATTTCTTTTCGCTGAGGGCATTATAAGGATGGTTTCGCAGCCTGACTGTGAACGCTTCCACAATTGGCAATGTCTATTGGCAATGTCTATCTGAGCAGGCTCGTTGGAGAAGCCCTCCTTGGACGCAGAGACGCAACGGCGCAGAGGCGCGCAGAGAAATGGCTGCAATTTTTATGCTTTTCTATTGCACCTGTCTGCACCTTTGTAATCTGCCGTTGAGCAGGCGCCTCCCAATGCCTGTGGCGGATAGAGGATGACTGAGGGCCGGCGCCTGTTATCGATGTCTAGGTTGTCATGTGATATTGCTTGCAATCTTCCCGGCAGCTCCAAAGCTGCCGGGAAGATAAACAGTTAACCTGGCGATCAGTAAGCCGTATCTTCGCCCCGCCGCGTGGCGGTGACGAAGAGTGCAGCGTCGTATGGCCCCAGGCGCAGCGTTAGCCAACCACCTTCCGCCGTACGCAGGCGGTTGCCGACGACATCGCGCCAGGTCCCGGCGGTGGGCACGGGCAGCGACACCGTGCGTGCTTCGGCGCTAAAGTTGATCGCGCACGCAGCATAGTCGCCCGCATCATCCCAACGGCAGAAGCGCACGAGTTGTTCGTGGGCAAAGTGGTTGTCGAAGAAGCGGATGTGATCGCTGCGCAGGGCAGGATGGCGCCGCCGCGCCCGCACGAGCCGTTTGACCATCGCCAGATGGGCGCGGTGTTTGGGGTGCGTCAGCTTACCCCACTGTAATGGTGAAAAATCGATCGTGCGCGGGCTGTCGTCGCCGTACTCCTGACCAGCGTAGATCATCGGCACGCCGGGCGCAGCAAAGACCGCTGTCAGCCCCAGTTTAGCGCGCGCCAACGCCACCTCTTGCAGGCTCATGCCGTTGGGGCGCGGGATATGTTTGCCGGAGTAGAACTTGATCTCATGTTCGGGGCGCACTTCGTCATGGCTGCATGAGTAGTTGATCACCTGCGTCGCGGTGCTGAAGCCCAGCTCGCGATAGCCGCCGATGGCACGGAAGATGTCCTTTTTCTCCCATTCCCAGCGATGGTTGAGCACGTCGTCGAGTGTGTGATGAAAGTGACCGTTCCAGACGGCGTCCATCGCGGTTTCGTGCACCAGTCTGGCGGCTGTCTTGTCGGGGTGGGTGCCCTCGAGCTGCCAATATTCGCCGATCAAGATGCAGTCGGGCTTGGCCTGGCGCGCCGCCCAGCAAATCGCTGCAATGCCATGAAACGGATTGAAGCCTGGGCGCAGCGGCTCATTGCTGTCGTAATCAACGCCGCCGACCCAGTCGAAGCGGAAGCCGTCGATGT
>DGFH01000320.1:29280-30911 GCA_002391565.1 Anaerolineales bacterium UBA3905
CTGGCGCGCCGCCCAGCAAATCGCTGCAATGCCATGAAACGGATTGAAGCCTGGGCGCAGCGGCTCATTGCTGTCGTAATCAACGCCGCCGACCCAGTCGAAGCGGAAGCCGTCGATGTGGTACTCGTTCAGCCAGAAGCGCACGATATCCTGAAAATAGCGTGTAGTCTCCGGCTGAAAGTGATCCCAGTCCACACCGCCCCACATGTTGATGCTGGCGGGCGTGTGGTGAAAGAAGGGGTTCCAGCGCGTCCACCATTCGCCCTTTGGCCCATACAATGGCGGGTAGATGTTGTAATAGGGATGGTCGCCCCAGGCGTGGTTGAAGGCTACATCCAGGATCACGGCGATTCCGGCGCGGTGACAGGCATCCACAAAGCGCTTGAAGTCGTGTGGGCCGCCATACGTGTTGGCGATGGCATGATAGAAGACAGGGTTGTAGCCCCAGCTCGACTCGCCTGGAAACGCCTGGATCGGCATCAACTCCACGCAGTTGACGCCAAGCCCGGTTAAGTGGGGCAGTTGCCGCGTCAGGCGTTCAAAGTTGCCATAATGAGGGTGTCCACCATGCCATGTTCCGGCAAAGTCGCGCACACAAAGTTCGTAGATCACCAGATCGCGCAATGCGGGGGTGCGCCAGCGCGCATCGCGCCACACGAAGGGCGCTTCACGCCCCGGCAGGACGCCCCACGGCGTGTACTGGCTCCATTGGACTTCACAGGCGTAGGGATCGCCCACCCAGGCATGGGTGTCGTTGTCGACGATGACGTAGAAGCCGTAGCGCGTGCGCCCAGGATCGGGCACTGTGATCCACCAGACGCCTGCTCCGTCCGTCTGCATAGGGTGGCGGCGCGTATCCCATTGATTGAAATCGCCGACCAGGCTGACGAATGGCTTATACGGGGCATACAGGACAAAGGTGACCGTGCCTTTTTCAAGGAGATCGCGATGCGCTCCCCCGCGCAGATCTGCCGGCAGCCGTTCCGACGTGATGGCGCGTTCAAACCAATTGGAGAATGTGGATTCCATGCGGTGGAAGAAGGTGCGCAAGGGGGCAAATAGCCATGACGCCGTCTGCCCCCACTTGCCCACCATTACATGTTGGCGATCAACGCCTGACCGAATTCGCTGCACTTGACTTCGGTGGCGCCTTCCATCAGACGGGCGAAATCATAGGTGACGACCTTCTGCCCGACGGTCTTCTCCATCGCGCGGATCACCAGGTCGGCAGCCTCACTCCAGCCCATGTGCCGCAGCATCATCTCGCCGCTGAGGATGACCGAGGAAGGGTTGACTTTGTCCTGACCAGCGTACTTGGGCGCCGTGCCATGCGTCGCTTCGAAGACGGCGCGACCAGTCTCGTAGTTAATGTTGGCGCCTGGTGCAATGCCGATGCCACCCACCTGCGCCGCCAGCGCGTCGCTAATGTAGTCGCCGTTGAGGTTCAACGTGGCGATCACGTCGTACTCGGCGGGGCGGGTCAGAATCTGTTGCAAGAAGGCGTCGGCGATCACATCCTTGATCACGATGCCATTGGGCAGCTTATGCCACGGCCCACCGTCCAGCGGCACGGCGCCGAATTGTTCGCGAGCTACCTTGTAGCCCCATTGCATGAAGGCGCCCTCGGTGAA
>DGFH01000322.1 GCA_002391565.1 Anaerolineales bacterium UBA3905
AGATGTGTATAAGAGACAGGCCTGAGCGGCGGCAACCAGCAAAAGGTTGTGTTGGCAAAATGGCTGGCGCGCCAACCGCGCATTCTCATTCTCAACGAACCTACCCGCGGCATTGACGTCGGCGCCAAAGCGGAGGTGCATGCGCTCATCCGTGCGATCGCAGCGCAGGGCGTAGCTGTGATGATGATCTCTTCCGAACTGCCAGAAATCCTGGCTGTGAGCGACCGCATCGTGGTGATGTGGAACGGCGAGACCATGGGAGAAATGAACGCAGCGCAAGCCACCGAAGAGGCGGTGTTAGCGTTGGCCTTTGGTGAAAGCGCGGCTGCGCAAGACAGAAAACGGGATGTGACATGAGCGCAAGTATCCTTTCCAAGGCGCCGCAGCCGATGCGTACTTTGCTAGGACAGTCAGGTGTGCTGGTGGGTATTCTCGGACTGGTCGTCACCTTTTCGTTTGCCAGCCCCTATTTCCTCGATGCGCGCAACTTCATCAACATCGGCCAACAGACGACATTGCTGGCAGTAGCAGCCTTCGCCATGACCTTCATCATTCTCTCTGGCGAGATCGATCTCAGCATCGGCGCCGTAGCAAGTTTGCTCGGCATCTTCATGGCAATGACCATGCGTGCTGGCTACCCGATGGAAGCGGCAGTGGTGGTTGGGTTGAGCGTAGGCGCAGGAATTGGCCTGATTAACGGTGCGTTGACCCTCTTTGGACACGTGCCTTCGTTCATTGTGACGCTAGGTATGTTCAGCATTGCGCGCGGCGTCTCCTATGCACTGACCAACGCCCGCGCGATCTCAGTGGCCGATGAGCGTTTCCTGTTTCTCTTTGCCAAAGCGACGCCGTTGGGGATCAGCGCAACGGTTTGGTATGCAATCGTCCTTTTTATCATATTGCACTTTTTACTGACGCGTACTGTGTTTGGCGCCTCTGTTTATGCTGTCGGCGGCAACGCTGAGGCAGCGCGGCTTTCTGGCATTCCGATTACGCAGGTCAGGCTGTTGGTGTTTACGCTGGCTGGAGTGCTAACCGGCGCAACTGCGATTCTGCTCACGGCACGACTCGGCACGGGTTTTGTGGAGGGTGCGCGCAACCTGGAGCTAGACGCCATCGCTGCGGTTGTACTTGGCGGCACCAGTTTTGCTGGGGGACGTGGCTCATTGGTGCGCACGTTATTCGGTGCGCTGCTGATCGGAATCCTCAACAACGGTTTGAGTCTACTCAATGTGGAATCCTACTATCAACTTGTGATCAAAGGCGCCATCATTGTCATAGCCGTGTTGTTAGACCGCTGGGTGGCGGAGCGCGCCTGATTGCAGAGCCAGGCTTCGTGTGGCAATTGAGTCGTTGAGGAGTAAAGAAAGAAATCGGAATGATGAGTAGCTCCGCAACAGCGATCCCGAAGACAGATGAGTTTCAACTGCAACGTTTTTTCAGTCGCTACGGTATCTATGCAGCGATCGTAATTGTGGCAGCCATCTTCGCGCTGCTCAAACCCGTCTTTCTGTCCCCAGACAACATCGCCAACATCGGGCGCCAGGTAACGCTGTTGACCATTGCCGCTTTTGGGATGACCTTTGTGATCCTGGCGGGCGAGATCGACATCAGCGTGGGCGCCGTGGCCTCGATGGCAAGCGTCATCATTGCATCGATGCTAAGCGCAGCGCTTCCGTGGCCGCTGGCGGTGTTGGCCAGCGTAGCAGCAGGCGCTATTGTCGGCGCCACCAACGCTCTGCTGAGTGTCAAGGGCAGGATTCCGTCATTCATTGTGACGTTGGGGGCGCTGAACGTCGTACGCGGCTTTTCACTGGCGGCAACGAATGCATCGACCATTATCTTCAGGAACGATCCCTATCGCGACATCTTCGCGCGCAGTGCACCATCAGGCATTCCGTCGCCAGTTTGGATTGTAGCAATTCTCTTTGTTGCGCTTGCCTACGTGTTGCACCGCACCAAATTTGGCGCCGACATCTACGCAGTAGGCGGCAATGCTCAACTGGCGCGACTGGCCGGCGTCGCCGCCGATCGCGTTAAAATCTGGGCGTTTGTTCTGTGCAGCGCCGTGGCTGCGTTTTCCGCTACAGTCTTGACCGCACGCGTCGGCAACGGCCAACCCGAGGGAGCAATTGGTCTGGAACTGGATGCCATTGCTGCAGTTGTGCTTGGCGGCAACAGCTTTTCGGGCGGGCGCGGCTCGCTATGGCGCACTGTTCTTGGCGCCCTGTTGATCGGCATCCTCAACAATGGTCTCACGCTCATGAATGTTAACTATAACCTGCAACTGGTGGTGAAAGGCAGTGTGATCGTGCTGGCCGTTTTACTTGACCAGATGCACAAAAAATAGATCAAAGGAAGGAGCAATATGCAGCCGGAGGTGGTACACTCTGACTTTCGTCATGTCATTCGATCGGATAGTGTGGTGCGCCAATTGGCGACAGCCATGGCTTTCACGGAAGGTCCGGTGTGGGTTGAAGCAGAGCAGTGTCTGCTTTTCACTGACATCCCAAACAACGCCATCATGCGCTGGAGCGAGCGTGAAGGATTGAGCGTCTACAACGCCAACAGTCACTTCGCTATCGGTCTCACGCTTGACCTGGAAAATCGCCTGATTGCTTGTGAACACACCACGCGTCGCCTGACTCGTTACGAGGCGGATGACCGCATCATGGTGCTGGCAAGCGGCTATCGGGGCTATGTGCTCAATTCTACGAACGATGTAGTCGTGCGCGGCAGCGATGGACGTATCTTCTTCACCGATCCACCCTTTGGCGTGCGACAGGAGGATGGGCAACTGTACGGCTATCAACAGGCAATGGAATACAACGCATGCGGCGTCTTTTATGTAACCGATGATCCTGCTGCGCCACAACTCGTCACAGAGGCCATTTACCGCCCCAATGGCCTCTGTTTTTCACCGGATGAGCGCACACTTTACATTAGCGACTCCTCCGATCGCTATCACCAGGTTTACGCTTTACGCATGCAACCGGATGACACTGCCACCGATCCGCAAGTCTTTTTCGTCATGCCGGCTGGCGTGCCTGACGGCATGTGTGTTGACAGCGAAGGGCGGCTCTACATTGCTGGGCTAGACGGCGTCTACGTCTGTGCAGTCGATGGGAATTTGCTTGGCAAACTACCTTGCCCAGAAATGGTGACCAACTGTTGTTTCGGTGGTCTGGGACGCCACACCCTGTTTATGACGGCAGTCTCGTCGCTTTATGCGGTGGAGCTGGCAAGCACTGGTTTTCAGCCGGCGATGCGGTAAGGAGGAATCGATGTTTTTTGCTTATCCTGTCAAAGATCGACTCAAGGGTAAAGTGTGCGTAATCACCGGCGCAGCGAGCGGCATCGGGCGCGCTTGCGCCATTCGCTATGCAGCGGAAGGTGCGCGCGTCGTTGCGGCCGACATCAGCGTCAAAGGCGGTGAAGCGACGGTGGCGGCGATCAAGGCATCAGGTGGTGAAGCCATTTTTCAGCACACTGACGTGTGCGAGCCTGCACAACTTGATGCGTTGCTGACGCGTGCGATCGACGCGTACGGCTACGTGAACGTCTGGCACAACAACGCCTTTAAGAGCGTCTTCAAAACGATTATCGATCAAACACTGGAGGAGTTCGACGAGACGATGCGTGTCAGTCTACGCGCCTATTGGTACGGCGCTAAGATCGCAGTCACGCATATGCTCAGCCACAATGGTGGCGTGATCCTCAACACGGCCTCGGTGCAGAGTTACTTTGGCGAGCCTGGTTTCAGCGCCTATCAGTGCGCCAAAGGCGCCATCCTTTCGCTAACGCGTTCACTTGGCGTCGATCATGCGCCTGGGGTGCGCGCAGTGGCGTTGGCCCCTGGTTTTATCCATACCCCAGCACACGACGGCATTCCGCCAGAGACCATCGAGCGCGTCAAGCAGTCGATCCCGGCCAGCCGTGGCGCTGCACCGGAAGAGGTGGCTGCACTGGCTGCGTTTCTGGCTTCTGATGAGGCGGACTACATTACTGCCACCGGTGTCATCATTGATGGCGGTTACCTGGCAATGTAAGGAATAGCTGCACCATGATCAAAATGATTGCTCTCGTCAAGAAGCTAGAAGGATTGAGCCGTGAAGAATTCGTCCAGCGTTGGGTCCAGGAACACACCAAACTTTCCGGTGTGCTTGGCATGAAGGGCTATCGCATCAACGTTGCGCTGGAGCCGCAACCGGGAGAGAATCGACCTCCCTACGATGGAACTGCTGAAATCTGGTGGGAAGATGAGACTGCGATGTTTGCAGCGCTCAACAGCCCAGCCGGTGTGCTGGCAGGTAAGGACACCGAACGCTTCTGCAGCAAACTCGAATTCGTGTACACAGAAGAATTTGTGGTCATCAGCTAATCCTGACGTACGTATGATTCGAAGGTGTGCTTCAGCACCAGGAACCCACTACTGCGAGCGGCGCCTACGAAAGCCTCCACATCTTCCGTAGGCGCCACTCGCAGCGGCGTTTCCTTCTGCCTGTATTCTGCAGTTACAAGCCAGACAGCGTTTTCCTCATGCAAACATCACCGCATGAATTGCCCGTGTCGTCGCTTCTGGATCGTCAGCTTGCCAGACGCGGCGCCCGATGGCGACGCCTGCGGCGCCGGCCTGGAGTGCGTCCGCCACCAGTTGCAGCGTCGAGGTGTCCGGCGTTGTCTTGGGGCCGCCCGCCACAATGATCGGCACCGGCGCCGCCTGCACGATCTCAGCAAAGCGCGCCACGTCGCCGCAATAGTTGGTCTTGATCACGTCGGCGCCGATCTCCATACCGATGCGGGCAGCATGGGCGATGGCGGCGGCGTCGAAAAAGCGATCCTCCGGCGGCATCATCTCGGCGACCACCGGCATCTCATACGGCTCGCACGCGCGGATCAACGCCGCCAGCCAGCGGTAGATCTCGATGTCGCCCGCCCGTCCAAAGAAAACTGAAACAGCGACCGCGTCCGCGTCCAGCCGCAACGCCGTCTCCACTTGAGCGATGGGCGTCTCCTGCGTGCTCTGTGCACTCAGCCCGGCAGTGAGGCTCACGCGCAACACCAACCCGGTGTCGGGACGTAACGCGGGCGCCGCCGCCCGCAAGAAGCCCGGCGACGCCAGCACAGCATTGGCGCCGCCCGCCAGCACCTGGCGCACAATCTCCAGCGGGCGATCCAGCCCTTTCACCGGCCCCAACCAGCCGCCATGATCCAGCGGCGATAACAGACAGCGGCTTTTCTCACCTACGAAGAGGCGGCTCATCCGTCGTTCTTTACCTAGCATGGTTTCCTTCCTTATGATTGATTTCTAGATCGGTTGCATTTGCTGCAAGCGTCGTATCGGCAAACTCCGCCAGTTGACAATAGCGGGTGTAGAGATCCTCGTAACACCCAGCCAACGCCGCTAGCGGGCGATAGACTTCTGGCGCGCCAAAGGTGCGCGCCAGCGCGCGCTCGAACGCTTCACCGTTGAGCGCCTGACACGCGTATGCGTATAGGCCACGCGTCACTGTTTCCTCGCCACTATAAACGAAGACGGGGCGTGCACAAACATCTGCCATAAGCTGCGGCAACCCTTTGATCGCGGCGCCGCCGCCCGCCAACGCAATCGAGTCGATGCCAACCCCTAGACGGGTGAACTCATCAAGCAAATAGCGCAGGCTGAAGGCGACGCCTTCCAGCACTGCGCGCAACAGGTGCGCCCGTCGGTGCGCCAATGTCAGGCCATAAAAGGCGCCGCGCAGCGCATCGTTCCAAAATGGCGTGCGTTCACCGGCGAGAAAAGGCAAGAAGAAAAGACCCTCTGCACCTGCTGGCGTTGCCAGCGCCTGCGCAACGGCTTCCGCGAAGGATGTCTGGTCTTCGTAGAGCGTCTGCCAGGCCCAATGCAATGCTGCACCAGTGGTGGAACTGACGCCGCCAAGCAGCGGATGCGGCAACAGCGGGTAGATGTAGAGCCGCTCGCCAGCCTGCACTACGGATTGACTCTCCGCCAGCGGGGCGAAGACCATCGAGGAACTGCCCATGCTGCAGGTGACGCGCCCCGGCTGCGGCGGCGCGCCGGTGACGAGCGCCAGCACATCACCGGCGCCAACCATCACCCTGACATCGGGAGCAAAGCCATAACGTGCTGCCAGTGGCGCCATCACTGCGCCAGCATCATCCTGAGGAAGCAGTAATGGCGGCAACACTGCCGGGTCGATAGCGCAGAACGTTAAACGTTCCCTCGCCCACCTCAGCGTCCCCCAATCCAGCAAGGCAGCGCCGCCTGCCTCCGTCACGTCGGTGCAGCGGACGCCGGTCAGCCGATAGCGCAGATAGTCTTTGGGCCAGAGCAAGGTCGCACAGCGCGCCAATACGTCTGGGCGGTGGCGCGCCAGCCAGAGCAATTTCGGCAACGTGTACGTCGAGTTGAGCTGATAGGGCGCCAGCCCCAGGCGCTGTTGCAACTCGGCGGTCTCGGCGGCGGCGCGACGATCTAACCAGAGGATGGTGGGCGGAATCACGGCGCCGTCGGCGTCGAGCAACACCGCTGTGTGCATTTGGCCGGTGAAAGCAATTGCACGCACAGCAGCCAGTTCCATCGTTTGCGCCAGCTCGAGCACAGCATCGTCGAACGCCTGCCACCATGCTTCTGGGTCGGCTTCGGCCCAGCCAGGCTGCGGGGTGTGATAGCCATAGCGACGGCTCGCCTGCGCCGCCACTCCACCGGCGAGATCGTAGAGCACGGCTTTGAGCGCCGACGTGCCGACATCGACGGTCAGGATCATGCTTCGCCGTTGACCTCCATCACAACCTTAAGCCCCTCGCGGTTCTTGACCAGCGCAAAGCCGGTTGCTAACTCTTCCAGCGGCAACAAGTGACTGATCAGCGTCTCGGTCTGCACCTTGCCGCTTTCGATCAGCCCAAGCGCACGGTGCATGTTCTCTGGCGTGCTATCGGCGGAGCCGGTGATGATCCATTCGTTGTAGTGAATCTGGTTGGGGTCGAGATGCACTTGATCCTTCGGATAAATGCCTGCGAAGATATTGAACCGTCCGCCTGGCGCCAGCAGTTTGACAGATTCTTCCACCATGCGCGCCGCGCCTACGGTCAGGGCAATGGCATCCACGCCCCAGCCATCGGTGACCTCCTGAACGAACGCCGCCAGATCGGTCGTTTGCGGATCGACGACCCATTCGGCGCCCAGGGCTTGCGCCTTGTCGCGCCGCATCGCCACCGGGTCGGATGCAATCACGCGGGCGCCAAAGGCGCGCGCCACCTGCAGGTGCATCAACCCAATTGGGCCGAGACCGATCACCAGCGCCACCTCGTTGGGGATAAGGCGCAGCATCTCTTGGCCGCGCAACACGCATGCCAGCGGCTCCATCATCGCCGCTGCTTTCAGGCTGACGCCAGGGCGAATAGGGTGAATATTGCGTTGCGGCACGCAGACGTAATCGGCGTAGCCACCGCCGTATTGCAGAAATGTCGGGCGTCGACAGCGGTTGGAACGTCCGGTGCGACAGGCTTTGCAGACGCCGCATTTGATGATCATGTCCGGCGCCACTGGCTGGCCGATCTCTAACCCTTTGACATTTTTACCGACGGCCGCCACGCGCCCGGCGACCTCATGACCGAGGACGCGAGGGAAAGCCACCGACGATAGCCCGGAAAAGGCGCGCACATCCCACGGACAGATGGCGGCATAGGCGACCTTGACCAGCACATCGTCGTCGCCCACCGGGTGGATGGGCAGTCGGCGCAGTTCGACTTCCCCTGGACGTTCACACCACATCACGCGCATGGTGTCAGTTGTGGACATAGAGCATTCCTTTTCTGTGATTGAGAACTGTTACGTCACTCGTCAGGCAACAGCTTGCAGGCTGTTGAGCCACTTTTGCAAGGGTGCGCCGCGCACATAGATTGCGGCGATGTCGGCCAGCGAGGCGCGGTGTACGATGGCGCTGATCGGGTCGTGCTGGTAGCGCAAGTGGGGGCGATCCAGATCAAAAACCAGAAAGCTGGCCTCTTTGCCCGGCGCCAGGCTGCCGATCCGGTTGTCCAGCTTCAGGGCGCGCGCGCCCTCGATGGTGGCCGCCAGTAAAATCATGTGATGGTCGATGGCGGTCGGCGCTTGGGCCAGGCCGCGTCCCAGCCGCGAGGCAAAGTCCATCTCGCGCAGCATGTCCGGCGCAACGAACATCATGTTGTCTGTCCCCAGGGCAAAACGCATGCCGATCTGCTGCCAGCGCGCCAGATCGGGAAAGCCGACGCCGAGGATGCCGTTGCTACGGACGCAAGCCACGCCGTAGGCGCCCGCCGCCGCAATCGCTGACAGATCGGCGGGCGTAGCGTGCACCAGATGAATCAACAGGTCGGGGCGCCAGTCCAGCACGCGCGCCACTTGCGTGCGCCCGGTAGTCTGAAGCGACTCCGCCTGCGCCGCTGCGCTTTCGGCGGCATGGACGGCAAAGAGGCGCGTTGGATAGTGCTCGCGCAGGCGGATCAGCAACTCAGCGGGATAGACTTCCACATCGCGTACACCCAGTCCGTCCGCCGTCGCCAGCAGCGCGTGCGCCTGGCGTTCCATTTCTACTACATCCACCGTCTCATCCATGCGTCCCAGAATCACGACATGGATCGGCAGGTCAGCGGCAGCCTGGCGCAGCGCTTGCACACCGATCAACCCTTGCTCGCGAAAGTCGGCGCACGCAATGACGCCGCATTGCAACATGTCGATCAGCCCGACGCGCATCATCTGCGTCAGTTGGTCGGGCGCAACGCTGCGTAAAAAACGATGCTTTAAACCATCAGGGGGGATGACCGACGCGGCGTGGTTTAGACCGACGCCTAACTCTTTGGCGCCAGTGTCGCCGACGTGGGTGTGTGCGTCCACGAACATTGGGCAAATGAGCTTCCCTGTCAGGTCAAGCTGTGGCGCGCCAGCTACAGGTGCGCCGATTGCCAGAATCCGCTCGCCCTGCACCGTCAACGCCGCGCCATCCACGACGCGCAGATCGTCGCCCGCCAGGATTGTTGCCCCTGTCAACGTCAGCAAATCATTAGAAGTATAGTGCAGCATGATCGATAGCCGTTACCCGATCAGTAACGCGTGACGCATCATCCCTTTGTTGCTCCCATTGTCACCCCCTGAATGAAGTAGCGATTCAGGAAGAGCGAGATAATCAACGCGGGCACGATGGCAAAGAGGCACATAACCGCCATGCGTCCCCAACTGATCTCCACGGCGCTGAAGGAGGCCAGGATGCCCAGCGGGATCGTCTTGGTCGCTGGCGAGGTCAACATGAGGGCAAAGAGAAAATCGTTCCAACTGAAGATAATCACGTAGAGCGCGGCCGCCACCACGCCGGGGATCGAGAGAGGCAAGGCTACGCGCCAGAAGGCAGCAAAGCGCGAGGCGCCATCCACCAGCGCCGCCTCCTCAATCTCCTTCGGCACGTCGGCAAAGTAGCTACGCATCATCCACACCACAAAAGCCGCATCGAAGACCGTATCCAGGATGATCAGCGACGCGTAGCTGCCCAGCAGCCGCAGGTCGCGCATGATCAGATAAAAGGGGATCAACATCGCCACTGGCGGCACCATGAGCAGCAGCAGAAAGAAATAGGCCGACATATTCAGCACGCGCGAACTGGAGCGGGCGATGGCGTAACCAGCCGGCACGCCCAACACCAGGGAGAGAATCGTTGCGCCAGCCGAAACGATCAGGCTGTTGGTCAGGAAAAGGCCAATCTTGGTGGTCTCCAACACCTCCGTGTAGTTGCGCCAGGTGAACTCAAAAAAGAGCCACTTGGGAGGGATGGCAAAGGCTTCACGGCCAAACTTGAAAGAGGTTGTCACCAGCCAGAAGACCGGCAGCATGAAGAAAACAACCACCAGGATCGTCAGCGCGGTCAATAGAGTCTGCTCGAGCTTGCTGCGTTTTTGCATCATGGGCGTCACCTACAATTGCTGACGTTCCAGAATCACGATATAGAGCGCCGACAGGATCGCAATGATCACCAGCAACACGTTGGCAAGCGCGGCGGCGTAGCCCATGTCGAAGAAGGTCATCCCCACCGTGTAAATGTGAAAGTTGAGCACAGTCGTTGCTGAACCTGGGCCGCCGCCGGTTGTAGCGTAGATCACGTCGAAAACCTTGAAGGATTGCATTGTCCGCAATAGCAACGCCACCAGCAGGGTTGGCTTGAGCAGCGGCAGCGTAATGTGGATAAAACGCTGCCAGCGCGTGGCGCCATCGGCAAAGGCAGCTTCATACGGCTCAATGGGCAGGCTTTTGAGGCCAGCCAGGAAGATGATCATCAACAGCGGCGTCCACTGCCACACGTCGATCAGAATTACGGCGGGCATCGCCCAGCCCAGTTCTGCCAGCGGGCCGCGCCCCACATCGACGCCAAGCTGTTTCAAGTAATAGGGAATGACGCCAAAATCGGCGTTATAGAGCGACTTCCACACCAGCCCCACGACCAGCGGGGGCAGCGCCATCGGCAACAGCAACAGTGCACGCGTCCCCCGTATCATGCGTCCTTCGGAAGCAAGCAGCAGCGCCAGCGCCAGCCCCAACACCATCTCAACCAGCACGGTGCCAGCCACATAGATCAGCGTCACCCGCAGCGAGGTCAGCACGATGGGGTCCTGGAAAGCGCGCCAATAGTTGTCCAACCCAACAAAGGTCTGCATCTGGTTGGGGTCGGTCAACCGATATTTAAAAAGGCTGATGCGAAAGGAGAAAAGCAGCGGGTAAATCGCAATGGCCGCCACAAAGATCAAGAGCGGGAGCAGCATCGCCAGATAGGCGCCTTCGCCACGCCACATCCGGCGCAGCCCGTCGCCCCATCCGCCGCGCCGTGAAACAACTTGTTGTTCCTGGATGACAGTCATCTGGTCAATCCACTACGCTGAAGGGGTGGTCGGCGGCGCCCCCCTTTTGGATGTTCGCCTGGCATCTGCCCGGAAGCAACACTCTTCCGGGCAGACGTTCACCGTTGGTCGGGCGCTGACTTACTGCCAGTTATCCTCGACCTGCTTCTGCGCGGCGGCGAGCGCTTCCTCCGCCGTCTCCTCACCGACGAGGAAGGCGTTGACGTGCGTGCCTAACGCGTCCTGAATGATCGAGTACTGCGGAATGCGCGGGCGATAATCGCCGTCACCCTTCTCGAAGGATTCTAGCAGGACTGGCATCCACGGATATTCGGCGACGATCTCCGGGTCGGTCATTGTGCTGCGGCGGATCGGCGCGCCGTCGTTGCGCAGCCATTCCTTCTGGATGTCAGGCGAGGTCAGCCACTTGATGAATTGCCAGGCGCACTCTTGCTCTTCCGGCGTCGAGTCGGCGTTGATGCCGATGCCCCAGCCGCCAAAGCCATATTTCGGCTCCATCCCCGCCTTCACCGGCGCCACCGCAATATCCACCTTGCCAACAACTGTGGAGATTTCTGGGTTTTCATAGCCGGCGCGGGCGATGCTCCACCCCTCCATCATGGCGACGTTGCCGTTACGGAAGGCCGTCTCACGCTGATCCCACCAATAGTCGGTGGAGCCGGGCGGCGCGTACTTGAACAACTCGCCAAAGAACTTCAAAATTTCGACATTTTCTGGGGTGTTGAGCGCAGGCTTGCCTTCGTCGTCCAAAATGCGACCGCCATGTTGCTGCACCCACGCCATATAATCTTGCGCCACCGCCGGACCTTTGGCGCCTAACAAGGCAATACCGTACATGCCAGCGTCAGGATTGGTCAACGCCTGCGCCGCCGCCAACAGCTCTTCCTGCGTTGCCGGCGGTTCAATGCCTGCCTGCTCCAGCACGTCTTTGCGATAGTTCAACACGTTGGCATAGCCCGCCAGCGGATAGGCGGCATGAGCGCCCTGCCATTCACCCAGCGTCCATGCCACCGGCAGGATGTCGTCGAGCTGCAGTTCCGCCTCGTCGCGCGCCATGAAGTCGTCAAGCGTCCGTGTGTACTGATTCTGCCCAAACTCGCCCGACCAGACAATGTCGACCGTCATCAAATCATAGTTGCCGGTGTGTCCGACAAAGTCGGCAATCAATTTTTGATAAAGATCGACATAGCCTAATTCGTCCAGTGTAATGGTGGCGCCCGATGCTTCCTCAAATTTGGGAACGAGTGCACGGAACGCCGCTACATACTGGTCAGTCATCGAAGCCAGCACCAGACTCTGCCCTTTACATGCCTCCAGGCCGGCCGCGGCAGCGGGCGCAGCTGCTTCGGGCGCAGGTGCGGCTGGCGCCACCGGCGCCGTGCAGCCAACCACCCCCAACAATATGACGCCTACGATCAGGACATGAAAAAATTTCCACAGGTTGCGAGACACAGCATGACTCCTTTCAACAGCAAATATAGAAAGATGTAGCGTTACACTTGTTCGTTGGATCCGCAGCCATGCACAAAGCTATGTTACGTGGCGAACAAGTTCTCGACGATCTGTGAAAGAAGGTGGGGGTTCCTCACTTACGCGGCGTCATATCTGGAGAGAATACAACGCATACAACAAATGACGTAAGCATAGGAATTCTAATGTTCAAGTATAGCATGCATCGCATCGCATCGCAAAACACCTTGCGAAGTTATATGTTTCGCGTAACTTACCGATCTCTATATCGTCTTGATCGATAGGTGAAACATCATCACCTGCTGCGCCGCATGCTTGACTTGCCGCATGCCTGGCTTGCGACGATATGCTCCCAAACAAGGAGGCGATCATGGCTTGCCCTTCGCTTCGTCCATTATGCATTGCGTGCTTGCGCCGCGTGAGCCCCATGCTTGGCGCGTGCGTGGCATTCCTCTTGACCGTGAGCAGCGTGCGTGCTGCCTTACCGCCGCCTGTGCAAATTTACTACGTCCCGGTTCCAGAAGATCAGGTGTTCGCCGCATTGAGCAGCATCTACCCCGGTCCGGCAGCATGCAGTCAGCCCGCGCCAGGCGTCGTCGCGCCCATCTACACCTACCTGGCGCTCTCTATCATTTCCGGCGACACACTCATTTACTATGACCAATGGGAGGATGACTTCGAGATCGATATCGCTGCGCCCACCCAGCCGACGACGCAAATCTGGGGCGACGGCAACCCGGCCAACGGCGCACCGCCCGGCATTCCCAGCGACCTGCTGGCGCCCGACACGGTGATCATTCTCAGCAACCCCATCGACCCGGCGACGCGCGGCAGTGTGCTCGCTTTCGACGGCGGCGACAAGCTCGGCGCCACGCGCCCTGTCGCCTTCTCGCGCGCGACCTGGTCATCGACCTATCCCACCGGCCCCGGCACGTTGCTGGCTGATGCCGTCGAGGTTTACGACACCAGCCGTTGGGGTGTGCGTTACGAGACGCCGGTCGGAGAGGACACAATCTCGCCGCAACTCTTTGAGTACACCGGGCTGGCGATCATGGCGCAGGAGGATGGCACTGTCGTACAGCTTGACTTCGACCGCAACGGTGTGGCCGAGAGCAGTGTGACGCTGGCTGAAGGCCAGAGCCACCTGGTCAACGGCGGCGCGCCGGCCGGCGCCGTGATCACCGCCTCGGCCCCAGTGCAGGTGACGCTGATCACCGGCGACCGCTGCGACATCTACGAGTCGCGCTGGTATGCACTTTTCCCACGCGACCGCTGGAGCGCTGAATACTACAACCCGGTCGGCACACCCACCGACGGGCGCGGGACGCGCGTCTTTCTCTTCAATCCCGACACTGCGCCGTTGACTGTGAACTGGGAGACCCAGGCTGGCGCCCAGCCCCCCCTGACGCTTGCCGCTGGCGGCGTCATCTCCACCGTGGCGCCAGCCGGCTCGGGGACGCGCTTCTACGCCGCCGATGGCCGCCCCTTCCAGGCGATCGCCGCCGTCGGCGCCAATAGCCCACCGGAGGCCAACTCGGCTTCGGATTGGGGCTTTTCGCTCATTCCAGAGCGGCTGCTCACCTATCAGGTGCTCGTCGGTTGGGGCGCCGGGCGCGACCCGACCAGCAGCGTCAACCCGACGGAGAATGGCAGCCCGGTTTGGGTGACAACGGAACTGCCGCCAGGCCAGCCAGGCCCGGTGCGCGTATGCGTCGATTATGACGGCGATGGACAAGGCCCATTGATCGACGCCTACGGCTTCCGCTACGACCTGCTGCTCACGCTGACGCGGCTGCAGAGCGCCACCGTCTACGACCCTGACGGCGACCAGACCGGCATGACGCTCTACGTGTGCGACCCACCCGCTGCGCCCACCAATGCGCGCATCGCCGCCGCATGGGGGCAGGAGCCAGGCGTCGCCTCGGCGGCGGAGCCAGGACTTGACCTGGGCACAGCTGCACCACCCGCCGCTACCTTCGCCGCCGGCAAGGGTGTGGAAGTGGTCAATGACCGCAACCAGGATGGGCGCGCTGGCCCCGGCGACACGCTGCGCTACACGGTGATCGCTCGCAACGCCAGCCGCGTCCCGCTCGGCAACGTTGTCGTCAGCGACACCGTGCCAGTGCACACCAGCTACGTGCTTGCCAGCACCTTCTTCGACAGCGGCGCCAGCGTGACCCCGATTCCTGACAACGGCGTGGGCACACCCTTCCCGCTGGACGCAGGCGGCGTGAATCTGGGTGCGCTGCCGGTGCGCGGCGTTTTCACCGTCACCTTCGATGTGCGCGTCGACCGTCCGCTCAGCCCGACGGTGGATCGTGTGCACAACCTGGCCTATGTGACCATCGACGAGGATCAGCGCACGCCTGAGGTCGAAACCGAGATCGTGCAGCGTGCGGCGGTGGCGTTGGTAAAGCGCACCAACGGCGAGGACGCCGCCGCGCCGCCGGGTCCCATCCTGGCTGTGGGCGCGCCGGTGACATGGACCTACACGCTCACCAACACCGGTGACCTGACCCTGACCGGCGTCGCCGTGACCGACAGCGTGCCGGGCGTGACGCCGATTTACGTTAGCGGCGACAACGGCGATGGACAATTGGCGCCAGACGAACGCTGGCTCTATCAGGCGCAGGGAACTGCCATCGCCGGGCAGTACGCCAACGTCGGTGTGGCGCGCGGCCTCGACCCCGCCGGCAATGTCATCAGCGCCAGCAATCCCAGCCACTACTTCGGCCTGCTCTCCGACATTCACCTGGACAAAAGCGCCGCGGCGACGAACATCCCGCCCGGCACAGTGATCACCTACACCTTCACGGTGACCAACGGCGGCAATGCCGCCCTGACCTCGATTGCGCTGACGGATGATCATTGTGCGCCGGGCTTCGTTACGGGCGACGGCAACGCCAACAGCCTGCTCGATCTCGGCGAGACGTGGCGCTACGCCTGTGCAGTGACGGTCAGCGCCGACATCACCAACACGGCGGTCGTGAGCGGAACCGATGCATTGGCGCGCCGCGTGACTGACGCCGCGCAGGCGTATGTCAATGTACTGACGCCGGCGATTGTGCTCACCAAGACGCCCTCAGCGCTGAGCGTCTACCCCGGTGCAGTTGTCACCTACACTTATCTGGCCGCCAATACGGGTGAAGCGGCTCTGTACGGCGCGGCGCTGACGGATGATCGCTGCGCGCCGATCAGTTACGTGGATGGCGACGCTGCGCTCGCCGGTGTGCTTGAGGTGGGCGAGACATGGCGCTATCAGTGTCGCGCAACCATCGTGCGCGACACCCGCAACATCGCCACCGTGACTGCGACCGATGTGGCGGGCAACCCGGTGACGGCGACCGCCGCCGCCTTTGTGCAGACGCCCTTCCTCTACCTGCCGATCATCCTGGCGCCGGTGGAGTGTCCTCCACCCGATGGCTGCCCGGTGCCCGGCGTCAACGAACTCAAGGGGCTGGCTGTGCATCCGACCACCGGCGTGCTCTATATCACCAGCCGCGCCAACGACCGGTTGCTCGCACTGAATCCTTTCCAATTCCAGGTGTTTGCCACTGCGACGACCGGCGATCAGCCCTGGGGCGTTGCCGTTGATCCGATTGCCAATCGGGTGTATGTGGCAAGCTACGGCAGCGGCGATGTGCGCGTCTATGACGCTGCGACGCTGGCGTTGTTGGCGACGATTCCGGTTGGGCCAGAGGCAACACTGGTGGAAACGCTGCCCGACCTGGGCGCGGCCTTTGTCCTGGTGCACAACGGCAGCCGCGTCGCCGTCATCGAGGGGCTGACGCGCACAGCGGAGCTGACCGCCGGCGGCTCCGGGCCATTCGGCATTGCTGCGGATCACGCCAGGGGGCAGGTCTTCGTCAGCAACCGCGACTCCGGCCACTTTGCCACCATCAGCCGCATCGATGGCGCCTGGGTGACGCGCAGCAACCTGCTCCTCAGCGATGGCCGCCGCCTCTTTGAGATTGCCTACGACGCCGCCCGCAACCGGCTGTACAACGTTTATCTGGCAGCCGACCAGAGCTGGTATGTCGATGCCTGGAAGCCGGAACCCTGGCCGGCGTTGTGGGGACGCGAGGCGACAGTTGCGGTGGAGAGCAGCGGCGCCATAACATCGCCGCTGGTTGGCGGCGCCGGATTGACCGTCAACCCGGCGACGGGCTATGTGTACAATGCCAACACGGCGGCGGGCACAGTGTCGGTGCTGGAGGCAGGCGGTGGACGCGTGCGCGAGACGATCCCAACGCTCGGCGACCCGTTTGCGCTGGCGGCAGATGGCGCCCGCAACTACGTCTACATCGGTCTGCGCACGTCGGGGCGACTCATCATACTCAAGTGAGCTTCACGCTGAGCATTGTTGCTATCTGCCGGGAAGCGCGGGCGCTTCCCGGCAGATGATCGCGCGATGACATTTCCCCTGCCACGCTGCCTCACAGATGAGATCGTGCGTAACGCTGTTTGATCGTCGGGATCAGGTAATCGTTGAACGCACGGTCAACGTCATACTCTGGCGCCCAGTTCCAGTCCATGCGTGCTGCGCTGTCGTCGATGTCCGCCGGCCAGGAGTCGACGATCGCCTCACGTTTGAGGTCGGGCTGGAAGGTAATCTGGGCGTTGGGAAAAGCTGCCAACACACGGTCGCGAATCTGCGCCGCCGACAGGCTAAAACTGGTGACATTGTAGACTTGCCGCGTCAGGCTGGCGCGCGGGGCGCGCGCCAACAACAACAGCGCCCGCACCGCATCGGGCATGACCATAAAGGGGATACGCGCTTCCTCGCGCACAAAGCAGGTGTAGGGGATGCCTTGTGCAGCAGCGTGGAGCATCTCCGGCGCGTAGTCGCTGGTGCCGCCCGACGGGATCGTGTACGCGCTGATCAGACCAGGGAAACGCACGCTGCGAAAGTCGATGGTCGGCGGCTGTTCGGCGGCAAGCTGGCGATAATAGCGGCTGAAGTAGGAGCCAAGCTGTTCACAATAGAGTTTGTTGCAGCCATACATCGTGCGCGGCTGATTCCACTCGAACTCGCGCACCCGCTGGAAATGCGCCTTGGTCTCGCGGTCGGGCAGGCCATACGCAGCGATGGAACTGGGAAAGATGAACTGCACAGAGCGTTTGCGCCATTGGCTCTCTTCGGCGGCGATCTTGAGCAGCTGGAGCGTCGCTTCGACGTTGACCTGATGCGCCTCCTCCGGCTGAATCTCGGCGCGCGTCGAAAGCAGCGCCGCCAGGTGATAGATCACATCGATCTCGTATTCGCTCACCAGCCGCGCCAGCAAACGCAGGTTGAGCAGGTCGCCTTCGACATGTGTGCTCAGATTGCGCAATTCCGGCGGCAGCGGATGCAAATCCATCGTCAAAATCTGATTCTCGGCCTGCTGCGCCAGCTCCTTTAGCAACGCCTGCCCCACCTCGCCGCTGGCGCCGGTGATAAAGATGACTCGCTTTCTCATGCGATCACCTTCAATTCTTTCCCCACAGCGGCGAAGATATCCAACGCCTGTTCCAGGTCAGCTTGCGTGTGCGCTGCTGAGTTCATCACGCGGATGCGCGCCTTCCCCATTGGCACGGTGGGGTAACCAATCGCCATCGCAAAGAGGCCGCGTGCAAACAGCTGGCGGCTGAACTCCTGCGCCAGCGGCGCCTCGCCCAACATCAGCGGCACGATCGGCGTCTGGCTGTGGCCGGTGTCAAAGCCGAGCGCCTGCATCCCGGCGCGCAGGATGCGGGCGTTCTCCCACAACCGCGCCACCAGCTCGTCCGATTCCTCCAGGATCGTGACTGCCTCAATACAGGCTGCCACGTCGGGAGCAGTCATGGCGCTGGAGAAGAGGAAGGGACGCCCACGCTGACGCAGCCAATCGATGATCGGCTTTTTGCCCGCCACCAGTCCACCTACGACGCCAAAGGCCTTGCTCAGGGTGCCAACCTCGATGTCGACGCGCCCGTGCAGCCCAAAGTGGTCGACGATGCCGCGCCCCCCCCTGCCAAGCACGCCTTCGCCGTGAGCGTCATCCACCATCAAGATGGCGCCATGTTCCTCCGCCACCGCACACAACTGATCGAGCGGTGCAATGTCGCCGTCCATGCTAAAGACGCCATCGCTGACGATCAACCTGCGCCGAAACTGTGGATTCTCCGCCAGTTTGCGGCGCAAGTCGTCGATGTCGTTGTGGGCGTAGCGGATCGTGCGCGCCTTGCTCAGGCGGCACGCGTCGATGATGCTGGCATGGTTGAGCTCGTCGGAGAAGATCAGGTCGCCTTCGCCGGTCAGGGCGGGCACCGTCGCCAGGTTCGCCGTGAAGCCGCTCTGAAAGGTGATGCAGGCTTCGGCATGTTTGAAGGCCGCCAGCCTGCGTTCCAGCTCCAGATGCAGCGTCGTGGTGCCGGCGATGGTGCGCACGGCGCCCGGCCCGATGCCATAGGCATCGATCGCGCGTTTGGCTGCGTCGCGCAGGCGCGGATGGTTTGCCAGGCCCAGGTAGTTGTTGGCGCAGAAGTTAAGGACGCGGCGTCCATCGATGGTCACCCAGCCATCCATCGGCGAGTCGATGGTGCGGATATTGGCGCCCAAGCCCTTTGCCGCCAGTTCCGCCAGTTCCGTTTCGATCCAGCCCAAAGCGTCGTTGCTCATCTTGCCTCCTTGTAAGATTTCGTGATATGCGATTGACAGGCGTCATGCGTCACTCGTCACGAGTCACTCGTCATGACGCCTGTGACAATTCTGGCGTCGTCACTGCTTCCAACCAGGTCAGGTAGATCATTGCATCCTCGAACGTCGAACCACACATCTCTTCGGTTGGGAGCAGCGCGTTGCAGGCGGCAGGTCGTTCTGGCTGGCCGAAGATGAGACAGCGGTTATCCTCACTCAGTTGTACACAGCGCACGCCCGCCGGCTTGCCGCCCGGCATGCCCGGAATGGGAGTGCTGATCGAGATGGCGATGCAACAGGCGCCACAGCCGACGCGACACTCCATCTTGTCACCCTTGACGCAGTGCAGTCAGCACTTCTGGGGTGAAGGGGTTCTCATTGAGTTCGAGCAACTCGATCCATCCTTCCACCTGTGGCCCGCGATATTTCGGATAGAGCGCCGGATAGGCTGAGCGCACCCAGTCAAGATACTTGCGCAGATCGGCGGCGGCTTCGGCGTAGCGGCCAAGCTGCGCCAGCGTGATCGCCCGGCTGTCGAGACTGGCGCCGCTGGCGTCGGCCGCCACGGCTGCGTCGCAATAAGGCAACGCTTTCTCCGGCTCGCCGGCAGTGCCGTAGCCCCAGCAGAGGGCGTTATTGGCGGGTGCATAGGTCGGCGCCAATGCCTGCACCTGCGCCAGATCAGCCTGCCAGCCCTCCTTATCGCCGCTGCGAATCTCCACCAACGCCCGATGATAATAGCCGCGATAATCTTGTGGCTGCAATGCCACCACACGGTCGAAGTCTGCGCGTGCCCGCGCCAGATCACCGTCGTCGTTGCGTTGGTAATAGGCGATGCCGCGGTTGACCAGTGGATCGACGCGCGTGGGGCGCCGCTCGATGACGATGTTCAGATCGGCAATGGCAGCATCTAGATCAGCGCGTTCGTCGAGCGAGAGCAGCGCCCGCCCCAGATAGGTTGTGCCGCGATTATAGCGCACATTCTCCCACGTCGGCTGCAAGGTCAGCGCCGCGCTGTAATGCTCGATGGTGCGTGTGAGCGCCTGCGGGGTGTAGCCCTGCAGTTGTGGCGTCAGTAGACCCACGTAGAAATGCAGCGAGGCGCGCATTGTGGCGTCGGTGGGTGATTGCGCCAGCGCGCGTTCGAAGACCGCCAACGCCTTTGCCAGCTGATCGACGCTGCGGAAGTAGCTGCCCAGCGTATAAAGGGCAAAGATGCGCGCGTCGCGCGGCACTTCCTGGTTGATGACCAGTGGCAATGCTGACGGTGCATCAACCGGGTTGACCCAATACGTATCGTCCAGGGTTGGCGCTGTCACGCTGGCGCGCACGCGACCGGCATCGTATTCCCCCCAGATCGCCAGCACAGCGCCAGCCGCACTCAACACGGCATCCGCCTGCGCCGGTTCAGTGATTGGCTCCGGCCAGATCACAGTATGCACGTCGCCCAGGTCAGCGCGCTGCAACTCCTCCTCGATCGCTTCACGAATACGTCCGGCCACGTTGAAGCGCAGGTCGCTGGAGGTGTAGCCGACGAAGGGAGCAATGACGATCAGCTGCTCGCCGGGTTGCGCCACGATGGCCGTGGGTGTGACGGTGGGCAGGGATGTTGCAGTCGGCGCAGAAGTGGGTGAAAGAACGGCAATAGGCGTGGCAGTGGGTGACGGCGGGAACAGGGTTGGCAGCAGCCACGTCCCAACCAGGGCCACAGCCAGCATCAGCACGATGGCTACGCTCAACATGAGCTGCGGCCGCTCGATCAGCCGGGTGCGCCGTTGCGAGGCGGGGATGGATGCGCTGCTTGCGTCGACCATCGCAGGTTGCTGCACCGACCATGCGTCTTCCGACGGCAACATCTCCCGCTCAGCATCCGCCCCGCGCCCCTCACCCCTGATTCTGATCTCGCCGTCATCGTCGGGGGCATGGCTCGCCCCGTGCCTCTCGCCTTTCGCCCCTGCTGCGCTGTCATCACCCGGCGTTCCCAACAGCACGGCTACAGCCGTCGGGTCTTCAGGTGAGAAGCCGCCAGCCAGCAGCAGCGCATCTCGTTCGGCGGGCGACAGGCGCAGTTTGGCTGCAATACGCAACACATCCTCGCGATAGCGCGGACGTGCGGTCAACCCCTCTTTCCAGCGGAAGATGGTTTGACGCTGTACACCAGTGCTGCGCGCTAGCTCGGCATCCGTGATGCCAGCGCGTTCAATGTATTGGTTGAGCAGTTCACCAAAGGTGGGCATTCCCATCCCCAAAAGCGAAGTATGGTCACTGTGAAATTGATTTTACCACCAACCGGTGCACTTGCTGTGTTTGCCCTCGCCACGCGCAACACAACAACAAAGCGCCCTCCTGCCGTGCTTGCAGGAGGGCGCTTGCTGTTCATGCGAATCACTGCGCGGCGTTGTCCCTGTGAGCTGGACGCCGCCTCGTCACAATGCCACACTACCGGAGGAGGCTGCCGACGTCAGCCTTTCACCTGTACGTTGGCGCCTTCCTCCAGCACCTTGATGAATGCCGATGCGTTCTCCTCGCCCCAGCCACGGTTGACGCCGATCTTGATGTTCTCGCGGATGCTGTCTCTTATACACATCTCACGCTGCCGACGATGAGGCTAGTGTGGCGCTCGGGGGTCGCCGTATCGTTTAAAAAACAAGTGTCGCCGAA
>DGFH01000323.1 GCA_002391565.1 Anaerolineales bacterium UBA3905
CAAGTACGGTCTCGTGGGCTGGGGGATGTGTATAAGAGACAGCCCTTACTCATAACCCGAGACCCTGGGGCTGCGAGCCGCCGCTACGAACCCCGCCGCCTCGCCGTAGACGCCGCTCGCAGCGGCGTGATCTCGCCGTTCCATCGCATGGTGCACGCACCAAGAACCTGCGGCTGAATGGAGTTCGGCTTCCAGCCGGACGTTTCCGGTCGGCCACGCTGTCACGCCGGAGGCAATGACCTACGGGTGAGGACGCTCTGTGCGCTGAAGACAGCAACACCGATTACCGGATCATTTTGTAAATCCTCATAGAGCCGCAGCTGATTTGCAGGCGATATTACTAACTTCTATTGAGCTGCGCCCGCCCTGGCTGGAACATACACGCCATCGGCCTGCTGCTCCAACCGGCCCGGCACGCCGTAGATCGTCACCCGTTCATTCACATAAAGCGGCGTCAGCAAGCCCTGCGCCGCCATCGTCTCAAACTTGCGCACGCCATCGGGATGCAGGAAGCGTTCCAGTTGCCCGATGTACACCAGGTCGATGTGCAGCTCAGTCATCATCTGCTGCGTGCGAGCAATGTCGGGCGTGATCCATAGATCGCGATGCAGCCCATCACGATACCCTACATCCTCCGGATAACGCTGCTCTTGTTCGTGCATCCCTTTCAGGCCGCTCAAACCAGTGTTGCTCGCCATGCGCGTACCCCACGCCCGATAGTACTCGACTTCAGAGGATTCCAGAATCACGGCGTTGCCGCGCACGTGATTGAGCAGCCACTGCAACGCCTGCCACTCATAGCGCAACTCGATGACGTTGTTGAAGTCGGGCCAGGCGTATGACCCCTCGCGCATGAAATCCAGGCCGTTGAGCGTGCCCACCTCCGGTCGCCAGCCCGGCATGCGCTGATCGAGACGCGCTGGCGTGCCCAGGATGGGGTAAGCAAGGCTCGCCACCAGCAGCAGCACGAAGACGGCGGCCCAAGCGAAGCGTAAGAGGCGAGACTGGAGATTGGAGAGTGGGGATTGGTGATTGAGCGATTGAGTGATTGAGCGATTGGGCGGCTGCGCATCGGCGCCAGAATCCCCAATCGCCGATCTCTCAAGCTCAAAATCCCCTTTCTTCTGCTCAGGAAAGAGCGCGTTCAACAATCGCGGCGTGGCAATGGCGGCGGCGACGCCCCAGATCACCCAGACCTGGCTGAAAAACTTGAAGAGCGTGTTCATGCGATAGTAATCGCTGCCGTTCAGGAAATCTTTGAGATAGAAAACCTGTGTGCCCGCCAGGATCGCCAGCCCGGTGGCAGTCAGCACGGCGGCAAAGGCGTCGCCCGCGTCTACGGCAGCACTGCGCCGCCACAACATCGCCACCGCCAGCCCCAGCCAGGCCAGGCAGAGCGCCAGCACACTCCAGCCTGCCAGCAACGCCACGATCGCCAGCGCCAGGGTTGCCGGCGTCAGCGCCAGCAACACCAGATACAGAAACGTTGGTCGCCGCACCACTTTGCTGTGCAGATAGATAGCGCGCGGCGCCTGATCGTAACGACGCAGGAAAAGGCTGATCGCACGCTCGATGCCAGAAGGAAGGGGCAGGGGGCGAGAGGCAAGGGGAGATTCGTCAGCGGCGCCATCTGGCATGTGACGCCTGACGTGCGTCGCCTGACGTGTGACGTCTGATGCGCGCAACGGACGCCGCGCCGCCATGTAGAGCGTCCAGCTCATCAGCACGAACAGGAAAAATCCCCAGATTAACAGCCACTTTTCGATGGGATCAGATGCCTTGACCAGCCCAACGCCGGACGCGCCGACATTGACGTAGTTGGCGAAAAAGGGCAGGAAAAGCAGGTAGGCGCCACCCGCGTAGAGCACCGCCACACCCACCGTCATCAGCCAGTCGATCCGGCCGCGCCCACGGAACTGACCTACCAGAAAAACCAGAATGCCAATGCCCAGGTAGGTGGGCAGTTCCCACAAGTTGATGCTCGCCAGCGCTCCTAGCAACAGCGCAAAGGTCGCCAGCAGCCCCAACCCGGTGCGCCAGGCGCGGCGCCACTCTGCACCGGCATCCATCATCAACACCAGCGCCAGCGCCAGGAACAACCCCGAGATCGGAATGCCGATGATGTGTGGGTGCAGGTCGGCGAACAGGAAGCTCCAAAATGGGAACTCGTTGATCGTCGGCTCGATGACGCGGCTCGGCCCCCAAAAATCGTAAGGCGGCAGTTGCGCTGCGCCGCTTGCCACCTTTTGCATGCCAGCCAGGGCGTCCACGATCTGCTTCACCCCAGGCAGCGCCGACTGAAACGTCGACGGACTGACATTCGCCAGTGAACGCACCACCTGCGCCAGCCCGTCCAGGTTGCCGAGGATCGTGACATAGAGCGGCGCCAGCAACGCCGCGCCGAGGCCGGAAAGCCAGGAGATTGGAGATTGAGCGATTGAGCGATTGCCATACGACGCACTATCATGCCCCGAATCTCCAATCTCCTGGCTTCCAATCTCAGAATCACTCAATCGCTTAATCTCCCAATCGCTTCTGCGTTCAATCGCCGAATATGCCACGGCAAAGACATTTACTACGGTCAACGCAAAAAGCGTGGGAATGGTCAGGTTAAAGGCGACTTCGGCATAGATGCCGGTGAGCTTGATCAGGTAGGCGACGAGATAAAGCCCAAAGTAGTAGTAGTTGATGTAGCCGCCGGCGAAGTGCGGATTGACGGGTGGGAAGGTCGGACTACGCAGGATACCATTGAGAAAGGCAAACTCCATCTGTTTCTCGCCGCCGAACCAGGGCTGCCAGAGATCCGGGTTTTGCAGCCGCACCCACAAAAAAGCCAGATAGGCCGCCGCAAAAACCACCTCGCCAACCAGCATCAGCTTCCAGTTGGCGCGGATAAATGTCGCCAGCGAGCGGCGCTGGCGTACAGCAAAGAGCGCGCCGACCACCGCCAGGATCGCCACCGACAGCCACGCGTAGAGCACCGTGTTTTGCAGCAAGCCTGCCGAGACCAGCACCCACAGCAGCCAGCCGCCGAGCAGCCAGCCAAAGGTGCGGCTCAAGAAGAAGCCGGCGTCGCGCAGGGGGCGAAAGATCGGAAACATTACCGGCCACATCAACCAGCCCAGAAGCGTCAGCACCAGCCACCACCAGACAATGGCAAGCGACGCACTTTCGCTGGCAGGTGCGTTCCACCGGTAGTTGTCAACCACCGGCAACTCCTGGATCGGCCGGTCGAACTCCAGCGACTTGCGCTGATCGGGCGGCGGCAGCGATGCGACCGCTGTCTGCCCGGCGCCCAACATCCCGATGAGCCGGTTGATGAGTCCGCGCGACTCACTACCCGGCTGGCTGCCCAATCCCAGCCACTCTAGCAGCGGACTCAGCGGCGAATCTTGCCCGCGATAACCGGGAACCGCCTGCGCCCATACGTGATCGAAGATGGCGTCGAACTCGGCGTCGCTCAGGTTGCGCACCTTGCGGAAGATGCTCACCTGCGGATGGTCGTAGAGGCTGAAGCTCTCGTCGGCATGGCGGTCATCGAAGGTAATGCCCAGCAACTGGGGTGGCGACGTAACCTCCTGCGCCAGCTCAAAGCCCAGCCGACCATCCCACATGGCTTCGTAGTACAGATTAGTCAGCGGGTAGCGCTGCGGCAACTCGTCCACGCTATCGTAGATGCGCTTGGAACTGTACACCACGAAGTCCGCTTCACGCAGCTTCTGTTTGAGGATGGCATACTTGTCAGCGCTGTCCTCTTCATAGGGGCTCCAGTCGATGTTGGTCAGCCCCTTGCTGTACATATCCATGCCTGGCTCGCCGGGGATGCTCTTGGGCAACGGATCGTCCCACAGTTCCCAGAGAATCACTGAACCGGCGGGAGCGTGCGTGTAGATCCAGCGGCTCGCCGTGATCCACGTGTGCTCGCGATTGTACACGCCATTGATATACGCCAGCGACCAGAAAATGCCGCCGACGAGGCCAACCGTCGCCAGGGCAAGCGCAAGGAGGCGAGGGATTGAGCGATTAGGCGATTGGGGGATTGAAGGATGGAGAGATTCTGTATCTGAGAGATTGGAGATTGGAGATTGGAGATTGGACAAGGCTGCCTCGTCCGCGCTCCAATCTCTAATCTCTAATCTCTCAATCTCCAATCTTTCAATCTCCGAATCGCTTTTTTGCGCTTTCGCCCCTCTTTCCCACAACATCACAATCAACCAGGCTGCCCACAACAGCACAAAGGGCAGCACCGGACTCATATAGCGATTGAACTTGGCAAGAAAAGCGCCGGTGATCGCAAAGTAGGGAAACACCCAGCTCCACACGATGAGATTGGCAAGCTGGCGGTCATCCAGCCAGCGCAGCTTGCCTTGCTTGCGACCGAGGGCGAACCACGTTGCTAGCAGGCGGAAGAGGCTTCGCACCAACTCCCACGCAGCGTAGAGCGTCCCAGCCAGCGCCACTGCGCCTAACGGCCAGCCCAATCCCCACTGCATCTGCTGTTGGATGAAGTAGATGTACGGCAGCGTGTTGCGGTATTGGCGGGTGAAGGGGAAATCAGCCACCCCGCGCACCATCATCCCCTGCTCGATCAGAACCGCGCGCGCAAAGTTGCCCCAGTCGAGCACAGCGTAGGGGCTGGTGACAAAAAAAGTGACAAAGGCCGCTGCCCACGCCACCCCCACACTGATCAGCGCCCAGAAGGGCACGCGACCATCCTGCGGTCGCGCTGCTTGGCGGCTACTTTGCACTTCGCGCCATACGACGACCAGCGCCGCCACCGCTGGCGCCGCCAGCACCGGCAGCGCGCTGAACTTCGACGCAATTGCCAGCCCGCTGGCGATGCCGGTCAACAACGCCACCGGCAGGATCGACCGCCGTCCGATCATGCTCACGCCGCCGAGCACCGCCAGCACCGTGAAGGTTGTGCTGGCAGGATCCATCGCAAAGAAATGACTGAGCTGGATCGCCTGTACGGTGAACGCATAAAAGGCAGCGGCCAACAACCCGCCGCCGCGTCCCAACATTCGGCTGCCCAGCAAATAGAGCAAGAAGATCGTCAGCGTGTCGAACAGCGCAATCGTCAACCGGCCTGCCACTGCCAGCGCATCGCAGGCAACATTGGCGCGCTCCAGCAGATTGACGGTCTCTGCCGGGACGCCGATGGCGGCGGCTATCGGCGCCACGCGATGAAAGGCTTCACCCATCACCACACCCAAATAGAGTGGCAAATGACCGTAGGTGAAGCTGCGCGTGCGTTGGTTTTGTAGATCCCACAGCGGATTCATCGGGCTGCGCTGTGGATCCCAGAACTCCTCCCAACTGGCGGGGAGCTTGATCGTCGTGGCGTAGAAACAGGCTGTGCTTCGTTCGTCGGGGTGACTGCCGATCCCGCGATCGAAGTTGAGATTCCAGACCCGTAAGCTAAAACCGCTGAGGAGAACGAGCAGCAACAGGGGATACACGACACGCCCTGGCAATGCGCGCGACTGAGTTCTATTCATGCCATCTCACATACGTGTGATTGATTAATTACTCCGGCACCGGTGGATAATTGGGCACCACCCAGGTGATGGCATCGTTGGGCGGCGGCCACAGCAGATACACATCCACCCAACGCCGCACCCAGGTGAAGTCGCCCGGCTCATACGCCAGATCGATGCGCCGCGAGATAATGCCCCCGCCGGTGTCGAGTGCGTCGCCAATCCCGTAGCCAGGCACATACACCTGCGAACGCAACGGGATCAGGCGTGGATCGACGGCCACCACGCCCTTGCGGACCAGGTCGCCGGTGCGAGTGCGATTTCCCCCTGCCGAGTCGGAACTGTAGCTGGTCGCCAACATCTTGATCTTGCGCCAATAGGTAATCACGGCGCCGTCGGGCATCGTCTCTGTGATCGGTGTGATCTTCTGCCCGTAGGCAATGCGCCGATCCGCCGGCTCCTGCGCCAGCCAGGTGTCTTCCAGCACCCGCTCCACCGGCTCGCCATTCTCGTACCGGGTGCGATAGCGCGTGCGCGTAATTCCTTCTGCTCCAACCGCCAGCACTTCCTGCGTGTCGATCGGCAGATTCGGATCTGGCACAAAGACTGTCTCAAAGGGTGCGATTTCCTCTTCGACCGTGACATCCTCACTGACGCGCGTGACGACAATCTTCATGTTGTCGTACAATTCGGCGCCCAAATCCGGCGTGACCCGATCGGCGCCGGCCAGCACTACGCCCAGATCGCTCAGGGCGTCGCTCACGGTCTGCGCCTGTGTACGCGTCTTCACCAACCGTCCATCCACCTCTAACGAAACCGGCACACTGCGCTGAATATAAACATCCAGGTTGGCAGTGACAGCGCTGCCCAGGCTAGGCTGCACACGGTCGCCCAGGTAAAGGACGACGCCGCTGCGCCGCAACGCCTCGCCCACCGTCTGCGCCGTCGTGTCGATGGTATAGGTGGCGCCGCGTTCATGCACTACGATCGGCGCCGATCGCCGCACGCGCAGCCGCAGCGGCTCCGTGCGTATGTCATCCCAGGCAAAACCCCGATCATACGTGACCGCCGATTGCTCAACTGCATTGGGTGGCAAGGGCTGATCAACACCCCAACGCTGTCCATTGACCAGCACCTCATCGTGCGTTTCGATCTGCAGACCCGCGTCCGTCAGCACAGCGCGTGGCGTGGCCCCCCAGCTCTGCGTCAAGAGGTCGCGACCATCCACCAACAGGCGCACAGGGCGGGCGCGCTGCACTGTGATCGCCAGGTCAGGACTGATGGCAGTGCTCAACGCCGGCGTCACCCGATCGTGTGCGCCCGGTGTGACGCCCAAATCCGCCAGCAGTGCACCCACTGAAGCCCGATGTGTGTAGACCGTCTCCGTAACGCCATCCACGCTGACGTATACCGGACGAGCCGTGAGCCAGAAGAGCGCATACAAAGCCAACACTGCCGTCGCCAGCCCGACGATGACCAGCGCGCGTCCGCCTGCAAAGCGCAACCCCCGCAACCCTCTGGTGCGTTCCACCATGACAGATGCCATTGCGCCATTGTATCCAATGCTAAAGCGAACGCCAAAGCGCGCTGTGAAATGAAGATGAGGAGAAGGTGAAAGGTGGGAAGAGCGAGCTTTCGTGGTTAGGGTAAACATAGGCCATCCCCAACTTTGGGACGACTCATGTTTTGGTTCCGCCCCTGACACGATAGAATATCCACAGAACCTGCACCGCTGATCAGGCGTTATCAGCGTATGCGAGCAGAATGGAGTCTTTTTGTCCAGCGCGCATCGAGCCAAAGACTTGTTTGGTCAAGAAACCGAATTTCTCTGTGGACGATCCAGTCTGAAACGCGTTCAACAGCAAATCGGTTTCTCAGAGTCACACGCCCTTAGAGCAATGATTGCACAGCGTAATCTGCTGTTGGCAGGCATTCTGCTTGGCTTTACCCTGCGCCTGCACCGTCTGGGCGCCGAATCGCTCTGGTACGACGAAACCGTCAGCGTCTATCTCGCCCGCAAAGCCATTCCCGACATGCTCGCCCACACCGCTGGCGACATCCACCCACCCGGCTACTATCTGCTGCTTCATCTGTGGGCGCAACTCACCGCGCCGACGTTGGCGCATGGGCTGGAGTTCCTGTACGCGTGGCCGAGCCTCGTGGCTGGCGTGCTGATCCTGGCGCTGACCTATGCCCTGGGACGATGTCTCTTCGACGCTCGCACCGGGTTGGTGGCGCTGTGGCTGGCCGCCATCAATCCTTTTCAACTCTGGTACAGCCAGGAAGTGCGAATGTACACCGTCGGCGCGGCGCTGGCGCTGCTTACGCTCTGGGGCGCGCTGCGCGTGCTGGATCACCGCCGCCCGCTCCTGTGGCTGGCTGTCTATGCCGTGAGCGCCGCCGCCGGACTGTACACCTTGTATTACTTTGCTTTCTGGCTGGTGGCCGTCAACATCGCCGTGCTTGTATGGCTTTGGCGCAGCCACGAACGACGCAGCGCTCAGGTTGGCGGCTGGCTGGCGGCGCAGGTTGGCGCATTGCTGCTCTTTGCGCCCTGGCTGCCGACCACCCTGCGCCAGGTGCTGGAGCCGCCGGTGCCGCCGTGGCGCCGCCCCTGGACAACACTTGCCGACTTCGCCGGCAGCCTGAACGAAACATTCGCAGCACAACTGACGGGTCAATCTCCACCCTTGCAACAGTTTTGGCCGTGGACAGTGCTCGTGGCCGCTGTGATCATCGCCTTCGCGATCTGGATGCGACGCCACACCGACCAACGCCAGCGCCGCAACGCCGCCTTGCTCACGCTCGTCGCCCTCCTGCCCATTGTGCAACTCTACCTGGTGACTTGGCTGGCGACGCCGATCTACCATGTGCGCTATCTCTTCTTATATGCGCCGGTTTTCTTGCTCATGCCCGCCGCTTTGATTGCCACCGCCTGGCCAACGCGCCGCTCACTGGCTGTCGGCGCCCTGGCGCTATGGATGGGCGTCAGCGTGGCCGCCATTGTCAACTTCTGGATGAATCCGCTCTACCGCGCTGACGATCACCGCACGGCGGTGGCGCAGCTCGCCGCCAACTGGCGCCCCGGCGACGCCATCCTTGCCAACGCCGGCTGGATTTACCCTGTACTGACCACTTACTGGCCCGATCAGGTAGTCGGGCCTGATGGCGCAACGCCTCTCAGTTATGTCAACACTCAAGCCTTGACTGGCTATGCAAAAAACCTTGATACTCCGTCAGAGCATTTTCGCCGTCCGCAAATCATTCGTACAGGCGCTATCGACGGCCCTGACACCCTCGGTTGGGGCAATCCTGCCAGCGACTTCTTTGCCATTTCCAGCGACGCAGCGCGCGCCGCCCTGGAAAACATCGCGCACTCAGCTCAACGCATCTGGCACTATCGGCTTTATGACACCGTCAACGATCCAGCCGGCGTGATCCGGCAGTGGCTTGCCGACCACACCGCCCTGCTGCAAGAGACGCCGATCCCCGGCCGTGACTTTGGCATGGTGCAGTTGTTCGCCACCCGGCGCCTTATCGACGCCCCAACTTCTGCATCCTCCATCTGCTTCGAAGACATGCTCTGTTTGGACAACCACCAGCCTGTCGAGCATTCAGCAACAGCCGGAACCTACCTGTATCTGACGCAGAACTGGCGCGCCCGCCAGCCCCTCCCCGCTCTCTCGGTGAGCCTCCGGCTATACGATGAAACCGGGCGGCTGGCAGCACAGGCAGACGCGCCCTTTCTACCTGCCACCGATGCATGGATGCCCGGTGTGGCTCAGCCACAGAGCTGGGCGTTGCCGGTTGGCGTCAGCACCAGGCCAGGGGACTACGCGTTGGAGCTGGTCGTCTATCGCCAGACGGACGGCAGTGCATTGTCGCTGCCCGCCGACGCCCCCAGCCCAGATGGTCAGCGGCTGCAGCTTGGCGCGGTCACGGTCTTGCCTGCGGAAACTGTCCCGGAACTGCCGCCGCCACTGGCGACGTTTGACTACATAGAGCTGCTGACTGCGCAGCTCGACCGCACGATAGCGCATCCGGGTGATCCGCTGCGGGTGACAACCTACTGGCGACCGCGTCCCAACGTCTACCGCGACACCTATCAGGCGGTGATAGCTTTGCAGGATCGGCAGGGAACGCGGGTAAGCGAATGGCGCTTTACGCTCGGCGGTGATGCATATCCCAGCGGCGACTGGCCGGCAGGCTTGCCAGTGCGCGACTTTTATGATGTCACCATGCCGGCGACGGCGACGCCGGGCGACTACACGCTCACAGTGGCATTAGCGCGCGCAGCGGACGGCGCCCCCATCACCGCGCGACAGGGTTGGTTGCCATCGGCGGCAGTCGCCATCGGCGCTGTCCACATCGAAGCGCCATAGACGAGGCGCCAATTTCGGCTGAACACAGCGCAAGGCATATACTGACACCATGATCGTTGTACGTTTTTGGCGACGCTGTCGAGCTGGGGCGATCGGCTTCCTGGCGACGCTCTTCCTGGCGAACATCTTGACCATCCCCGCACTGGCGTCTGACCTGTGCAACCCACCCAACGTGATCCCGCAGATCACGTGCGACATGGATGCTTTCACGGGCAGCCCACCGCGCCAGCTGCCTGTCGGTTGGAATGCGTTTGTCCTCAGCGGCGATCCCAGCTTTCTGGAGGATCATCACACCTATTTCGGCGGTTCGAATTTGACGATCACCAGCGGCGCGCCCTTCAAGGCTGGCATCTACACGCAGGTGGCAGTGACGCCTGGCGCCGGCTATCGCGCCAGTGTGGCGTGGGGCGCGCCCAATCAGCCTGACCTCTTCAGCCGCCAGCTTGGCCTCGACCCGACCGGCGGCGTCGATCCAACCGCACCGACCGTTATCTGGGGGCCGGTGCATTGGGGCGAAGGGCGCATGCTCAACTACCCACCGCCCGATGTCAACATCGATGTGAAAGCGCGGGCGTTGAGTGAGACGATGACGGTCTTCTTTCTGACCGATCATCCGCAGGCGCGCGCCGCCGATGACCTGATCCTGGTGGACGTGATCGGTCTCTATCCTGACGAGAGCGCGCCAGCCGTCGAACTGCCGCCAACGAACACGCCCGAACCAGCGCCAGTGGCGGAAGAGCCTGCCGTCGCCGTCGCTGCAGCTGCGCCCGCTGAGGCCGTCGAGCCGCCAGCTGCAGCGCCGCCCCCCACAGAGACGCCCACCGCCACATCGACGGAGACGCCCACCGCCACCCCAACGGAAACGCCCACCGCCACTTTCACGCCTACCCCGACGTACACCGCCACACCGCTGCCCACAGCCACATGGACGCCTCTGCCCGCCGCCACACCTACACCGCTGCTCTCGCTGGCAAACGCGCAGGTGCAAGCCGCTAACCTGACGCGCGGCCTGGATCGACGCGGTCTGATGCTGATCAGCACCGTGAGCTTTGGATGGGCATTGATCTTTGGCGCGTCCTGGGGAATTTTGCGCTGGCGGCGCAAGTAGCGCAGGTCATTGCCTCCGGCGTGACGCCCGGCCTGCTTGTCGGCAAACACATTTCAAGCTACGCCGTGTCCGCCTCACCATCGCCAGTTGCCGGCAGCAACTGAATCTCGCCGAAGACGCCCGTTTGCACCACCTCCACTTCGCGCAGCTTGACCAACTCCAACACCGCCAGAAAGGTCACAATGACCTCCAGCCGCGTAGCGCCGCGACTCAACAACCCTTCGAAGCTGACGCCGCGTGGTCGTTGCCCCTCGCCGGCGTCAAAGACCGAACGCAGATAAGCGCGCACATTTTCGAGTTGCTCTGCCACTGTGATCGGATAGGTCTTGACGCGCGGCAGCGGCGGTTCAGCCGGGATGCGCTGGAGCACCCGCCGCAACGCCCGCTGCAACGCCTCCAGATCGAGGTTGGTCGTATCCAGCCGCCGCTCGATTTCTGGCCTGGGCGCCGTGCGCACATAGACGCGCAAGCCCGCCTCCTCACGAGCGCGCAACGCCGCTGCCACCTGCTTGAAGCGTCGATACTCTATGAGTTGGCGCAGGAGTGCATCGCCGCTGGCCTCCTCCTCATCCTCCACCGGCGGGCGCGGTTTGGGCAGCAAGTTGTACGACTTGATGTAGAGCAGCCGCGACGCCACCACCAAAAAGTCCGCCAATGCGCCCGGCTCGATCTCTTCCAGGGTGTTGAGCGTCTTCAAATACTGATCGGTGACCGTCATCAGGCTGATCAGGTTGATGTCCAGCTCGCGCACTTCGATCATGTGCAACAGCAGATCGAGCGGGCCTTCGAAGGCGGGCAGGCTCACCGGGTAGCCGGCGCCGAGCGGTTGCGGGCGAGTGGCGAAGGTGGTCAAAGGATGTTTCCTGTTCGTGTACGCATCACAGATTCACGTCGTAGGTGCGGAACCGGCGCCCAATGCGCGCCATCTCCACCAGGAGGCGCGCGGTGTCGTCGTCGGTGCGGCCACAAATGCGTTCGACTTTGCAGCCCGCCTCCACCAATTGTCGTTCGCTGGCGACGCTGACGCCAGCCTCTGCGCCGACGATGGTCACAAACTCGGCGCCGCGCGCCTCCTCGACGCTGAAACCGACGGTCGGGCGGAACTTCGCCATATAGCCCAGCGCGTTGATAAACAGCTCACCTGCTGCCGTTTCCCCAGCCGGAAAGAGCAGGTAATGACGAATTGTCTTGAGACCGGCGCCCTGCTGGATCTGCCCGATCTGCTCAAAGAGCAGGTCGCGCCAGCGATTGCCCTGCGTCCACTCGCCGCCCGGACAGACGGTAGGATTGTCGGGGAACTCGCGATGTCCCCACACACGCGCCAGGGGAATCTTCAGCTCCTGCATCAACCACGCCACCAGGTGTGCACCGGCGCGCAACTGCGCCGAAGTCGGAATCTTGCCGTTCATAAAACTGCCTGCAAAGACAATGCCGACGCTGTAGCCATTATGACGCATCAGATGATAAGAGACGGTCTCCAGGTGGTTGGTCTGCTCGATGCGGCCATCGGCGTGCACAAAGTAGTGATAGCCGATGCCCGGCCACGCCTCCTTTCCCCGCGCCGGGTCGGCGGCGATATGCACCTCAGCGATGCGCGCCGGCCCCACACTGACTGGCGCCGCCGTGTGATGAATGGCGATGTGGGTGATTTGGGACAACGGTCGGCGCTCGTAGCGCAGGCGGGTGTGCCTGGGCAATTGCTCCACAATATCCTGGATGGGCGGCGGCGGCACGACAAAACTCACCGGACCGGCAGCTTTTTTGGCGTTCAGCTCGGCCTGCAACTGCTGGATTTGCGCCAGATAATCGCTCCTCTCCTCTTCGCGGGCGGTGCGCTCGGCTTGCAAGGCGGCCACCTCGCGCTCCAGGCGGGCAATCTCGTTGCGCAACATCTCGACTGGCGGCGCATCCTCCAGATTGCCCGCTGCACGCCGCGCAGCCGCCAGCAATTGGTGCTTCCAGTGAGCGCCTGTTGTCCACTCGCGACCGGGAGAAGGCGTTTCGATATACTCGCCGATGCCCTTGACCTCCGCCAGCGTCAGATGGGGAAAGTGCGTCAACAGCCAGACGAGCAGCGCGCCGCCCGCCGCCACTTGCGCCGGCGTCGGCGCCCCACCGCTGCGAAAGTCACCGGCGAAGGCAATGCTGATAGCATTGCGCACGTACGCTTCCGGCGTGTCGGGCGCAGCGTCGAGTGGCTGCGTCTGTTGCACGGCGCCCTGCGCCGTGATGACAAAATCGTACAGGATGCCCGGCCAGTTCTGGCGATGTAACGCCGCCAACTGCTCCAGCGGCGTGCCGGGCGCGGCGCCGGTGTCATGCACGACGATGGCTTGCACGTCGGTTGGCCGCCGCACCGTATAACGTTCGGGTTGGCGCGGCAGGCGTTCCACCACATTGTAGATGCGCAACCCGCCCTCCCCCGTCTCCGGCTGCGCCTCGATCTGCTGGCGCAAGGCGTCGACTTCCAGCCGCAATTGTTGGATGGTGGTGTGGGCAGCGCGTTCGCGCGCTTCCGCCGCCTTCACTTGTGCGCCAAGCATCTGGTTCAGATCGCGCAGATCAGCCAGTTGCCGCTCTAATTCACCGGAACGGTCGCTTTCCAGGGCGCCGGTGCTCAACGCCGCCAGGTGCAGCCGCACCTGCCGCGCCAGCACATCCTTCCAGCGTGCGCCTTTATAGAAGGTGGCGCCAGGGCTTTCGCTGGGCGTCAGCTCACCCAGCCCAACGATGGCGTCGGCGGTCAGACCCATGTTCTGCGCCAGCCACGCGCACAGACGCCCGGCGGCGTCGAGCTGCGCCAGCGGTGGCGCATTCGTCTCGAAATTGCCTGCCAGACAGATGTTGACGCCTTGCTCCGACCAGGGTTGATCGGGCCGGGCGACGTCTTCGATCTCCTTGACCTTCAGAATCTCGCCGGCAGCGTCGACCACGAAATCATAGGCGATGCCCGGCAAGCCCGCGCCGGATATGGGCGCGGGCGATGCGCTCCAGGCTGAGCAACGGATGCGCGCCGGTGTGATTGACGACGATGTAGCGAATCTGGTTGACGTTGCGCCGCGCATAGGGCGCCTCGCTACGCGGCAGGCGTCGGCTGATGTCGGTAAAGAGGCGCACGGGCAGCAACGCCTCGCTGCCATCGCCGGCGCCGCCATTCATCGGCGCTTCGACCGTGAGCCAGCGCGTCAGTACGGTGGCGCCGCGCTCCTTGAACCATGTCACGCCCTCGTGCACCAGGTCGATCTCCAGCGTGTAATTGCCGGGGACATCGGGCAGGACGATGCGCGCCTGGATGGTGACCGTCTGGCCGGGCAAGACATCGTCGGGAATATCGGAGCGTAAATCTTTGCCCGGCGGCAGCGTCAACAGGCGCCGGTTGCGATAGTAGCGATAACCCAGCCGAAACGGGTTGCCGCCGCCCCAACTCCAGGTCAATGCGCCGGCATTGCGCACCGTGATCGCCGCCGTAATCGTCTCGCCGGCGGTCAGCCGTGCGGGAAAGCTGTCGGAGAGCCATTCGACGGCATAGGGTGCCAGGGTCGGCGGTTTGCGCCCGCGTCGCCGGCGTTCACTACGCGCCCCGTTGCTTTCCGCTGGCGCCGTCTCTTCGCTTGCCGGCAGGGCGCCAGGCGCAGGCGCAACCTCCAGCGTCGCGACCTCTGCCTCCACCGCCGGAGCAGACAGGGTTGGCGCGGGCGCAACCGCTTCCACTTCAGGCAACGTTTGCCGGACGCGTGCAGCGGGGGCGTCGCTGCCACGCCAGCGAAAATCGTTGTGCAGCGCCAGGCGAAAATCCTCGATCACCCCTTGTTTGCCGTCGATGTACCAACGGTCGAGCGCAGGCCAGCGATAGAGAATGGCGGCGCGAATCTGTTGGGCGCCTGGCTGTCGATTCCAGGCGTCGATCTCGTTATAGAGCGCCTGCACCCAACCGCTATTTTGGTTGACCCAGGGCTGCACCTGTCCAACCTCGGTCAGGAAAGCCGGCAGGTGACGCAGTGCGGCGGGCACGGCGTGCATGAAATCCATGTAGGTGCGTAGTTGCTGATGGCGGTTTTGAAAGGGAGGCGCCATCTTGACCGGGCTGGCAACCAGTGCAGGGCTGGCGCCGTGGGTGTACGCGTGCAGCGTGAAGCCATCGCAGCCGTCTGGCCCCAAAATCGTCAAAATATCCTGAAAATATTGCACCCAATCGCCATTTGGATTGCCCGGATAGATCGTCTGTGTGTTCCAGGGCGCCACGGCGCCGACCAGCACCAGATCGTCCTCGTGACCTGGCAGCCGGTGAATGGCGTCGCGGCACAGGCGGTAGCAGCGGGCGTAGAGTTCAGGGGTGATCACCTCGCCGGGGCTGATCATGGCGCCGCGCGTGGTGCGAATCTCGCGGGAGTGGTCGGGCAGGGCATTAAAGCGCACGGCCAGTCCCCGTCGCGCCGGGTCGGCGACATCGGGCGGGCCGTCGCGCCGCGTCTGGTGGCGCGACCAGTCGATCTTGACGCCGGGGCGAGAGATGGCGTAGTTCATCTCATTGCCGATCACCCAGATGCGCGCGCCGCGACTGGTGCCGACGAAGTTGGCGACGCGACGAGCAAAGGCCTCGTACAGGCTGCTGTGGGGGATGACGCCCTCCGGCTCCTCGCCGTGGTCGAGCCGCACGATGATGCCCAGACCCTGATTGGCGTAGCTTGTGTAATCGACTCCGCTCAGGTCGGCGGGATCGTGGCCCAACACTTCGGTAAAGAGAATCCATCCGGGATGTCCGGCGGCGAGCATCAGTGGCTCGCCGCCGGGTTCGTGGATGCCAAAGATATAGGGCGAGTCAAACAACGGTCGCGGCATGCAGTCTCCCAGGTCGATCGATCGATTCGACGCAGGATTATAGCACAGCCGGGCAGAGCGGTTGATGTCCGGTGCGGCAGAATGACGGAATCAACGTCCACAGTTGCAATGCGGCGGAATGGCGCCTCCTTTCCACGCGCCGTTTTTCTTGAGTGCGTCGATCACCCGACAGATGCTGTCGCGCGCCATCCGTTGGGTGTCATCATCGAAGTGTTTGGCTGCGGCCTCAGCCTCGTCGGCAGCGTTGGCGGCGTCGAAGAACATGCAGGTCGAACACCAGGGCGTCGGATCCGCTGTCGTTGCCAACAATTCAGCCAGGTTGCGTAGCGTGAGCGCCGACGCCAGGGTGGTGAGCACCGCTTCGGCGGATGCATGCCCCTGCTCGTTGAGTCGCCACCACTCTTTGGCGGCCTGGGCATCGTCCGCGTACTCAGCCGCTGTCTTAAAGAGATGATTCTCGACTTGCGCCGCTTTGGTGACGCTTTCGACTTTGTCACCGGCGCGTGTAGCCTTGACGAAGAATTTCTGCCCGGCGCTCAATTTGCGGGAGATGTTGAACGGATTGAGGCCGCCTGCATCGATGTAGTTCACCGGGTCACTCATGGCGTAGGCGTACAGATTTGTGTCGCCGCCGGCAAACAAGATCGGATCCTTCACCGTCCACCGCCCTGTTTCCGGGTCGTAATCGCGGGCGCCGAAGCGCACCAGGCCGGTGTCGCGATCGTAGAGACCGCCGGCGAAGCCAAACGGCTGGAAGCCCGGATTCGTGTCGGTCAGCACGCGCCCAAAGGCGTCGTAGTCCAGCCGCTGCACAACGCCGCCCGTGACGGTGTCCACCACCAGGCGCGGGCTTCCCCGGTGATCGGCCAGGATGCGATAGACAACACCGCCTTTGATCATGTAATCCGGTGTGTTGGCGCGGCTGCCGTAGACGAAGCGCGCGATCACGGCGCCGCTGCCGTCGAGTTCCGCCACCGGGTTGAGCCGATCCAGATAGAGGAAGCCCTGCACCAGCACGCCGTTGACTTGCTTGCCGATGCGGCGATTCTGGCCGTCGATGAGATAGGTGAGCTGGCGGCCGTCGGGCAAGGCGACAGCGCGCAGGTTGCCCAGCGCGTCGTAGTCGTAGGTTGTACTCTGCCCATTCCGTGCCTTGTGGAGCAACTCGCCGCCAGCGGCATAGGCGTAGACATTGTCACCGTATTGCAACAGCCGGTCTTGGACATCGTACAAGCCTGGGCCGCCGGGACCGGTGAGGCGGTTGCCGTTGCTGTCGTAGGTATAGCTGGCAATGACCCCGCCATCCTGGCGCACCTCGGTCAGGCGTCCGGCCACATCGTAGGCATAGGCATAGACAACGGTCACGCCAGCGACGGTCTCGGTGAGCACTGTGATGCGCCCCAAGCGATCGCGGGCATAGGTGGTGGCGAACAGCGGGCCGCCATTGAACGTTGCGCTGTAAGCCGTTGGTTCGCCAAAGCTGTTGTAGCTCCATACATCACTGACGCCGCCCAGCACGCCACCGGTCAGTGAACCATTTTGCGGGTGGCGGTGCAGGGTCAGCGCACCGGCCTGCGTTAACAGGCCATCTGGATCGAACTGGTAGCTTGCCAGTGCGTCCCCATTCACCTGCACGGCGCTGACGCGGAAGTCATTGTCGTATACAAAGCCGACGCTGCCGGTGATGACGCCGCCGTAGCGTTCACTACGGATGAGCGATCCGTCGTAACTGTAGGAGAGCGTGGCGCCACCTGGCGCCGTGATCGTGATCAGGTTGCTGCTGACCGGATCGTAGCCGTAGGTGACGCTCCCGGCAGGCGTCGTGACGCTCTGCAACCGACCGGCGCCGTCATAGCCATAGGTTATCGAGTGACCGTCGGCGCGCGCCACAGTGATTAACTGACGGTCGGTGTTGTAACTGTAGGTTGTCTGCGGCGCGCTGACCCCAGTCACCACCGGCGGCGCATAGCTGGCCACGAGGTCGACCGGCGTGTAGCCGAAGCTGTGTACAGGGCGTCCCGGCGGAGTGACGCCGCTGAGAGCGCTGGCTGCATCGTAGCTGTAGCCGACGCTGCGCCCGTCGGGGAGAGTCTGGCCGGTGATACGCCCAGCGGCGTCGTAGACAAAGCTGGCGGTGCGCCCCAGCGCGTCGGTGACGGTCGCAAGATAGCCGTGCGCGTCGTAGGTGAAGGTCGTCGTGCGGTCGCCCTGCGTGACAGCCGTCAACAGGCCGCGCGCGTTGTACGTATAGTGCACCGGCGACAGATCGGCGCTCTGTTCCAGGGTGATGCGCCCCAACGCGTCGATCGTGGTGCGATGTTGCCGTCCGGCGGGTGATTGCTCGACGAAGGTGCGGTCGGCGCCGGTGTAGATCGTGGTGAAGGTGCGCCCGTTGACGCTGCTCTCCTCCTTGAGTTCAAGGAGACTCAAGAAGTCAGCCGGGGCGCTCAGCGTCACCGTGCGCGTGGTGAGGATGGTCATCGCCAGACCTTCGGGCGTCGTGATACGCTGGCTGGCGACAATGGGCGCCTGCATTCCGAAGCGCGGGTCGGGCGCGCTCTGTGCAAAGAAGCGCGTGCCGTCAGGCGCCAGCGTTGTCTGGCTGCCATCTTGCGCCATGATTCCTTCGGTCGTGGCGCCGCTGGCGGCTGTGTTGTGCTGGCGCTCGCTGCCGTCCGCCAGTTGCTCGATGCGATAGGTGGTGGTGTAGCCCAGACCGGTCGTCAGTACAACCTGGTAGCCTCCCTCATCGTCGGTGCGCAGCAGGCTCTTAACGCCCCCAACCGGATCGTTGACGCCAACCAGCCGTCCCAGCGCATCGTAGGTATAGCCTGTCGTCTGGTTGCGCGGGGTGGTGAAGCCGGTGAGCAACCCTTCAGGGGTGTAGGCGAATTGATAGCGCTCGCCCGCCGGACTTGTGAGTGCGGTCAGATAACCGTTCGCCAGCGTCAACGTCGTGGCCTGACCGTAAGGGCCGGTGATCGCCAGTGGATCGCCGGTGGCGCTGCGGTTGATCGTGGTGACATCGCCGTCGCCATCGGTGATCGTGACCAGTAAGCCGGCGGCGTCATAGCCAAAGGTGTAGACGGTGGCGCCGGTGAGGGCGTTGACCGTGCGCAGATGGCGGCCGTTGGCATCGAAGGCGTAGATCAGCGCGCCGTCTTGCGAAGGAATCGCAATTTCTTGCGCGGTGAAGCCCTCCAACGCCGATGCCACGCGGCGGATGCGGTTGGCGTTGCTAATGTACAGGCTGCCATCCGGCGCCACAGCCAGACCGTTGACGTAGCCGTACAGTGTGTTGGCGCGCGCCGGCCCGCCATCGCCGCAGTCGGGCGACGCACAAAATTGCCCATTGCCGGCAATCGGGTTGAGGATGCCAGCGCTGTTGACGCGTAGCACATATTCGTTGGCGTCGCCAATGTACAGGCTGCCATCGGCGCCCACCGCCAGCGAATTGGGGTTCTGCAGCCGGGCAAGCGTCGCCGGTCCCCCATGTCCCAGACAGGCCGGATAGGGTTCATAGGGCGCGCAGCCGATGCCGGAACCGGCCAATGTCGTGATGACGCCGCTCGAGTCGATCCTGCGCACGCTGTGAAGACCCAGGTCAAGCAAATAGAGCGACCCATCCGGCCCGATGGCAAGATCGACCACCCACCCTAACTGCGCCTGTGCAGCCGGCCCACCGTCGCCGCACAGCCCGGAGCAGGCTTCACCGTTGCCGGCGACCGTGGTGATTGTCCCATCTGGCGCCACGTAGCGCACGCGTGGTGCGTTGTTGTGCCCCTGCTCGGCAATGTAGAAGCTGCCATCCGTCGCCACGGCTACAGCCACCGGTTCGTTCAGCCGCGCAGCCGTCGCCGGGCCGCCATCGCCGCTGTAGCCGCCGTTGCCCAGTCCGGTCGGCCCACTGCCCGCAACGGTGGTGATGATCCCGCTGGCGTCGACGCGGCGCAAGCGATGGTTGCGCGTGTCGGCAATGTACAGCGTCCCCTCTGGGCCAAGGGCGATGCTGACGAACTCGCCGAGTTGCGCCGCCGTCGCCGGCCCGCCATCGCCGCTGAAGCCGTTGCCCGCATCACAGCGTCCGGCGACAACCGTAACATTGCCGTCGGCGTCAAGCCGTTCGACGCGTCGGCAATAGTTTGCCATCGGGCGGACGCGATAGAGGCTGCCATCCGCCGCCACCGCGATATCTTCGGCGGCAATGTTTTCCGTGCCGGGCGCGGTCGTGATGATGGCATCGACGCCATCCACGCTTTGACGCCCGCCACTGCCGAAGTAAAGCACGCGCGCCGCCGGGTCGTAAACGTGATGCACCGAGAGCGTCCAGCCACCCAATCGCTGACCGGCGGCGTCCCAGGCGCCCAGAGCGCTACGCCCATCCCAGGACGAGACGGTGTCTTGCCATTCCTGCCAGAGGGTGACCTCGCGCCGCGCAAAGTCGCCGCTGACCGGTGCACCGTAGTAGGAAAAGTGTCCGAAGGTCTGGTCGTACTCTGGGCCGGGGCGACTGTCCAGGTAGACGCCATCGTAGACATAGCCGACGCGCACCGTCGCAGGCTGCACGCCTTGCAGCAGGCGGTTGTAACCGTCCCGCCCGTTCCAGGTGTAGGTCGTCTGCTGATTGGGCTGCGCCGGAAAGGTGGCGGTGTATTGTTGTCCGGCCACCAACACCTCCAGGTCGATGCGCTTGACCTGCGGCGGCAGCGTTGCGTCACTCAGCGGGATGTCAATCGTGCGCGCAAGTTGATAGCCGGCGGCGCGGTCACTCTGGTAGTGCAGGCTAAAGGGCGTCCCGACGAGATGCATGCGCTCGCCCAGCACCTGATTCTGGCACTCGATGATCGAGCCTGGGCGATAGCAGGGTTCGTCTTTCGGCTTGCCGCCAAAGCTGGTCGGCGTCTGCGGCGTGGGCAACCTGGGAGCAGCGGCGCCGGCGGGCGGAGCAAAGGGCCAGTTGAAATCCCACGGTGTGAAATGTAGGATCGGCACGCGCCACAACTCCTGACCAGCGGCATACAGCCCCGCTAACCGGGCGCGTTCCTCATCGGTGATCCCCAACGTCGGGTCATTGTCGGCCAGTCCGTCGCCGTCGGTGTCCAGATTGGCGCGTCCATTCGCCACATCGACCATCTTGACGACGCGACCGTTGTCGGAAGGAACCCATGCGCCCAGTGAGCGGTCGTAGTACCCGGCGGGCACAGGCGAACCCACCGGGAAGCTCAGGAAATTCTCGACATAGTGATAGAGCGGGCGATCGAAACGCACGTCCACGGCCTCTGCGGCGACCGCTTCATCGACGCTCAACTCCACGGCGTAGGTGTAGCCGCTCTGCGGAGGCAGCGCGGCAGGCATCGCCGCCGGCCCATGCTCGCCGACCGTGTACTCGGTGGCGCGCACGGTGAGCGTGGTGAGCGGCTGCGTCGTCCCGTCGGGCAAGAGCATCTCCGCCTGCGTCTGCGGCGGGATCAACAACGTCGCCCGGCGCTCACCATCGGCGTCGGCGACGCTGCTGCCGCGCGCCACCTGCACGCTTGTGCTGGCGGCCAGGTTCACAGTCGTGGCCTGTGCGTCGTAGGCAATTAACACAACCTCCTCCAGCCAGGCGTAACTCTGCCAGGACGGCGTGATCTGGCGCTGACTGGGCAGGTAGCCCGCTTTCTCATAACGGATCGTGAGCAGCCCGCCGCCGTTAACCGCCAGGTCAAACAGACCATCGGCCCGGCTCAAGGTCTGCCCCAACTCCGGGTGCCCGGCAACGGTGATGCGCACACCGGGCAGCGGTGCGCCGTCGCGCGTCAGCACCTTGCCGCGCACGACCGCCGCGCGCACTGGCGTAATGGCGCCAGGCGTCACACCGGTTTGGATCGGCGGGTTGCCTTCGTAGAGAAAGCGTGTGGCGCTGAATAGATCGGTGGCAACCGTGCGGTCGATGGGCGGAGCAACGGTGGCCGGGTCAGGCGGCAGGGTTGGCGAGCACGTTGCACCCCACAGCGCGGCCACCGCCATGACATCGGCGACGGTGATCTGGCCGTTGCCGTCGTGGTCGAACGCGGCGTCCCAGCCGGGATCGCCTGCACGCTGCCGCCAGCGCGCAGCGACGGCCTGCACATCGACGCTATCGACGCGCGCGTCGCCGCTGAAGTCTGGACACGTTGTCACACTGCGGAACGGCGGTGCACTGGTCGCCGTCTCTGCGCGGCTGACGCCCTGACGTGTCACAAAGGGCATATACAGGGTGCGCAGGGACGGCGTCGGTGCGGTAAACTCCAGCGCAGCATCCTGAACAAGTGGCGTGGTCACGCTGGCGTCGGCGCCGACCAACAGAGCATTGGTCATGCGCAGCGCCGTCACACCGCTGTGACCGGTCGGCTGCACGCGCAAGATCGCCAATACGCCATCGCCTGCACCGGCTGCGCCTGCACCGAAGCTAAAGGCGCCCAACGCGGCGCTGCCCGACGTTGTCTGTGGTCCCAGTGCACCCACACAGCGCCCGGTCGTCGGATCGCAGCCTGCACCACCGCCGAGCAAGGCTGTCGGGGTGATGGCGGTCACTGCCATGAGCGCCGGATCATAGTTCAGGTCGAACTCGAAGCCGCCCAGGTTGGCGCCACCGCTCACCCTGACCTGCACCTCGAACGCTGTGTGCACAGGTTGGGGGGCGGCAGGCGCAGTCAACGACAACACAGGCGCCGTCGCCGCTGCCGCCAGTGACGACGCCCACCCTTTCGCCGTCGGTGGCAGCGGTGTAAGATCGCCGACGAGGAGCGAGAACACGAGCAGGAAAGCGGTCGCAAAGCGCCAACGGTGTGCCCGGTGCAGGTGGTGGAGCGGCTCAGGCAGTTTGGTCATTTGGAGTTCGTTCAAGGCATGGTCGGATGTATACATCCATCGCCCCCCTTGTGAGTGTCAGGCTATCTTCCCGGAAGCTTCCGAGCTTCCGGGAAGATTGTGACAGATGGTTGATTGTTGAACCCATTCAGCCAGGCACGCTTACCGGATCGTGACAGGCAGGTACAGTGATTGGGTGACGCCTGGCGTCGGCGCTGGATCAGGCGTCGGCGCTGGATCAGGCGTCGGCGCTGGATCGGGCGTCGGCTCCGCCAGCGGTGCAGTCAACGCGACCACCAGCTCGCTCATCCGCGTCAGCGCCTGGTCAAGACTCGCCGCCGCGTCTGCGGCTGCGGACGTCACGCTGTTACGCCCGCGCAAGGTGGCAACCAGGTTGCTGGCATCGGCGCGCAGGTCGGCGACCTGAGGCAGCGCCGCCACCGCCGCCTTGAAATCGCTGCGCGCATCCTCCAGTTCCGGCGCAATGGACGTGGTGAGGGCGCCCAGCGCCTGCAACGAAGTTTGTTCCAGCGTACCATAGTCGCCCTGCTGATAGAAGATCCACCAGAAGAGGGTGTGCGCTTCATAGAAAGCCCCGGCCAGCCACATCAAATTCACAAAGTTCTGATTGTACAGCGCAACGACATCTGCGTAGGTGTAGGGGTTGCACTGATTGCCCAGATAATACCAGCAGGCATAGACCGCATCATGCACCTGGCGTTGGAAGTCGTCGACCAGCAAAATCGTGTTGTACTGCACCGTTGCCAGCATCTGATAGAGATCATCGGCGAGCACCAAACCATTGAGTTCCTCGTAATAGCGCTCCAGTTCAGCGTCGAAGGCGACCGTCTGCAGCGCGCTGCGCATACGCGTCAGATAGGCGCCGTATTCCGCGTCGATCTGATCCGCCAGCGTCTGATCGGCAAAGAGGGTTTCGGTTTGGGCGGCGAAATCTTGCACCGCCGGCTCGCCGTCGAAGGCGGCGGTGAGATTGCGCACCTGCTGATTGAGCTGCATGTATTCGGCGAACGCCGGAAAATCAGCAGAGAGGGAGGCGACTGCCGACTCCAGCCTGGCAAATTCGGGGGCGGCGGCATAGGCGCTCAGCCAACGGGTCTGCCAGTCGGCGAACCACACTGCCGCATCCGGGTGTTGCCAGGCGACGAGCAGGCGGTCGCCGAGGAACTGTGTGACATCCAACACCCACGCCAGCGCGCCCGGCGTGACATAGAGATAGTAGAGCACCTCATATTCCAGGTAAGCATACCAGGCCTCCAGGTTCATACGTTTGGCGTGCCGCGCCTGCAACATGGTGGCGTCAACCGGCGCGTCACTCCAGGCGGCGATCTCAGCGGCCAGCGCCGTCACAGTGGCATAGGAGGAACGCGTGGTGTAGATTGAGGTGAGGTAGGTGCGCAGTTCGTAGTCGTAGTAGAGATACCAGGGATCGGTGAACATCAGGTAGATCAGGACAGCGTTTGATTCGCTGCGCAGGTCGCCCAGGTCAGCGTTAGCGAAGTAAAGCGCTTCCTGCCGGGCGCCCAGGTCGGTGAAGCGCGGCGCCACCTGATCGATGAGCGAGGCGGGCGCGGCATCGCTGCGCTGCACCCCCCAGCCGCCAAAGCCATAGTTGAACCCCGTCCACGGCGTGCTTAGGCTGTTCATGTTCATCAGAAACTGGGTAGTGAAGTTGTAGGGCGACGATGGGTTGTAGCCCAGCACCGATTGAACGAAAGCCGAAGAACCGGTGTAGGAGCTGGCCGCGCCGCTGTTGAAGGGGTCATAGGCGCCAAAGCTGGCGTTCCAGCCACCGGCATTGGGCAGCGCGCCCAGGTATTGATTCCAGTTGCCAT
>DGFH01000355.1:0-36940 GCA_002391565.1 Anaerolineales bacterium UBA3905
GGTGGGCAGACGGGTGACTGCCAGTTGAAATTGGCAGCCAAACTGCTTCGGTTGGGTCAGTGCAGGGAGCCAAGCCTGAAGCATCATCCATAGTCCGATTCTAGCCAGGATGAAGATAATTGTCAATGGCCGATTGGCGGGGTTTCCCCGACAATCACTTGCGTCATGTCGCTGGCACAAAATGATCACATCCTTTGTCAGCGGATTGTAAGTAAATAGCAGCGTCAAAATCGACTACAATGGCGAGAGAAATTGCCTGTGACGACAAGCTGGTTTGTAAGCTGAACTTGTAAGACGAAGAGGGAATGTTATGACGGCAAACGCGAAAGCTGCAGTGGGAAGAACGCAACAGGAAACTGCCTCTCGCCGCACCGAGTTAAGTGCACAACGTCGTCTTTATCGTAGATTCCTGGTGGTGGGGGATGCCTTCGTATTGTTGATTGCCTTTACACTGGCGTACTGGCTGCGATTTACGGTGGGGCTGGCCGTTTCGACGGATATTGTGCCCAACCCCCAGCAATATTTGTTTCTTTCCGTATTGCTGATTCCGGTTTGGCTGGCGATCTTTGCTGCTTCGGGTTTGTATAACTTCAATACGTTGCTCGGCGATATTACTGAGTATGGTCGGGTGTTCAACGCCGTGACATGGGGCATGATGGCAGTCATTGTCTACGGCTTCCTCAACCCAGAGTTCGTCATTGCGCGTGGCTGGTTAATCTTTTCGTGGGTCTTGTCCGGCTTTCTGGTCAGCCTGTTCCGCCTGATCATGCGCCGCATTGCCTATCGCGCCCGACGCTATGGCTACTTTGTGGCGCCAACGGTGATCGTGGGCACCAATCAAGAGGCTATCGCTCTGGCCGACCAGCTGCGCAATTCTGCAGGTTCAGGGATGGAGATTGCCGGTTTTGTCAGTGTGGAGGGCGCCGGTAAATATGTCCCCGGTGAGCAGGTGCATGGCATCAAGGTGCTCGGCACGGTGGATGAGTTGTCCGACATTTTACGTGAACATCATATTGAAGAAGTTGTGATTGCCACCACCGCGCTCCACGATGAGCGCCTGGTCGAAGTGTCGCAGCGATTGACTACCCTGCATGGCGACGTGCGCATGCGCCTGTCGTCGGGACTCTATGAGGTGTTTACTACAGGTATGGATGTCACGACCCGCAACTCGGTGCCCTTGATGAGTTTAAAGCGGCTGCGCTTGAGCCGCACCGAAACGATGCTCAAGACACTACTCGATTACACCTTGATTATTCTGGCGTTGCCATTCTTGCTGCCGCTCTTTGCGATTATCGCACTCCTGGTCAAACTCGACTCGCCGGGGCCGGTCTTCTATCGTCGCCAGGTGATGGGTACGGGCGGGCGCGTCTTTGGCGCCTTCAAGTTCCGCACGATGTATGTCAACGGCAACGAGATTTTAGAGCAGCATCCAGAGTTGAAACTGGAACTGGCAAAGAACCACAAGCTCAAGCACGATCCGCGCATTACCCGTGTCGGCGCCTTTCTGCGCCGCACCAGCCTGGATGAGTTGCCGCAGTTGATCAACGTCCTGATGGGGCAGATGAGCCTGGTCGGGCCGCGCATGATCAGTCCCGCCGAACACGACATGTATGGGCGGATGAAGTATAACCTGCTGACGGTGAAGCCCGGCATGACCGGTATGTGGCAGGTGTCCGGCCGCTCGGATCTCTCGTATGAAGAACGTGTGCGCCTGGATATGGTGTATATCCGCAACTACAGTATCTGGACTGACATTCAGATTCTCTTCTTCCAGACGATCCCAGCCGTAACAAAGGGGCGTGGCGCCTATTGAGGCGCCGCTCGCCTCCGCGTGCTGAGCCGTGCTTCTGACGTGTCGTCACGATCCTGAGCATCGACAAGTCTGATTGGAGAGATCGATGAAAGCACTGATTTTGGCGGCAGGCAAGGGTACGCGGCTTGGACAATTGACCGCCGATTTTCCGAAACCGATGCTGCCTGTCGCCGGGCGCCCCTTGTTGGCCTACCATGTCGATTGGCTGCGCAGCCACGGCGTCACCGAACTTGCCATCAATCTTCACCACGCTGCCCACGTGATCCAGGATTACTTCGGCGATGGCCGTCGCTTTGGCGTCGCCATTACCTATGCCTACGAGCCGGAGTTGTTGGGCACAGCCGGCGCCGCCAAAAATCTGGCGTACTTTCTTGATGAGCGTTTCGTCGTTATTTATGGGGATGTATTCACCAATGTCGATCTGACCAGGCTGGCGACGTGGCACGCTGCGCATCTGGCTGGCGCCGCAAATGGCGTCACGCTCTCGCTCTACCGGGTGCCCAATCCGACGGAGTGTGGGCTGGTTGATATCGACGACGCAGGGCGTGTGCGACGCTTTGTCGAGAAGCCGCCCGCCGACCAGGTTTTCACCGATCTCGCCAACGCCGGCGTGTTGATCTGTGAGCCACAGGTGTTGCAATACATCCCGGCGGCAACGGTGGCCGATTTTGGGCGTGACATCCTGCCCGCCATGGTCGCTGCCGGCGCACCGGTCTTTGGCGTTCCGATTACGCCAGACGAATACGTCATCGACATTGGCACCCCGGCAGGATATGCGCGTGCCGAGATGTTGGCTGCAGCACGCGTGCCTGCGATCTGAGTTGAACCCGGCATCAGGAGGTTTGCAATGATTATTTCGCAGACGCCTCTGCGTATCAGTTTTTTTGGTGGTGGTACCGATTTTTATGACTTCTACAGTCAGGAACCTGGCATGGTGCTCAGTTCCGCCATCGACAAATATATCTTTGTGACGATCAAGGAGCGCTTCGACGCCAAGATTCGCGTCGGCTACACCCGCACAGAGCTGGTGGATACGATCGACGAAGTCGAACATGAGCTTGTCCGGGAATGTTTGCGGCGCACTGGCATCACGCAAGGCGTTGAGATCAACACGATGGCGGATATCCCGTCTGAGGGGTCAGGGTTGGGCTCGTCGAGTACATTGACAGTCGGGTTGCTCCACGCCATGTATATGTACTGTGGCACGCCCAAAGATCACGCTGTCCTGGCGCGCGAGGCGTGCGAGATCGAGATTGATATTCTCAAGAAGCCGATTGGTGTGCAGGATCAATACATTGCGGCCTATGGCGGACAGCGCGTGCTGCAATTCTGCCCAGACAACCAGGTCGAAGTCCAAACGGTGACGATGGAGCCAAACGTGGCGCGGCGTCTCAACCAAAACCTGATGCTGTTGTATACGAACGTCCCGCGCAAGGCTGAAAGTGTATTGCTAGAGCAGCGAGACAACATCGCCGACCGTCGCGCAGTGTTGCGTGAAATGCGCAACATGGTGAGCATTGGTCGGGCGGCGTTAGAGGCAGGAGCGCTCGATGAGTTTGGTCGGCTGCTGAACGACGCCTGGCAACTCAAGAAGCAACTGGCAAGCAAGGTCAGCAATCCTTATATCGATGAGTTGTATGATGCAGCGATGCGGGCCGGCGCCCTGGGCGGCAAGATCACCGGCGCTGGCGGCGGCGGCTTTCTGTTGCTTTATTGCCCACGCGAGAAACAGGACGCCGTGCGCGACGCGTTGCATCGGCTGCCCGAACTGCCATTTCATCTTGAGCGCGACGGCACGAAGATCATCTTCAACTATCGGCGCTGAAGACAGCAAGTGGACGAAATGGACACCTATCATCAAGTTAGGAGGAATGAACATGTATAGTGGAACGCACTTCCTGCGCACTTACGCGGCTGAGCTTCAGGAGTCGCTTGCGAATCTGCCCTGGGCAGCGATCAATGACACCGTGCACACGCTGGTGGCGGCCTGGCGCGAACGCCGCCATGTGTACATTATGGGCAACGGCGGCAGCGCAGCGACTGCGTTGCATATGGCCGCCGACCTGAGTAAAAACACGGCTGTGCCAGGTTTTCCGCGTTTACGCGCTGTTTCGTTCAACGATAATATGGCCCTCTTTTCTGCACTTGCCAACGACACCGCCTACGAACAGGTCTTTCGCGAACAGGTCGCGACCTATGTCGAAGCGGGCGATGTCGTCGTGGCAATCTCGGCCAGCGGCAACTCGCCGAATGTGCTCAATGCAGTCACAGCGGCGCGTGAATTGGGCGCCACGACGATTGGAATGAGCGGTTATTACGGTGGTAAACTGGCAGGCATGGTGGATATTCCCGTAGTGGTGAACAACCATGCTATCGAACAGGTGGAAGACCTGCACATGATGATCGAACATATGGTGACCGCCAGCGTGCGGCAGGCGATCCATCATCTTGTGATGCAGCAGCCTGTGCATCAGGCTGCAACTCCGATTTTGAAGCGTGCGGCGTAGAGATTGGGGCGGCGCAGCCAGCCTCCGACGACGTTCCTATCTGCGCCAGGGTCGCATGATCGACGCCATCTTTCTGGATCGGGATGGCACGCTCAATGTTGAGCGTGCTGACTATGTCAAATCTATCGATGAACTTGTGCTGCTGCCGGGCGCACTGGATGCGCTCGGTATGCTGTCCACCCTGGCTGTCCCCATCATTCTCATCACCAACCAGTCTGTGATCGGGCGCGGCATCATTGAGCGGGCAACGATGGACGCGATCCACGACCATCTCCGCGCGTTGGTGCACGCTCACGGTGGTCGGTTGGACGCCATCTATGTGTGTCCTCATCACCCAGACGCCCATTGCCAGTGTCGCAAGCCCCAACCCGGTTTGTTGCTGGCGGCGGCGGCTGATTTTCAACTTGATCTGACCCGTTGCATCTTCGTTGGTGATAGCTTGACTGATTATGCGGCGGCGCAGGCGGCAGGTTGCCAGTCTATCTTAGTGCGCACAGGGCGACAGATGCAGCAACTCGATGAGCTTGCTGATCGTGACCCACGTGTGATATTGAAGAACGACCTGCGCGCGGTGGCGGCGTGGCTGATGGCGCAGAAACTGACCGACGTCGAAGGCGTCGCGCTCCAACCTGCGGCGCGCTGATTCTAAAGGGGAACGAACAACCATGTGCGCATGCCCATATTTGGGCCTTTATGATGATGCAACGATCATGCTGAGCGAGGCGACGCCAGGGCATCGTTGTTATGCGACGAAGCCCGCAACGGCGCCTTCGACCGATCATCAGGTAGCGTATTGTCTGGCGGCGGCGCACACCCACTGCCCGTTCTATCTGGCCGCCGGCGAACACGGCGGCGCGCGGGCGGCAACTACCGCACCCGGACGGCGGCGGCGCAGTGGTGCGACTATGTTTGTGGCGCTGTTGGCGCTGGCTGTCCTGGCAGCAGGAGCCGTGTTTGCCGCCAATGGCGCATTTGGCATCTTGCCGCCGACGCCAACCGTGACGGCGATCGCCATGGCGGCGACGCACACCTCGACGCCGACGCCAGCGGCGACGGCAACTGTTCCCCCCTCGCCAACCGACACAGCGCCGCCCGCGTCGCCAACCCACACGAGCACAGCGACCCTGGCGCCGATTTTGCTACCCACCAGTACGCCTGCGCCAGGCGGCGGCCCACCAGTTGCCGAGAGCGAGGAGATCATGCTGACGCCAGCCAATGGCGGCGCCGGATGGTGGAGCAGTGCGGATGATCTGGCGGTCGGTTTGAATGACTCCTTTCTCTATGCTGGCGTATATGACAATGCGACCTTGATCAGTGCAGCGCGCTTTGATCTGGGGCGCATTCCGCGCGGCGCGCCGATATTGGCAGGAGCGTTGCAATTGAGCGGCCTGGCGGATGAGCGCCTGAATCCGGCGGCTGATGGTTTGTGGCGCATTCAATTGATCCCAGAAAACGAGTTGGCCAATCTATTGGGCGCAGATTTTATGATGGTCTACAGTGCAGCGGCACCCATTACGCTGCGCGAGCTGCGCACGGAAGATTTGGCGCGTGACAAGGCGAACACCTGGCAGCTCGACCAGGGCGCTCTGAAGTGGCTGGAAGAACAACGTGTGGCAGGCGCCGAATCGGTGATCGTGCGGATCACTGCCTCCACCAACGGGGTGGGCGATACGCTGTTTGCCTGGGACAGTGGTTTGGGCGGTAAAACCACCGGCTCCCCTCCCACCCTGACGCTGCGCGTGGGGCCACCGCCAGCGACGCCGCCGCCGCTGCCAACGTATGACTATCTGGTCGCCACCTTCACGCCCGTGCCGGAGAATGTGCTGACGGCGGTGGCGCTCCAGAACACGGCTACGGCGGTGGCCGCCACAACGGGCACCTATACGCCGGTGCCACCCTTCATCACGCCGACGCCCTTCCCGCAGAACCTGGCTACGGTGCAGGTGGCGGCGCTCCTTGCCGGCCTGCCTGCTGTCGTGCTGGAAACGCCGACGCCTGCAAACGAGGCCACGGCCACGGCCTACGCAGAATATGCAACCGCCGTCGCCTTAACCACAGGCACTTTCACCCCGGCGCCAACCGCCTACGTGACGCCCTTCGTCGTGCCGCCATCGCCGCCAGCGCTGAATGCTGCAACCGTGGCTGCGCGCATCGCCGAGGCGACTGCTACAGCGCAGGCGGGTGGGCCAACCTTCACACCGTTGCCCTACAACGCCGTCATCGGTGAGTATGTCATCGCCACGCCAACGCCACAAAATGTCGCCACGGCGGCGGCGCTGGCCTTAGCGGCGACTGCCAATGCCAGCGTCGCCGGCCCGGCGACGGCAACGCCCTTCCACTGGCTGGTAATCACGCCGACGCCCGAACCGTTGCCGACGGCGACGCCTACGTTGCCGCCGGTGATCATGGCCGAGGACTTTACGCCAACGCCCATTCCGACGGCGACGGAAGTCATCCCTGCAACCTTGCCCGATCAATATAAAAATTTGATCTTTTTCCAGCGCGGCACGGGTGACGCAGCGCAATACTACATCTTCAACCCTGCCACACAGGAGATCGGTCTTGTCACGCGTCCCTGGCTCTATACGCTGGCAAGAGCTAATCTGACCTTGTCGCCGGATGGACAACGTGAGGTCTTCGTCCAGCGTGACGCCAATGGCGTGGCGCAGATTCATGTGCGCACGGTGGGGTCGCCACGCTCGCAGCAGTTGACATCCTTCAGTCGCGACAGTTACGATCCGGCGTGGTCGCCTACGGGCGAATGGATTGCGTTCGTGACGAGCAACCCTGGCAACGACGAAATCTACCGGATGACGCCTGACGGCAGCATCGTCGAGCGCCTGACGAACAATGTCTGGGAATGGGATAAACATCCATCATGGTCGCCGGATGGCAAGCAAATTGTATTTTTCTCTAATCGAGATGTCGGCCGGACGCAGCTTTGGATCATGAACGCCGATGGCTCCGGGCAGCGCAATCTGCTGGCAAGCGAGTATAATGACCTGTATCCCGTGTGGACGCGTTGAGGGTCGGGTAGGAGCGTATGAATCATCGGGAACTTCAAATATATCTGCGTCCGCTGCTGCGCTGGTGGTGGTTGATTCTGTTGTCAGCGCTATTGGCGGGCGTCTCTGCCTTTATCTTTGTGAGGCTGCGTCCGCCTGTCTACATCGCCAGTGGCACCGTCATGGTGGGCACCGCCATCCAGGAGCGCAACCCTGACTCGCAACAACTGTCGCTGACGCAAGGACTGGCGCAAACTTACGTCAAGATCGCACAGCGTCCCTCGATCCGCGAGGCGACGCGCCAGGCGCTAGGCATGGATTGGCTGCCTGAGTACAGTGTGCGCGTCGTGCCCGACTCTCAGCTGATCGAGGTTAACGTAACGGACGTCGATCCGCAGCGCGCCTACGCTGTCGCCACCGAGTTGATCAATCAGTTGATCTTGCTTAGCCCTGGCGGTCAGGAACGCCAACAGCGAGAGGTCTTCATTCAGGAGCAACTGCGCAAACTCGAACAAGGAATGCGCGACACCGAGGCGGAGATCGTGCGCAAACAGGATGAACTATCCACCATGCTGAGCGCACGACAGATCGGGCAGACCGAAACGCAAATTGCAGCGCTGGAAGCGAAACTGGCAACGCTACAGTCAACTTATGTCGGGCTGTTGGCGAGCACCGATCAAGGCTCGGCCAACACGATCAATGTGCTTGATCCCCCGGTGGTGCCGACTGAGCCTGTCAATGATCGCTGGTATTTGCTCGTCTTGGTGGCGGCGGTCATCGGTGCAGCCGTCGCCATTGCTGGCGCCTATTTGCTGGAATTTCTCGACGACCGGTTGGTGGATATCGAGCAGATTCAGCAGGTGACTGGGTTGACGACGCTGGGCACTATACCCGACGTCAAGCTCGACGCCGCCAGCCAGGGGCTGGTTATGCTGCAAAATCCGCATAGCACCGACGCTGAAGCCATCCGCGTGCTGCGCACCAACCTGCTCTTTGCCTCGGTCGATCATAAGCTGAGCAGCTTGCTCGTGACCAGCCCAACGCCAGGGGAGGGCAAGTCGTTCATCAGCTCCAATCTTGCAGTTGCGTTTGCCCAAACCGGGAAGCGTGTGATCCTGCTCGATGCTGATCTGCGCAAACCGACATTGCACCGCGTCTTCGGCCTGGTGAACAATATCGGCGTGACAAGCGCGCTTGTGAGCGACGGCGCCGACGTTGAGGCTGCGCTGCAGACAACGGCCACGCCGGAACTACGCGTAATGACCTCAGGGCCGCTTCCGCCCAATCCATCGGAACTCCTGAGTTCGCATAAGATGCAAGAATTGCTGTTGCACCTTCAGTCGTTGTGTGATCTGGTCATCATCGACAGCCCGCCCGTCCTGGTTGTCTCGGATACGGCGGTCCTGGCAAGCCATGCCGATGGGGTTTTGCTTGCTTTTACTCGCGACAAGCTGCGCCGCGACCCGGCGCGCAACACCATTGGCGCCCTGCGTCAGGTGCAGGCGCGTATTCTGGGCGTAGTGTTGAACCGCGTCGAAGGCAGCCAGCACGGCTATTACTATTCCTACCACAAGAGCTATGGCAACCGCTACTACACGACGCATTATTCGCAGCGCAAGCCAAAAGCCGCCAGGCGCACTGAGTCAATGCCGTTAAGCGTGAATCAGCCTGGCGCCAATGGTGCGGGCGCTACTCGTACGACGGAGCGCACATCGCAGAAACGCACATGAAGCAGATTCTTGTCGTTTGTACGGCTAATGTCTGTCGTTCACCCCTGGTGGCTTCATTGCTTCAGCACCAGATCGTGCGGGCTGGCCTGACGGATAAGCTGACTGTGACCTCCGCCGGCGTGCATGCGCTGGCGGGAGGCGCTGTTGACCCGATGATTGCCGCCATGCTGGACGAATTAGGCATTGAGCTGGCTGCAAAGTTCGCCACACCGGTGGCCGAACAGGCGTTGCGGGAGGCGGACCTGGTGTTGGTCATGGAGGAGGCGCATCGGCAGGCGCTCTTTTACCGACTGCCCAGCGCATTGCCCAAAGTATTCTTACTGAGCGAACTGGCGGGGCGTTACGACGAGGTGACGGATCCGCATGGAGGTTCTGAAGAGGAATATCGGGCGACCCTTGAGCTGGTGACTACGTTGCTCGCTGAAGGATGGCCGCAACTCTTGCGCCGTCTAGATATCAAAACGCCGTCGGCTACAATCACCGACGGCGCTTAACCTGACTATCTTGCTGAACAAGGCAGGCGTATCAAGGCAAGCTAGAGACTATGAGAGTCGCAGCTGCGTCGACGGCATGCCCAACGTCCACTCCTCAAGTGGCTGTTCTTCTAGCCCTGCATCGACCTCAACTGCACGGCGCGTCATGGCAACTGCAGCCCACAACACGATAAACGCCCCAAAACTAATAGCAACGATCATGGTGGCTGTAATTGCGATTAACATACTCTTCTCTCCCTTGCACCTGACGTGCCCACTCTGACGAATCCATCAACTTCTGTGTATGTTTAGCATGGCAGAAGTTGGATAATATCTCCACCGACAAAAGTCTTGTTTACGGCTGTAAGAATTTCTTGTAATGTATACGTAATCTGTTGACATGCCAATGGTAAAGATGCGTTGGTCGAAGTTGTTGCATAGACAATACAAGGCGAAGTCCGACCGGGCTGGACGCGTCGGCGGCGCGTCTCTGTCCATTGTCATACGCCTGTCAACAGCATAGGAGACGTTATGATTATGTAGGGCGGCAGCCCCTGACGCTCCAGAGGTGTTGACCATCCGAATGATGGGCGCGGGTTTTGTTGCGCCGTTTAGGGCACTTGTCAGCGAAGTGTAAGCGCGTTCGTTCTGATTTACTGGTAACATAACGCCAAGTTATGATGGCAGTGCACGAGAACAACGTCTTGGCCGTCTGGTCAACACGACGATGCGCTTAACGAATTTGTGGTGACCGTATGGCTCGCATGAATGTATCTGGCTCGGCTGGACAAGGTTTGTTGCTGTACATCAATAGACAGGCCAGCAGCCTAAAAAAATACATGCTTGAACAATTCGTTTTGTCGCTATTGGGTTGGATCCCAACCGTGATTGGGATTGGACTGCGCGCCACAGCGTATCGGCTGATCTTGCGCATGCATGGCGTTGCCGCCATTGAAAGTGGCGTGCGTATCCGCTTTGCCGACCAGATCGAGTTAGGGCGCAATGTCTATCTAGACCAGGGCGTTTACCTCCATGCCTGTCCTGACGGCATTTCGATTGGCGACAACACCTTTGTAATGCATGGCTCCATTCTGCATGTGTACAACTTTCGCGAATTGCCGCATGCGTTCATCCGCATCGGTAGCAACAGCCTGATTGGTGAACTCAACGTGTTGCGCGGTCAAGGCGGCATCACGATCGGCGATCGTGTGTACACGGCGCCAATGGTGCAGATGCTTGCCGTCAACCATGTCTTCGATGATCCAACTCGCCCAATGGTCGAACAAGGCATTACTGCCGAAGGCATCACAATTGAAGATGATGTTTGGATTGGTGCTGGCGCCATTATAACGGATGGTGTACGTATTTGTAAAGGGGCTGTTGTGGCGGCTGGCGCCGTGGTGACGCAGGATGTTCCTCCCTTCACGGTGGTTGGCGGCACGCCCGCACGTGTGTTGCGCAGAGTTGGAGAGAGACAAACCGGGCCGCAAACAAGGTCGATCTATTACTGACAAAAGTGTGTGGGATGGGCGCTCTGGTCTTGCCTGAAGAAGGGAAAAAACAATGACGACTTTATCGGTGGTGATTCCGGCATATAACGAAGAGGGCGGCATTCGTTCGATCATGGAACGCGTGCTGGCCGTGCGCGATGCGCTGCGTGAGGTGGGGGTTGATGATCTGGAATTGCTGGTAGTCGATGACGGCTCCAGTGACCGCACAGCCGAGCTGGTGCGGGCGCAGCCGGGCGCGACCCTGGTGCAACATGCCAGAAACGGTGGCTACGGCGCTGCATTGAAAACTGGTTTTGCCGCCGCCAAAGGTGAATGGGTAGGGTTTCTTGACGCCGACGGCACCTATCCGCCCGAATATTTTCCGGCGCTGATCAAGGCGGCTAAAGAACAGAACGCCGATCTGGTCATTGGCTCGCGGATGGCGGGCGCCGAAAGTCAGATGCCGCTCACGCGCCGCATTGGCAACCTGATTTTTGCTCGTTTGGTCAACATCATCAGCGCGTCGCAGATCACCGACTCCGCCAGTGGGATGCGCGTTTTTAAGAAGTCAATCTTAGGGCAGCTTTACCCACTGCCAGATGGGCTGAACCTGACGCCGGTGATGAGCACGCGCGCATTGCACGAACACCTGAAGATGATTGAGGTGCCGATCCCTTACAGTGAACGTATTGGTCGCTCCAAATTAAGCGTTGTACGCGATGGGATGCGTTTTGGCTCCTCAATTGTGTGGACGGCGCTCAACTACAACCCGGCGCGTCCTTTCGGTCTGATCGGCATGGTCAGTTTTGGCATCGCTGCGCTGATCGGCCTGGCGCTTGTGTGGTACCGTCTTCAAGGCGTACAGACCGTCACGCCGTTGGGGGCGTTTGCACTCTTCTCCGCCCTGGTTCTCTCGGTGGGCGGTGTGATGTTGATTGCGTTGGGTTTCAGCTTCAACTACTTCGTCGCCCTCTTCCATAAGACGCCAGTGCGTCAGGGATTGTGGGGGAAGCCACTCTTCAACGTTCGCTGGGAGCAGCACTTTGGCTGGGTTGGGCTGGTGATTGCGCTCTTTGGCTTGATTGTTGGCGCAGGCAGTTTGATCGCCACCCTGCTGGGCGCCACCTTAATCCAGCTCTGGATTTATTACCTGATCAGCGCCGTCTTCAGCCTGATGGGGCTGCAACTGATTGTGGCGTGGGTGCAGATGCAGACGCTTGACGCGCTGCGTATTCGCGAAGACCTGGCCGCCAGCGACCTGCGCGGCAAGGAGACCACGCTGCAGTCTGATGTGACCCACACCGAAATTCGCACCGATCGCCTACAGCCGCAATCCTGATTGCGACAGACGGGGCAAATTGAGTTCACGGAGAAACCTGGATGATCGACCAACTTACCCAAAATGGCAAACAGCCCAATATTGAACTGGCGGAGGATATTCGCGACAACCTGGGCACGCGGCGCATCCCTCCCCTGCGCCCTTCGCACTTTCCCGATGCGGGCGCCAGCGTACAGACGCTCACCTCCTCGACGCGCCCGCCCGGATCGGTGGATGTGCTGCTCGTCAACCCGCCGACGCCCGATGGTGGCATCTGGATTCGCAGTCAGCATCGTGTGGGGCGACGCTCGCGGGAGAATATGATCTGGCCGCAGGTCAGCCTGGCGCAGTTGGCGGCGCTGCTCGTGCCCGAATACACGGTGGAGATTATCGACGCCAATGCGTTGCGCATGGGCTGGCCGGAGTTCGAGAAACTGCTTGACGAGAAGCGCCCCAAATATTATCTGACGCAGGTGACGGCGCCCAGTCTGCGCAACGACATGTACGGCGTCTTCCTCGCCAAGTCGCTCGGCGCCAAAACAATGGCTTTCGGCACCCATGTCACACCCATGACGATGGAGACGCTGCGCCCTTTCCCGGCGTTGGATTACGTGCTGCGCGGCGAGCCAGAAATGACGCTGCGGGAACTGATCGACGCCTTTGAGGGCAAGAAGCCTTCTAACCCGCGTGTGGCAAAGATGCTGGCGGAGACGAGCAAACCGCAAAGTCGTCGCGTCGGTGCGCAGGAAGCAGTCGATGCTTTCCCGGCGGCGCACTCCGAGAACCCGGCGGCGCACATCCTGGGGTTGGCGTGGCGCAATGGCGATGAGATTGTCATCAACCCGGATCGTCCGTTCATCCCCAACCTGGATGATCTGCCCATGCCACTGCATGAGCTACTTCCGCTGGACAAACAGCGGATGCCGATGATCAAGGGGCCATTCACTTTTATCGTCACGAGTCGCGGTTGTCCGGCTGGGTGCAAGTACTGTATCAAGCATGTCAGTTATCAGAACTCTGTACGCGTGCGCTCGGCGGAAAACATCGTGGAAGAGTTGGAATACCTGGGCAAGCTCGGCATCACCAATATCCACATGTACGCCGACTTGTTCACGGTGAACCGCGACCATGTCGTCAGCCTGTGCAATCTGATCATTGCGCGCGGCCTGAAGATCCGCTGGACGTGCAACAGTCGCGTCGATTACGTCGATGAGGAGATGTTGACGCTGATGGGGCGCGCCGGCTGCTGGTTGATCTCCTGGGGCATCGAAAGCGCCAACGAGATGATCCTGAAGCGTGCGCGCAAAGGTTATAAAAAAGAACAGGCGTTCAAGGCGCTCAAATGGTCGAAGGCAGCGGGCATCAAGAATTGGGGCTACTTCATCATCGGCCTTCCCGGCGAAACAGAGGCGTCGATCCAGGAAACCATTGCCTACGCTAAGGAGCTGCCGCTTGACATCGCACTCTTCCACATCGCGGCGCCTTATCCGGGGACGCCATTCTTCTATGAGGTAGTCGAGAACAACTGGTTCCGCCCTGGCACCAAGTGGGAGGAGGTCGATATGGATCAGTCCACCGTGCTCGATTACGGCAACCTCACCGCCGAACAACTCGAATACTGGCAGAAGCGCGCCACGCGCGAATGGTCACTGCGCCCCGGCCCGATCATGACCTTTGTCAAAGGATTAAACACCTGGGAAGGCGCCAAGAGTGCTATAAACGTAGGCTGGCAGATGCTGCAGTTCTCGCGTACATAGGCGCTTCTCCGTGGCTGGATATGCCATCTGGCAGGCCTGGCCACGGAGTGTTTTCATCTGTTTCAATAGCGTTTGTTTAACGAAATCGCAAGTTGTTTCGTGGATCATTGACCGGAACAGGCGCATCAGGCGATGCGCCTGTTCCTTTTTACGATCGTTTATGACAACGCATTGCATTTCTGTCAGCAGATTGTAAGAGACGGCTACCGGGCGACAATGTATAATCTCTATAAGTAAATTGCCGTGCACGAAAACGGAACAGGGTATGAACAGGTCGAAGAGCGAAGCAGCGCAGACAGTGAACGGGACAATCTCAGCGATCTCAGCCAGGTGGCACACCCTTACCCTCGGCGCTGTGTACGGCGCCGCTTTTTGTTTCCTGACTCTGGCCGTCGTCAATGTTTGGGCGGCTTATGATGGGGCGGTGGCGTTGACGCGTTTCTTGCTGCTGTTCGCTGGTGTGCTGGCTATGCTGGCGGCGCCCTGGTTGGGCGGTCGGCTGTCATTGCGCACCACTGCCCGCATGATCGGTCTGCTGAGCAGCCTGTTGGTGAGCGGTGTGGCTGCACTGTATGGGCTGCAGCGCTTTGGCGAGGCGACCTGGTTGCCTCTGCTGTTCAGCGACAATCAAGTCGCCCAGTTCCTGGCGATAGCGCTGCCGGTGATGACAGCGGCCTTTATGCTGGCGGTGAGAGAGCGCTGGTGGGGATTGGTGGCAGTGGGGGCGCTGGCTTTGCTTCTGGGCGTCGCTGCGCTGGTTTTGACCGGTTCGCGCGGGGCATGGCTGGGAGTAGCAGGGGCGACGTTGGTTGCAAGCTATCTATGGCTGCGCACATGGCTGCGACGCCGCACACTGCGCCGCACGGCTGCGGTCTGGTTGCTGGATGGCGCAATGTTGCTGGTGACCGTGATGAGCGTGACAGTCTATCTGCTGGTGGTTGTCTCTCCAGCGCTCGATGCATGGCTTGGGGTCAGTGCGCAGGGTGGTTCGGCCTTCAGTCGCATCGATCTGTGGCGCAATTCACTACCTCTGATTGAAGATTACTTTTTCACTGGCAGCGGGTTGGGCACGGCGGCCATGGTGTATGCAACATATGCTTATCTCCTGCATGTGCCGTATCTGTTTCACGCCCACAATTTTTATCTCCAGGTGGGTTTAGAACAAGGCGTTCCGGCGTTGCTGGCCTGGCTGTTAATGATCGGCGCAGTGGTCGGCTATGCGGCGCCTTTGTTGCGATTTGCCGATCAGATGGGGCGAGTGCTTGTGATTGGCGGCATGGCAGCGGTGGCGGCCGGCCTGGTGCATGGCTTGTTTGAGGCGGAGCTATATTTCAGCGTTCTGGCGCCCCTGGTCTTTTTTGCACCGGCAACGCTGTTATGGAGCGCAGCGGCGGTCGCCGAGCCGCTGATGGAGGCGGCGGAAAATGGTGCAACCTGGAAGCTGACGCCGCTCGCCGGCGTCGTCTTAGGCTTTGGTCTACCGCTGGCGCTAGTCATCGCCCTTCCGGGAGCGCCAGCGCGCTGGGCGGCCAATCTCGGTGCGGTGTTGCAAACGCGGGTAGAGTTGAGCCTCTATCATCGGCCAGAGTGGTCATTTCAGGATCAGGTGCGTCGGCAAGCGTGGCAGCACCTGGCGCCTGCTGAATCACAATTTGCCACTGCCATGCAACTTGACCCGCTGCAGCCCACCGCTCATCGGCGCATTGGCGAGATTCTGTTGGCGCGGGGCGAGCTTGAGCGCGCCCAGGCGCATCTGACAGCAGCGTATGTTGTGGCGCCCTACGACCGGGCAACGCGCCAGATGTTGGGCGAGGTATTGGCGCTGCGTGGTGATGTGACCGGCGCCCTGCAGATGTGGCGGGGGCTTGACGTCAGCCAGGGGCAATTGATGGTGCGCGAGTGGTGGTATCAGGCATTCGGACAACCGGAACAAGCGGAGAGATTCAGCCATGCAGTCCAGACCTTTCAACGGACAAAATAACGCGCCTGCCGTTGCGGCGCCAACCAATGATTTTTTTGTACATCCGACGGCCGATGTCTCGCCTGAAGCGCAGATCGGCAAAGGCACGCGCATCTGGCATCGCGCCCAGGTGCGCGAAGGGGCCGTGCTGGGAGAGGGCTGCATCGTCGGCAAGGACGCCTACATCGATATGGACGTGCATATCGGCAGCCACGTCAAAATCCAAAACAGTGCGCTCATCTATCATGGCGCCACGCTGGAAGACGGCGTCTTCATCGGCCCGCAGGCGTGTCTGACCAATGACCTTTACCCGCGCGCGATCAACCCGGACGGCTCGCTCAAAGGCGCCGACGATTGGGAGGTCGGCGAGACCGTGATCCGGTACGGCGCATCGATCGGCGCTGGCGCCATTATTGTCACCGGGGTCGAAGTGGGGCGCTTTGCGATGGTCGGCGCCGGCGCCGTTGTCACGCGCAATGTCCCGGCGCATGGATTGGTGCTGGGTGTGCCCGCCCGATTGGCAGGGTACGTCTGCGCCTGTGGTGCACGCATAGAGATGGATGCAGAGCATCAAGGGCATTGCGCGCGTTGTGGACGCACGCTTGAAATTGGAGCAGAAAATCAATGATTTCAATTGCAAAACCCTTTATCGGTGAAGAAGAAAAAGCGGCGGTGCTGGAGGTGCTCGGCTCCGGGCAACTGGCGCAAGGTAAGCGCGTGCGCGAGTTCGAGGAACGCTTTGCCGCATGGGTCGGCGCACGTTATGCAGTGGCCGTCAGCTCCGGCACGACCGCGTTGCATGTGGCGTTGCTCGCCCACGACATCGGCCCCGGCGATGAGGTGATCACGACGCCGTTTAGCTTCATCGCCTCAGCCAACTGCATTCTCTACGCTGGCGCCACACCGCGCTTCGCCGACATCGACCCGCTCTACTACACGATCGATCCGGCCAGCATCGAGCAACAGATCACCCGTCGCACGCGGGCAATCATCCCTGTGCATCTTTTCGGCCAGCCCGCAGCGATGACGGCCATTGCGGAGATCGCCGCGAAACACGGCCTGGCAATCATCGAGGACGCCTGCCAGGCGCACGGGGCCACCCTTAACGGTCAACCACTGGGGACGTGGGGAACAGCTTGCTATTCTTTTTATCCCACCAAAAACATGACCACCGGCGAAGGCGGCATGATCACGACCAACGATCCCGCCCTGGCTGAGCGGATGCGGGTGCTGCGCGAGCATGGGATGCGCGTACGTTACGTGCATGAGACGTTGGGCTACAACTTCCGCATGACCGACCTGCAGGCGGCAATTGGCCTGGTGCAACTGACGCGCGTCGATGGGTGGAATGCACAGCGCCAACGCAACGCCGCACAACTTACCGCCCGGCTGGCCGGTGCACCCGGCGTGGCGACGCCGCAGGTGCGTCCAGGCGCCACCCACGTCTTTCACCAGTATACAGTGACGGTGGCGGATCGAGAGCGCACCATCGCCAGCCTCACTGAACGGGGGATTGGCTACGGCATCTATTACCCGATCCCGATTCATCAGCAGCAAGTCTACCGGGAGCGCGGTTATACCGATGTGTTGCCGGTGGCGGAAGCCGCCAGTGCGAAAGTCTTGTCGTTGCCCGTCCATCCTGCCTTGACAGAGTCAGAGCTGGATCAGGTGGCGGATGCAGTGGTTGCGGCGGCGTGTGAGCCGGTGTTGGCATAAGGAGGAAATGATGGAACGAATCAAGATTGGTCTGCTTGGGGCAGGCCGCATGGGTAAAAATCATGCACGTGTCTATTCAACGCTGCGCTACGCTGACCTGGCGGGCATCTACGATCCGGTAGCCGAAGCCGGACGCAAGCTGGCTGCCCAATATGAGACGACGGCGTACACCGAACTGGACGCCATGCTCGACCGCGTCGATGCCGTCAGCATCGCCACGCCTACGCCGACCCACTTTCCGCTTGTCGCTGCGTGTCTGGATCGGGGGCTGGATGTCTTTGTAGAGAAGCCCTTCACCGAGACCTGGATGCAGGCGCAGGAGTTGGTCGCCCTGACGCAGCGCACAGGGCGCATTGTGCAGGTCGGGCATATTGAACGCTTCAACCCGACCTATGGCGAACTCAAGCTCGTGCTGGAAAATCTGTCGCCGTTGGTGGTCAACTTTCGGCGTCTCAGCTCTTACGTCGGCAGCAACACCGATGTCGATGTCGTGCTCGACCTGATGATTCACGATCTTGACCTGGCGCTCGACCTGGCCGGCGCTGATCCGATTCGTGTGGAGGCCGATGGCTTCACTGCTTTTAGCGGCGCCATTGACTATGCCACCGTGAATCTGAAATTTGCGCGCTGGCCGATGCTCACGCTCACGGCGTCGCGCGTCACCGAGCAGAAGGTGCGTTCGATCGACGTGACGGCGCTCGAAGCCTATGTCGAAGGCGACCTGCTGAACAAGTCGATCCAGGTGCACTATCGCACCGTGGGCGAATATGTCAGCCATAGTCGCAGCGGCGCCAAGTACCGCCAGGAAAGCGTGGTTGAACGTATCCATGTACCGATCGCTGAACCGCTGCACGCCGAGTTGGATCACTTTGTCGAGTGTGTGCGCACACGGCGGCAGCCGTTGGTCACCGCCGAACATGGTCTGCGCACTTTGCGGCTGGCAGAGACGATTCGCAGCCTGATTCTGGCGCGAATGCTCGACGCCCGCTCCGCCGACAGGCATGCAGCAACCATCGAAGCCGCGTCGCCAAACGTCGCACCGGTTTTTGCTTGAGTGTGAAACAAGTTCTGGCTTGAAGTGTGAAACGAGGAAACACCGTGTTGCTATCGATTGTCATTCCCTGCTACAACGAAGCCGATAATGTCGATAAGCTCAACGCCGAATTTGTGCCGGTGGTGCTGCAACTGGTGGGCTACACGCTGCCCGGCGGTGAGCGCATCGACCGCGTGGAGGTGCTCTTTGTCGACGACGGCAGCAAAGACAACACCTACGCGGCGCTGACCGGCGCCTTTGCCAATGCCCAGCTTCCCGGCGTGAGCTTCCGTTTCGAGCAGCACGCAGTCAACCGTGGCCTGGGCGCGGCGCTGCGCACCGGGCTGGGTGCGGCGGCAGGCGACATCATCGTCACCACAGACAGCGACGGCACCTACCGTTTTGAGACGATCCCTGCGCTGTTGGCCTGTCTTAAGCCGGATGTCAGCATTGTGACGGCTTCGCCCTACGCGCCGGGCGGCGCCATCGCCAACGTGGAGGGCTATCGCATCTTTTTGAGCAAAGGCTCCTCTTTCCTGTACCGGCTGCTGGTGGATCGCCACGTGCACACCTACACTTCGCTCTTCCGCGCCTACCGCCGTGAGGTGATTGAACGCATCCCCTTTGAGTCGGATGGTTTCCTGGCGGGCACAGAATTGATGGTCAACGCCATGTTGGCTGGCTACACGGTGGCAGAATACCCTACGACGCTCTACTCGCGCGCCTTTGGCGCCTCTAAAGCCAAGATTATGCGCACGATCCGCGCCCACCTGGGCTATCAGGGGCATATCTTGCTGCGCCGGTTGGGACTCGCCGCCGCACCTTCGCTGAAACCAGGCGTTGGCGCAGGCCAGAAACTCGCCGCCGGCTAATCATTGCATGACCGCACTATGGACTCAGAACCTGGAACTACGGACGAAATCATGGAAACGACAACAGCAATCAACGGGAGAAAGCAGATCATGACAGTCGCGATTGGCTACATTCTTGTTAGCGTCATTGCTGGCGCCATCGGACAGATCACGCTCAAGTATGGCATGACCCTGACCGGACAGATCACCTTGAGCGCACACGACATCGTGCCGACGCTCTTCAAGATTTTCACCAATCCTTTCATCATTGGCGGGCTGGCGCTCTATGTGGGCGGCACGGTCTTCTGGTTGGCGGCGCTCTCACGCGTCGATCTGAGCTTTGCCTATCCCTTTGCCAGCCTCAGCTATGTGGTGATGCTCACGGCGTCGTGGTTGCTCTTCAATGAGAACATTACGCCGCTGCGTCTGGCCGGTACGTTGATCGTCATGCTCGGCGTCTTCCTGATCTCGCGCAGCGGGTCTTAAGAGACTGTTTTAAAAAAAGAGTAGATGTTTGACGCGGGGACGCAGAGGTTCGCAGAGGCGTTGCATAGCTGGCTACAGATGCACATTCTCTTGATTCCTCTGTATCTCTGCGACTCTGCGTCAAAATACGCATCTTGATACGCATCTGGAAGCGGAGTCTCGCATGAAGTTTGTTTCCGTTGTCGGCGCTCGCCCAGAATTCGTGCAGGCGGCGCCGGTGAGTTGGGCGCTGCGCCAACAACACACTGAAATTCTGGTGCACACCGGCCAGCACTACGACTATGCCATGTCGCAGGCCTTCTTCGATGAACTGGGTGTGCCTGCGCCAGACTACAACCTGGAAGCTGGCTCCGGCAGTCACGCCCGTCAGACGGCGGCGATGCTGATCGGAATGGAGGAGGTGCTGCTCAAGGAGAAGCCCGACGCCATCATCATTCGCGGCGACACGAACTCGACGGTGGCCGGTGCGTTGGCGGCGAGCAAACTCGGCATCCCGGTCATGCACATCGAGGCAGGTGAACGCAGCTTTGCCCGCCACATGCCGGAGGAGATCAACCGCGTTGTGGCCGATCATCTCTCCGATCGTTGCTTCTGCGTTAGCCCAAAATCGGCGGCGCATCTGGCCGCAGAAGGGATCACGCAGGGCGTCTATGTCACCGGCGACGTGATGCTGGACGCCTCACTGCATCATCGTGAACTGGCGCGCAGCCGTTCCGACATTCTGACGCGTCTGCGTCTTGAGCCGGGGCGATTTGCACTGGTCACCGTGCACCGCGCCAACAACACCGACGACCCGGCGCGGCTGCGCGCCATTGTTGAGGCGCTCAACACCGTCGGCGAAACCATCGTCTTTCCAGTGCATCCGCGCACCCGCAAAGCGTTGGAGATGATCGGCGCCGCCTTTGCGCCCCACGTTCTCGCCATCGAGCCGGCCGGTTACTTCGATATGATGGTGCTCGAAGAGAATGCGCGCCTGATCGCCACCGATTCGGGCGGCGTACAGCGTGAGGCCTACTACTTCGCCAAACCCTGCCTCACCCTGCGCGATGAGACGGAGTGGACGGAGACCGTCGAGGCGGGTTGGAACCTCCTCGTCGGCGCCGATTGCCAAAAAATCGTGGCAGCCTGGTTCACCTTCCAGCCGCCGGATGCGCATCCGCCGGTGCTGGGAGATGGGACAGCGGCAGTAAAAATTGCAAAAATACTGAGTGAGTGATGTGGTTAGGCGATGATGGGATTGAGCGATTGGGCGACCGGGGGCAGTAGTGAACCGTTTCGTGCAACGACATTGAGGACGCTACTTGCATAATCTCTTAATCGCCCAATCTTCATAATCTCTCGCCATGGTTGGGAGGAACTTTGAAAGTAGCCATCGTCGGCGGCGGGATCATGGGGATCACGCTGGCATACTATTTGGCCCAAGAGGGCGTCACCATCGAGGTCTTCGAGGCGTCAGATACATTGGGAGGGCTGGCCGGGCCATTGACATTGCCGGACGGCGTGGAAGTGGATCGTTTTTATCACGCCATCCTGGCCAGCGATGCACACTTGAGCGAGTTGCTTGCGGAACTGGGCATCGCCGACCAGGTGCGCTTCAAGGAGACGCGCACCGGCTTCTACTACAACCGCGCCATTTACTCGATGAATAACATTGTCGAGTTTCTCAAGTTTCCGCCCCTCGGCTGGATCGACCGTTTCCGCCTCGGCATAACGGTGCTGGCCGCCCAGCGCGTCAAGGACTGGCAAGAGCTGGAAGGCGTCAGCGTTGAGGAGTGGCTGATCCGGCTCAGCGGCAAGAACACTTATCAGAATATCTGGCGTCCGATGTTGGCCGCCAAGTTTGACGGCGACTTCCGCAACGTGCCGGCGACGTGGATCTGGTCGCGGTTGGTGCGCGTGAAATCGACGCGGCAGGGCGCCAGTCAGAAAGAGGGCGCTGGTCACATCATCGGCGGCTACATCACGCTGATCAAGGCGATGGCAGCGCGCATCGAGGCGGCGGGCGGGCGCATTCATCTGAAGACGCCGGTGCAGGAGGTCGTCATCGAAGGCGGCGTCGCCACAGGCGTGCGGCTGGCAACGGGTGTGCAGCCCTTCGACGCTGTGGTGGTGACTGCGCAGGCGCCGATCTTCAAACGGCTGATTCCAGCGGCGCCGTCGAGCTACCATGACTTTCTGAACGAGACCGAATATCTCGGCATTGTCTGCCCGCTGCTGGTGCTGGATCGTCCGTTGACCGGCTACTGGACGCTTAACATCACCGATGAACGCATCCCTTTCACCGGTGTGATCGAGACGACCACCTACATCGACCCGGCGTTTGTGGGTGGACATCATCTGGTCTACCTGCCTAAGTACACGGCGCCGGGCAGCACATTGATTGGCAAGTCGGACGCCGAGATCAAGGCAATGTGGATGGAAAACCTGCACGCCATGTTCCCGGATTTTGACGACGCGTCCGTGCGCTTCTTCCTGGTGCATCGCGAACGCTACGTGGAGCCACTGCATGGTTTGAACTCTACGCATCTGATCCCGGCGGTGACAACGCCGGTGAACGCACTCTTTTTGGTGACGACGGCGCAGATTTACCCGGCGCTGACCAATGGAGAATCGGTCAGCCGGCATGGACACGCGGCTGCTGGCGTGATCCAGCAGGCGCTGGCCGCACAACTGCCCGCGACGCCTGCGTGACGACTCGATGCAGAGAGACGCAAAGCGGCAAAAGTTCGCAGAGGAAGTCTTCAAGGTATGACAACATCGACAACATCGCAACGAATCGAGACGCCTGCCGGCGCTGTGTCCTGGCTCAGCGTGGCGCTATTGTCCAGCGTGGCGCTCATCGTTGCCTTCCTGTTTTTCTACAAACTGACCGACTATCCCAAAACATGGTTCGATGAAGGGTCGCATCTGCATGTGCCCAAGGCGCTGGTGACGATGGGCGTCTACGCCGACTACAGCAGCGAGGGGTTGCGCCACTACGGGCCGACCATCGGCGTGGGACCGACAGTGATGCTGCCGATTGCCGGCGCGTTTCAGGTGGCGGGCATCGGGCTGCTGCAGGCGCGGCTGGTGATGGTGCTCTATCTGGCGGCGGCGTTGGCGCTGATGTTTCTGCTGGCGCGCCATCTGCTCGGTGTGCGTGCAGCGTGGGTTGTGATTGCATTGCTGCTCACCTCGCCTGCCATCGACACGGTGGATTACGGGCGGCAAGTGTTGGGCGAAGTGCCGGGGCTGGCCTTCATGGCAGGCGGTTTCTGGCTATGGTTTATGGGCTGGCGTCGCGCCCGTTGGTGGGAATTGCTCCTGGTCGGGCTGTTGCTTGGCCTCAGCGTCGTCACCAAGTATCAATATCTGCTGGTGTTGGGTGCTACTTTGCTGCTGGCGTGGGGCATGAACCTGTTCTGGTTCAAGCGACCGCAGCGGCTCTTCTTGATCCCCGGCATTGTCACCGCTACGGCCTTCGGCGCGTGGCAACTCTTTACGCTTGTCTATCTGGGACCGGCGACTATCGGTGAGAACCTGGCGGCGCTGCGCGAGTTTACAGCGGGCGCAGCGGCGGTCTTCTCGCAAGAGTTGATGCTCCGCTCGCTCAACGAACTTTTCAGCGCCAAAGCGTTTCTGTGGACGCTTTTCCCGGTGCTGGGCTACAGCGCCTGGTGGCTGCTGCATTCCAACCAACCCGTGCAAGGCACTCCAGCGGCGGACGTCGCCTCTCGCCCCTCGCCTCTCGCCCCAACCGCCGATGATCGCCGCCACCAACTGGCAATCCTGTACGCGCTGGTGATGGTCAACCTGCTCTGGTATGTGGTGGCTTCGGTGAGCTGGTTGCGCTATGCGTTTGTTGGGCTGGCGTTTGCCACTTTTTTCGTGGCGTTAACCTTCGCCAACCTGACCGCCGACTTCAATGTCTCCCGACTCTGGCAGACGACCAAAACGCAGGATCAGCGGTGGCGCGGCTATGCCGGGCTGGCGTTGCTGTTGCTGTTGGCAGTGATGATCCTGGCGCCAGGTGCGCGGCTGGGGGTGCGCATCGCCACGGCGCCGCCCGACGACTCGGCGCAGATGGCGCAGGTGATGAACGCCACTGTGCCACTGGGGGCGCTGGTCGAAACGTGGGAGCCGCAGATGGGTTTTCTCACGGATCATCGCTACCACTACCCGCCGCAACTGCTGCTCAATCGCACCGTGCGGCAGAAGTGGCTGGGCGAGACGACAGTGGCTGATCTCTACGATTTTACGGAGTTGCACCCGGAGTATGTGCTTGTTGGCGAATTTTCTCGCTGGGTGGAGGTCTACCCGCCGGAACGGCTGCAGGCGGCGGGGTATGAGCTGGTGGAGACGCTGGGGCAGTACGAGTTGTATCAACGACGCTAGCGTTGTCGGCGAAATTTGAGGGCGAATTGAGCGGACAACGCGCAAGAGCTTATTCTGGATGGGGTGTATGGAAACTGTAACGCAAACATTGGATCGCCAGGTCGTAGTGAATTTGATTCTCGCCGCGCTGCAAGATGTGTTGGCGAGCATGGCTGATGAAGTCGTGACGCCCGATGAAAACACGCGCCTGATCGGTCGTTCCGCCGTGCTCGATTCAATGGGGCTGGTGACGTTGATCGTTGAGGTCGAGCAGCGGTTGGAAGCTGACCACGATCTCGTTGTAGTGCTGGCCGACGACCGGGCGATGTCGCAGACGCGCAGCCCCTTCTTATCGGTGGGGACGCTGGCGGACTACGTGATGCAGCTGGCGGCGGAGCAGGGTTGATGGAAGGCTCGGTCGTCCTGATCACCGGTACGCGCAAGGGCATCGGTCGTTACCTGGCGGAACACTATGTGCAGCGCGGCGCCCAGGTCGTTGGATGCAGCCGCAGCGCGCCGGAATGGACGCTGACGAATTATACGCATTTCGAAACCGACGTCACTGACGAGGCGGCAGTGCGCAAGATGGTGGCGGCGGTGGGCAAGCAGTTCGGTCGGCTGGATGTGCTTATCAACAACGCCGGGATTGCCTCGATGAACCATGTGTTGCTTACACCGGCGGCGACGGCGGAGCGCATTTTTGCCACCAACTTTCAGGGCGTCTTTCTGCTCTGTCGCGAGGCAGCCAAATTGATGCAGCGACGGCGGTATGGGCGCATCGTCAACATTGGCACGGTGGCGCTCCCACTGCATCTGGAGGGCGAGGCAATCTACGCCGCGTCGAAGAGTGCAGTCGTCGCCTTCACGCAAATCCTGGCGCGCGAGGTGGCGAGCTATGGCATCACGGCCAACGTCGTGGCGCCGACGCCGATCGAGACCGATCTGATCCGCAACGTGCCGCAGGAGAAGATCGCCGCCATTATCGAACGGCTGGCTATCAAGCGCCTGGGGCGCTTTGAAGATGTCGCCAATGTGATCGACTTTTTTGTGCGCCCGGAAAGTGACTATGTCACAGGACAGGTTATTACGCTGGGCGGCGTCTGAAGCAAGGACAAAAGGGAGACGCCTGTGAATCGGCTACCGATCTATCTGGGAGTGGCGCTGGCGTCGGCCAGCATCCTGGCGCTACAAGTTATCTTCACGCGTATCTTCTCGATCATGATCTGGCATCACTTCACCTATCTGATCGTGGGGGTGGCGCTTCTGGGCGGCGGTGCAGCAGGCGTCTTTCTGGCTGTGCGTCACTGGCGACATGAAGTAATCCGTCGGCGGCTAGGCCCATTAGCGCTGGCTTTCAGCGCAAGCATGTTGATGATGTTGGCGATCATCAATTTTGTGCGCTTCGACCCGCTGCGCATTGATGACCTGCTGTGGACACTGATCGGGTTGGCAATCTATTTTGCCGGTCTCTTTCTGACTTTTCTGCTAGGTGGGCTGGTGATTGCCGGCGCGTTCAGCGTCTATTCCTACTATGCACATCGCCTCTATTTCGCCGACCTGTTGGGTGCAGGCGTCGCCACTTTGAGCGTGATCTGGCTCGTTCACTTCTTGAGCGCGCCGAGTGCAATCATTCTGGTGGCAATGCTCGCTGGCGTGGCGGCGTTGCTTTTTGGCGCGCCAGCGCGCTGGCGGTGGGCGGCGCCGGCCCTACTCGCCGGACAGGTCGCACTCTTGATCTTCTCCTTTGTTCAGCCGATCTACCTGCCGACGGCTGCATCCAAACCGTTGCACTGGGCGCTGGAAGCCAGCGGCGCCGCGCAACCGGAGTACACGCGCTGGAATCCGGTGGCGCGCGTCGATGTCACGCCTAAGGTCACGATTCAGGAGCCGATGATCGTAGGCGGCGTGAGCAGACGTTATCTCGGTACAGCTCTGGCCGGACAAACCTTTGATCTTCATTTTGTAACGCTGGATGGCACCTCGATGACCGGGTTATACGCCCATGATGGCGACCTGTCTCGTTTTGACTTTCTGCGCCATGCAATCATCAGTGCACCCTATGTGCTTGGCGAAGAGAAGCCAGCCACCTTGCTCATCGGCGTTGGCGGCGGCATCGACATCTTGCTGGCGCAACTGTACGACGCCAGCCATATTGTAGCGATTGATCTCAACTCGGATGTGGTTGACCTGGTCACGCATCGGTACGCCGACTTCACCGGCAACCTGGCATCAGGCGACACGGAGATCATCACGGCGGAAGGACGCAGCTACCTGACCAGCGCCACCGGGCGTTTCGACGTGATCCAGGGAATCGGGCTGGACAACATCGCCGCGCTCAACACCGGCGCGTATGTACTTTCAGAGTCCTATTTATACACGGTGGAAGCGTTCGAGCTGGCGTTGAACCGCTTGAGCGAGCGCGGCGTCTTTTCGTGGACGCGGGCGGCCACCGACCCGCCGATCGAGACTTTGCGGCTGGTTGGGCTGGCAGCCGAGGCGCTGCGCACGCGCGGCGTTGCCAACCCGGCGGCGCACATCGTTGTCGTGGAGAATGACACGAACACCGCTATCAATCTACTGGTTTCTCCCGCGCCCTTCGCCCAGACGCAGGTTGATCGGCTGATCGATTGGGCGCAGAAGAACGAGTTTGAGGTGTTGCATGATCCTTTCAACACGCGCAACACGGTGTATGCCGAATATCTCATGGCTGAGAACCCGCGCACATTCGAGGCGCGTTATCCCTTCAACATCTATCCGGTGACGGACGATCATCCTTTTTATTACAACTACTTCAAATGGGATCGGCTGCTGGAGGGCGGTGCGCAGAGCGGCAATTTGAGTGCGCGCGTGCCGATGGGCAACATCATCCTGTTGACGATGCTGGCGTTTACACTGTTGGCGGCGGTGGTTTTTGTGGTGTGGCCGTTGTGGCGCAATCAACGCAGAGGGTTGACCACACCCCATGCCGGCCAGATGCTGGTCTACTTCAGTGCGCTTGGGGTGGCGTACATGTTTGTGCAGATCGTGCTGATTCAACGCTTCACACTCTTTATCGGCTATCCGACATTGGCGATCACGACCACGATCTTCAGCATGTTGATCTTTTCGGCGTTGGGCAGTTTATTGGGGCAGCGGCTCTTCAGGGTGCGGGCGCGTCTACGCATCATGATCGGTGTGGTCGCCGGCGTCATTCTGCTTTATGTCTTGGCGCTGCCACTCATCTTTGGGGCGTTGTTGGGTCTGCCCGATGAGCTGCGCGTGGCTATGAGCGTGCTGTTGATCGCGCCGCTGGCCTTTTTCATGGGGATGCCTTTCCCCACCGGCATCCGGGAAGTCGGACAGTGGGCGCCGCAACTGGTGCCGTGGGCGTGGGGTATGAACGGCGTCTTTTCCGTGGTCGGCTCGACGGCTGTGATTTTGTTGAGTATGGCGACAAATTTTACGATGTCGCTTGCCGCCGCTGCGCTCCTGTATGGGATTGCAGCGATTGTGGCGCCAGCGCTGCGCCAAACCCGTATGGAGGGGGCTTATGCAACAGCATATTCAGTGGCTGACTGACCGCATGGCTGGTTGGTCGGCGCAAACTTGTCTGATCTGGAACGACGGCGAGACTACCTATGGCGACATCCTGGAGCGCGTCAACTTTTGGCGCAACTTCCTGGAGGAACATCAAGTGGCGCCGGGTGAGATGGTGACGTTGGACGGCGATTACTCGCCCGCCACCGTTTCGCTGTTGCTGGCGCTGATCGACCGCGGCGCCATTGTCGTGCCGCTGACCAAAGCGGCGGAGGTGCACCGCGATGAGTTTTTGGAGATTGCTCAGGTCGAATCAATCATCAGCGTCGATGAATACGACTTCTGGAGCTTCAAACGCACGGGGCGCCGCGCCGACCACCCGCTGATCCTGACGCTGCGGCAGCGTGGCGAACCGGGATTGGTGCTCTTTTCCTCTGGCTCCACTGGCAAAAGCAAGGCCGCGCTTCACAACTTTACGCACCTGCTGGAAAAGTTCAAGACGCCGCGCCAACAGATGCGCACGATCACCTTCTTACTGCTCGATCACATCGGCGGCATCAACACCTTGCTGTATACGCTCTCCAATGGCGGCGTTGTCATTTCGATCCAGGAGCGCGACCCGGAGATCGTCTGCCGCGCCATCGCCAGGCACCGGGCGGAGATGCTGCCCACCTCGCCGACCTTCCTGAACCTGATGTTGATGTCGCACGCCTACGAACGCTACGATCTCTCCTCGCTCAAGCTGATCACCTACGGCACCGAAGTGATGCCGGAGAGCACGCTGACGCGTCTGCATGAGCTTTTCCCCAACGTCAAGCTGCAGCAGACCTACGGCCTTTCGGAACTGGGCATTCTGCGCTCCAAGTCGAAGGATTCCGGTTCGCTTTGGGTGAAGGTGGGCGGCGAAGGTTACGAGACAAAAGTCGTTGATGGCATCCTCTGGATCAAGGCGCACTCGGCCATGCTCGGCTATCTCAACGCGCCAAGCCCTTTTGACGCCGAAGGTTGGTTTAACACCAACGACATGGTGGAAGTCGACGGCGAATACATTCGTATTCTGGGGCGGAAGAGCGAGATCATCAACGTCGGTGGGCAGAAGGTCTACCCGGCAGAGGTCGAGAGTGTGTTGCTGCAGATGAATAACGTCGCCGACGCCGTCGTCTTGGGCGAGCCACACCCGCTGACCGGCAACATCGTCACGGCGCGGGTTAATCTGGTGCAGCCGGAGCCAGCGGCGGCCTTCCGCCAACGCCTGCGCGCCTTCTGTCGCGAGCGTCTGGCGTCGTTCAAGGTGCCAGCCAAGATCGAGATCGTGGACACCGAGCAATTCAACGCCCGCTACAAACGCGTGCGCCGGTAAAAACCGCAGCAGGCGTCAAGCGTCATTCAATGTACAGCCGAGACCATACCAGGCCAGCTGACATCTGACGAGTGACGCCTGCCGGATCATCTTTCCCTCTCCCGATCCCCAGGATTGCCGTGTCAGCAACTTGTAAGCGTTTGCGGCAATAGAATCATGTTATCCTGCAAGGGATAGCTATACGTCATCGCAGGCGCAAACGCATGAAATTTATCTCGCCCATCGCTGCTCAGATCTGACTGCACAACACTGCCGTGCAAAAGAGGCGCAACGCAGAACGCTGGTGAGATGAGGAAGCACGGTTGTAGATAGCCCGAGGGGATACTGGCACATGCAAAATCACCAGAAACGAGTCTGGCGCACATCTCACACTTACCAGGGAGCGCGTTACGGTCTGCGCGTGATGGGGGCTCTGTTCGTCCTGGCGCTCATCGCAGCAGCCGTGAGCGCCCTATTGGCGACGCCGCCAGCAGCGCGCGCTCAGCAGAGCAGCACAATTGTCCATGACACAGTTGCCGATTTCACCCCGGCGTGCGCCGTCAACACCGGCCTGACGGTCAGCGACGCGCTGGGCGGCGAGTTGCGGCTGGCAGCCACGCTGGAAGACTACTTCACCGGCGCGGCGGTGGACACAAACCGCTGGTTGGTCGCCAACGCCAATACCTGGTACAGCGCGCCCGTGACAGTGACCAACGGCGTCGTTGATCTCACCGGCATGTACCTGCGCTCGCAGATGAACTTTGCCACCACCCAGCCGCGCTTCTTCGAGACGCGCGCGTTGGCGCGCGTCGATGGCCGCAACGCCGTGCCCACCGATCTGGGCTTTTATCGCGCCCTGTCGCCGACCGACCCGAACGCGCCGACCAGCACCACGGCGTTGCGTCTCTTCGTCACGCGCACCGACAACACGATCTATGCCCTCTCGCGCGATGGCATTGCTCCGAATCCTGCCTATGCAACGGACATACCCGGCGTCGATCTGACGCAATATCACATTTTCCGCATTGAATGGGATGGCGCCGAAACGCGCTATTTTGTCGATGGTGTGCAACGAGCTGCCGCCCCTGGCGTAGCAACGCTGGACACCTATGCTTTCCTCTATCACCAAGACCCGGCCAGCGCCAGCACCAGCCCCCTGCGCGTCGATTGGGTGCGCGCCGGACAGTACACCGGCAGCGGCAGCTTCGTCTCCTGTCCTCAGGATGCCGGTCAACCGGTCGCCTGGCAGAGCCTGACATTGGATGCGACTGCACCCACTGGCACAGCCGTGAGCGCCTGGACGCGCACCTCCGCCGATGGCGTCACCTGGTCGGATTGGGCGCAGACAAGCGGCGCCGCCATCGTCAGCCCGGTGGGGCAGTTCCTGCAATATCGTCTTGACTTCGCCGCCGCCAACACGATGCAGTCGCCAGAAGTGCGCAGTGTGACGCTACAGAACGCGCCGCCGACGACGCCAACCAATACGCCATCGCCGACGGAGACGCCGACCGCCACCAACACGCCCCAGCCACCTACAGCGACGCCGACCAACACCCCCACGAACACACCGACGCCCCAGTTTGTCCCGGTAGGGCCAGGAGGTTTCGTGCAGACGGCGGCGGGTGACTTCGCTGCGCCGTGCGCGGTCTTGGGCGGCGCCAGTGTGAGTGACGCCGCTGGTGGCGAGGTGCGTCTGGCGGCCACAATTGAAGATTACTTCAACGGCTCCACCATCGACACTGCGCGCTGGTTGATCAACTACGCCAACACCTGGTACACCGTACCGCCGACGATCGGCGGCGGCATCGTCACGCTCGATGGCTCCTTGTTGCGCTCCCAGATCAATTTGCAGCCGTACCAGCCGCGCTTCATCGAAGTGCGCGCTCAACAGCGCACGAACGGCGCCAACGCCGGCTGGCCCGACATCGGCTTCTATCGCGACCAGCCGCCGTTGACCTACGGCAGCACCTATCCGGCGGACAGCGCGTTGCGCATCTTCGTAACGCGCGACACGAATACAACTTACCTGCGTGGGCGCGACGGCAATGAGACGCAGCCGCTGACCGATATCGACATTCCGTCGCTCGACCTGACGCAATATCATGTCTTTCGTATCGAGTGGGATGCCAGCGGTTCGCGCTTCTATGTCGACGGCGCGTTGCAGGGCGCAATTCCTGGTGCGCCGACGCTGAACACATGGGCCTTCATCTATCATCAGACGCCAACAACCTTTGGCGTCAGCCCGATGAATGTCGATTGGGCACGCGTGGGTCAATACGCAACCGCCGGCAGCTACACCTCTTGCATTTACGATGCCGGGCAGGCGGCGCCATGGGGGACACTGACCCTGGATGCAAACACGCCTGCCAACACCGGCGTCGTGGCGCAAACGCGCACCTCGCCTGATGGCGTCAACTGGAGCGCATGGACGCCGGTCAGTGGCGGCGTTATCAACAGCCCGGCAGCGCGCTATTTCCAGTATCGCCTCGATCTGGCTACGAGCGATGTGATGCAATCGCCGGAGGTGCGCCAGGTGAGTGTGCAGTTCGCCGGAGCCACGCCGACGCCGACCAATACGTTTACACCCGGCCCCACGCCGACGCCAACGAACACACCGTTGCCGCCGACCGCCACCAATACGCCGACCGCCACTGCAACGCCTGGCGTCAACAACGCACTGCAATTCGATGGCGTCAATGACTTCTTGAGCGCAGGCGCCAGCGCTGGCGGCGGTCCTGTCACGGTTGAGATGTGGTTGCGCCCTGGCGCCACCAACGAGACCGGCATCGTGGTGCTGGCCGGCAATGACAACAGCGGCTGGTCGTTTGAAATGGAGAACGGACGCATCGTGCTGTGGGTGCGCACCAATCAGGGCTGGCAGTCGGCCAGTCATCCGACAGTGCTGCAATCTGGCGTATGGTATCATGTTGCGGCTGTCTACAACAGTGGCTCGATCCAGCTCTTTGTCAACGGCCAGGCGTCCGGCGCCAGCGCTGTTGGCAGCACGCTGACCCAGGGCCCGCTTCTGCAGATGGGTGCCTACGCCGGTTATCCAGCCTTTGGCGGCGCGCTGGATGATGTACGTATCTCCAATATTGCACGTTACACCGCCAGCTTTACCGCACCGACGGCGCCGCATACACTCGACGCCAATACAGTCGATCTCTGGCGCTTCGACGAGGGCGCCGGGCAGTTGACGGCGGATTTGGCCGGTGCACTCAACACCGCCACCCTGGGCGCTTCCGGCGCAGCGGACGCGAGCGACCCCGCCTGGGTGGCAGGCTATCCATTCCCGAATCTCGGGCCGACAGCGACGCCAACGAATACACCGTTGCCGCCGACGGCCACCAATACACCGACGGCCACGAACACGCCAACGCCTGGCCCGTCGCCGACGTCGACCAACACACCGTTGCCCACCAACACGCCAACCAATACCCCTGTGCCGCCTGCAAACTCGGCTTTGACCTTCGACGGCGTCAACGACTTCGTGCAGGCCGCGCGGTCAGTCAGTGCGTCGCGCTTCACCGTCGAAGCGTGGGTGCGCCCGACCGCGAACAACGCCAACGGCATCATGCTGGCGGAGGCGGATGACAACAATGGCTGGTCGCTGGAACTCGACGCCGGTCGCCCGATTCTCTGGTTAGCCACGAACGTAGGCTGGCAGGGCGTCCTTTATCCGACGGCGTTGCCTGCCGGACAGTGGGCGCATGTGGCGGCCGTCTATGACAACGGCGCAGTGCGTCTCTTTGTGAACGGCGTGGCGACGACGCCCGCCACGGTTGGCGCTACCCTGCGCATCACAACCGGCGGCTTGCGGATGGGTGGGGTGCCCGGCTACACCTACTTTGCCGGCGCGCTCGACGATGTGCGCATCTCGTCGTCGGTGCGCTACACGGCCAACTTCACCCCACCGGCGACGCTGCCAGCCGTCGATGCCGATACACTGGTGCAGTGGGCGCTCAATGAAGGCGCCGGCCAGACTGTGGCCGATGCTTCTGCCAACGCCCGCACCGGCACATTGGGCGCCTCGACCGGGGTGGGGACGGATGATCCGGTCTGGGGCGCAGCAAATCGATAGATATGACAGCGGTTGCTCGACCGTCTGACATTGTCCTCCTTTTGTCGCTGTGTCTGTTGCTGATCGGCGGTTGTATGGCGCCTGCAACGTTGCAGGCGCCCCAGCCGCCAACGCCCCAGCCGTCAACGCCTCAGGCGATCCCGCTTGATCCTCTGACTGGCGATGTCTATCCAACGCCGCAGTTGGAACGCACTACCCGTGAACGTCGTCAGCTGATTTTTCCGTCCGGAGATGTAGCACTGGCAGGTGAGCTTGACCTGCCGCGCAACAAGGGGGACGCGCCGCTCGTCTTCATTATTCACCATTCCGGCCCGGTGGGGCGCAATGCCTACGGCTACCTGGCGGAGTTGCTGACCGGCGCAGGGTTTGCGGTCTTTCGCTTCGACAAACGCGGGGTCGGCGCCAGCGAAGGCGAGTACGGTTGTTGCGAGGCTGAGGACGCACTGGCAGCATATCGGGCGGCTGTAGCGGAACCCGACATTGACCGTAGCCAGGTCTTTATTGTGGCGCAGAGTATCGGCAGTCAGCACCTGGCGGAGCACTTTGCGCAATTTGCGGCTATCCAGCCGCCAGCGGGTGTAGTGTTGCTTTCCAGCCTGGTCGGGCCGGAGGAGATCACAGCGATTGCTGCGCCGGTGCACATCATTGTCGCCGACAGCGAGCCAAATCTGGCGGCAATCACAACGCAGGCGGTGCAGGCGCATCGCGCCCGCTGGCCCTTCGGCGCCAGTAGCTACATTGCCGCAGACGCCGAGCACACGCTTTTTGACATAAAAGATGGCCCCATCGACTGGAGTGATCCGGCATGGGTGACGCGCTACCATCGCGGCGCCATGCAGAGTCTGATCGACTGGTTGCAAAGCAGGCGCACGACTCAGAAAGGAACCTGATTGTGAGGGAGAGACACAGGCGTTGGACAATTGCGTTGTGGCTGGGTGGACTGGCACTGGTGACGATGTTTGTCGGCGCCGCCACGCCAACAGTGTGGGCGCAGAGCGCCGTCGGCTATTCGCTGCGTTTTTATGGTCACGGCGTTGACGACATCGACCGCGTCAAGATTCCCGTGCAGAGCGATGCCGGTAGCCTGCCCACCGACATCGGCGCCGAAGATTTCACCATCGAGTTCTGGCTGCGCGGCCTCCAGGCGGATAATCTAGGACGTGTGGTGACATGCGGGCAGAATGAGGACTGGATCTATGGCAGCATCGTCTTCGACCGCGACCGCTTTGCCGAAGGGCGCAAATTCGGCCTCTCGATCGATGGCGGTGGTCGGGTGGTCTTCGGGGTCACCAACGACGCGCGCGTCGCCCGCACGCTGTGCGGCGTGGGCAACGTGCTCGATGGCGCGTGGCATCACATCGCCGTACAGCGACGTTTGAGCGACGGTCAGCTCTCCCTCTATGTCGATGGCCGCCTCGACGCAACCGTGACCGGGCCAACGGGCGATCTCTCTTATCCCGACGGCGTCAGCGTGACCTTTCAGGGGCCGACGTATTGTCAGGGGCCGGGCGGCGCCTGGGGCGGCTATTGCCGCAACGAGCCATTCATTGTATTGGGCGCAGAAAAACATGACGCCGGCGCGTCAGAGGGCAACCCCGCCAGCTATCCCTCCTTCCGCGGCTGGCTGGATGAACTACGTCTTTCCAATAACCTGCGCTACGCTGCGCCATTTGCGCCGAGCAGAACCTCTTTCAGCGCCGATGCCAATACTGTTGGTCTTTACCACTTCGATGAGGGGCCAGTCGGCGCCTGCACCGGCCTCGTGCTTGACAGCGCAACGGTTGCCGGTTCTCCTGTGCATGGGACGTGTGCTTACGGTGGCGCGGGCGTATCCGGCCCGGTGTACACTGCGGACACGCCGCTGACCGGCAGCGAGGCGCCGCCAACGGCGACGAATACGCCGGCAGCGACGGCCACCTTTAGACCTTTGCCGTCAACGGCGACGAACACGCCGGCAGCGACGGCCACTGCCACGCCTTTGCCGCCAACGGCGACGAACACGCCGGCAGCGACAGCCACTGCCACGCCTTTGCCGCCAACGGCGACGAACACGCCGGCAGCGACGGCCACCTTTAGACCTTTGCCGTCAACGGCGACGAACACGCCGGCCGCAGGACAGAATTTTGCGCTAACCTTTGACGGCGTCGACGACGTCGTATTGCTGCAACAGGCCAATCATGGCGGCGTCCTGACCGTTGAGTTTTGGGTGCGGCCGGCGCGCAATTCGCTGGAAGCGGTTGTCATCAGCCAGGCGACGGAGGATGATGGCTGGTCGTTCGAGCTGAATGCGGGGCGCCCCTCTTTCTGGGTGAATACGAGTCGCGGCTGGCAGGTGGTGCGCCATACGACGCGTCTGGCGGCTGGAAACTGGTATCACGTGGCGGCGACCTATAACAACGGCCCGGCGCGCGTCTTTGTCAACGGACAGCCCGGTGCGGCGGCGACCTTGCAGAGCGGGTTGACCCCTGCCGGCGAGTTAAGTTTTGGCGGCATCCCCGGTTATGAGCGATTTGCCGGGGAGCTTGACGACATTCGCATCTCGCAAAGCATTCGCTATTCGGCTCAGTTTACGCCGCCGCCAGCGCCGCCGCCGACCGACGCCAACACGGTTGGGCAGTGGTCACTGGACGAGGGGCGTGGTCAGGTGGTGGCGGATGCTTCCGCGTTGAGCAACCTGGGCCAACTGGGTCTGACGCCGACGACGGACGCCGCTGACCCGACCTGGGTGAATGGTCGCTAACGGGCGGCGCACCATCAGCAGCTGACGAAGGAGTCTAGCCTTTGACGCCGCTGTAGCTGATGCCTTCGATAAAGTAGCGCTGGAAGAAGAGGAAGATCAGCGCCATCGGCAGCGTTGTCAACATCGAACCGGCGAGCAGCGCGTTCCATTGCAGATTCTGCCCCAGCCCACCACGCAGGAAGGCGAGACCGAGCGGCAGCGTGTACAAATCCTGGTTGGTGGTGATCACGATCAGCGGGTGCATAAACTCGTTCCAACTGCCCTGGAAACTGAAGATCACCAGCGCCACGATCGCCGGACGCGCCAGCGGCAGCACGACCTGAAAGAAGGTGCGGAAGCGGCTGGCGCCGTCGATGCGCGCAGCTTCTTCGATCTCGCGCGGGATCGCCTCGAAGAATTGCGCCATCAGGAAGATGCCGAACGCCGTCACCATCTTGGGCACGATCAAACCGCTGTAACTGTCGATCATGTTGAGCGACTTGAGCACGATGAACATCGGGATCAGTTGCACAATGCCGGGAATCATCATCGTGCCGATGATCGCTAGAAAGACAACGCGGCTGCCCGGAAAGGCGATGCGCGTCAAGGCATAGCCCGCCAGCCCCGAAAAGAGCACGTTGGAGACGGTCACAATCGTTGCGATCAGAAAGCTGTTGAACGCCCACCGCCCGACGTTGAGCGCAAACATCCGTTGATAGCCCTCCAGCGTGAAGGTCTGCGGGATCAGCGCAACCGGACGTTCGTTGATCTCCGGCAGCGTCTTGAAGCTGGT
>DGFH01000355.1:37049-43152 GCA_002391565.1 Anaerolineales bacterium UBA3905
TGATAGCCCTCCAGCGTGAAGGTCTGCGGGATCAGCGCAACCGGACGTTCGTTGATCTCCGGCAGCGTCTTGAAGCTGGTCGAGATTGCCAGCACAAAGGGGTAGAGAAAGATCAACGCAATCAGGAAGAGCAGGGCGTAGGAGAGCGCCAGGCGCAGATGCTCGCGCCACGGGCTGACCTGTCGCACCGATGTGTAGGTGGATGACGCCGTCATGAGCTTACTCCTTTTTCCCTTCGGTGATGCGCCGCTGCACCAGCGTCAATGTGAAGATGATGACGAAGAGCAAGAGCGCAATCGCCGCCGCCAACCCCATCTGCGAGTTGGTGAAGCCGTTGCGATAGACCAGATAGGCGACGGTCAGCGTGGTCTTGGCGGGGCCGCCCGAACTCATCACATAGACCTGGTCAAAGACCTGGAAGGTGCCGATCAAGCCCAACGTCACGACAAAGAAGAGCGTCGGACGCACGAGCGGCAGCGTGATCTTGAAGAAAATCTGCCGTGCATTGGCGCCGTCTATCTCTGCTGCCTCGTAGACCTCGCGCGGCACGTCCTGCAACGCCGCCAGGAAGATCACCATCATCGTGCCGATCGTCGTCCACGTGTTGAGGATCATGATGCCCATCAACGCCACGCTGGGGCCGCTCAGCCAGTCCCACACTGAAAGGCTAAGCACATTTGCCTGCATCCACGCCGGCGCCGTTTCCAGCGTCAGCCCGAACCAGCCGAAGATGATATGAAAGAGGCCGCGCGGATCCGCCATCCATGCGATCGGCTCCCAGGCGCCAAAGGTGATCGCCTGCAACACCTGATTGATCAGCCCGTTCTTCTGGTAGAGAAAGAGAAACAACATGCTGATCGCAATCGACGAGGTGATCGACGGAAAGTAATAGGCTGTGCGAAAGAAGCTCTTAAAGCGCAGTCGCCGCTGGTTGACGATGACCGCCAGCAACAGCGCCAGCGCCGTCTGCGTCGGCACAACGCCAAGTGAGAAGTAGGCTGTGTTCTTCAGCGCCTTGAAGAAGTCAGCGCGGCGGATGCCATCCTCGAACAGCAGCGCGCGAAAATTATCAAAGCCGACGAGTTTCGCCTCAGCGGGCGGGCTGATGCCGTTCCAGTCGGTGAAGCTGAAGTAGATGGCGAAGAAGATGGGGATGAAGACAAAGACGGCGAAGAGAATCAGCGCCGGCGTCATGAAGCCCCAACCTGCAATCGCATCCTGTCGATCTTGTTGTTTGATGCCGGTTGCCATCGATCACCTCGTATCACAAGAAGGGGGTGGTTGTCTGAGACCTTCCCGGAAGCCTGAAGCTTCCGGGAAGGTTGGCGGCGTGTTCAATGACTGACTACCGCGCCAGCACCTGCTCACCGACGGACTGCGCCTCGCTCAACACAGCCTGTGGCGTCTTGGCGCCGGTGAAGGCTTCCTGCAAGCCGGCGTTGATTGCATCGAGCACCTCGCCGAAGCCGGGGCGGAACTGCCACTTGTGTGCATAGTCGGCGCCATTCAAGAAAGGCTCCAGGTTTGGATATTGCGCCAGCCAGCCTTCGCGCAGACTCTGTCGCGTCGGCATGGCCAGGCCGAGATCCGTCCAGGCCTTCATGCCTTCGGGGCCTGTCAGATAATCTACGACTTTAGTGGCGGCGTCGGTGTGCTTGCCGTTGGCGGCGACGCCGTAACAGACGGTGAACGCCATCGTCGCCTTACCGGCGGGGCCGGCGGGCAGCTCGGTGATGCCGTATTTCAGGTCGGGGAATTGATCCTTGAGGAAAGGCACGATCCAGTTGCCTTCCATCGTCATCGCTGCGCGCCCTTTGCCGAACGCCTCGCCAGGCCAGCCGCTGTCCAGGTCGGAAGCCGGCGCAGCAAAGCCATCGCGCACCAGGCCGACGTAGAACTCCATAGCAGTCAGCGCCTCTGGCGTGTTCAGCGTCATGGCGCTGAAGTCTGGTGTCGTCACTTCGCCGCCCGCCTGGTAAAGGAAGGCGATCCAACGCGCAAAGTCAGGATTGATCGAGAAGCCGACGACGCCTGTGTCTTTGTTGGTGAGCTTCTCTGCCGCCGCGCGCAGATCGTCCCATGTCCAGTCAGCGGTCGGATATGCCAGCCCGGCGGCGTCGAAGAGATCGGTGTTATATTCCAGCGCCAGGGTGCTGAAGTCCTTCGGCGGGCAGTAGAAAGTTCCGCCCACCGTGAACGCCTCGCGCAGCGACGGATAGAAATCATCGACATTGGTCATCTTGTCGCCGATCGGCAGCAGCGCGTTGGCCGCCGCCAGGTCGGGCAGGCGGAAGCTATCGACGTAGAAGATATCGGGCGGCGCGCCGCCAGCCAGCGAGGTTTGCAGCTTGGTGTCATAGTCGGGCACCAGATTCAGCGAAACCTGGATGTCGGGGTTGGCGGCGTTCCAGCCATCGACCACTTCCTGCAGACGGACATTCTCGGCGTCGGAGCTTGCCCAGCCCATCAGTTGCAGGTTGACCGCGCCGGCAGAAGCCGCGGCCTGCTCGCCGCTGGCTGCGGGCTGCGCCGCCGGTTGCGCACCGGGCGTCGCACACGCAGACAAGACCATCGCCGTCAGCAGCAGCGCCGACAGCAACATACTCAATTTGGATTTCATTGCATGTCTCCTCTTGGTTGAACTGTAAACGCTTGATGCACACACATCTCGAACATTGAGCCAGGGAGCAAGGTTGGATTTACTTGATTTGTTCTCCTTTCACCGCCTCGATGCAGCCAGGAATCGATCCTGTGGTTAAATACAGCAGGCCCTCAGGACATGCGGTTGACCACCGCGTCCTGTCGGTCGCTATCCATTCAGGAATGACACGAATTCCGGCGTCGCAAGCAGAGAGTTCGTGTCATTCGTTTTTTTGTGCGTGTTTCGTGTTACGTGTTTCGTGTTACGTGTTTCGTGTTACGTGTTTCGTGGGAGTATGCACCACGCACCACGCACCACGCACCACGCACCACGCACCACGCACCACGCACCACGCAGCACGCAGCACGCACCACGCACCACCCACCACGCAGCACGCAGCACGCACCACGCAGCACGCACCACGCATCACGCACCACGCACCACGCACCACGCAGCACGCTTAACTCTTCACCGCGTCCTCCCGTCGCAAATCAAAGGCATGGCGCTTGCCGCGCACCTGGACGTTGAACGCCAGCCGCCGCCAGTGTGACGGCAATTGCGGCTTCACGGCGACCTCCCCTGCCTCCGTCCAGTGCAGCCCGGCAAAGCCAAAGACCAGCGCCTGCCAGACGCCCCCCGCCGACGCTGCGTGAATCCCCTCCGCCGCGTTGCCGCGCACGTCTTCAATATCGACCAGCGCCGCGCGCATGAAATGCGTGTACGCCTCCTCCGGCATACCAAGCCGACACGCCAGCCATGCGTGCACAGCAGGGCCAAGCGACGAGCCGTAGGTGTGGTCGGTGCGCGGGCTGTAATAGTCCCAGTTCACCCGCAGGTCGGCGTCGCTGAAATGCTGCGGCAAGAGTGCAAACAGCAGCAGCACATCGGGCTGTTTGAGCACCTGATGCTCGTTGGCGCCCTCGATGCCGAGCAGCGCCTGCATCGACTTCGTGCGATTGGCAAAGGCGGGCCAGTCCACCTCTTTGCGCTGGAAGAAGCCTTCAAACTGTTCGATCAGCCCGGTGCGTGAATCGCGCAAGAACACCAGGTTGTCGGCGATTGTCCGCCAGCGCACCAGCCGTTCCCGCGACAGGTCGAGCATCTTCTCCAGGTGCGCCGCCCGTGTGGGCGCGTAGGTGTGCAGCCACGCCAACACCTCCCCCGCCGTGCGTAGATGCCAGGCGGCCATGGCGTTGGTGAAGGCGTTGTTATCGACATGTTCGTGATACTCGTCTGGGCCAATCACATCGGAGATTGAGTAGCGGCCGGGCGTCGGTCTGTCCGGTTCGGCGCGACTTTCCCAGAAGCGCGCTGTCTCCAGGATGATCTGCGCGCCAGCGCCGGCCATGAACTCATCGTCGCCGGTCATGCGCCAGTATTGCACGATGGCGTAGGCAATGTCGGCGGTGATGTGCAGCTCGATGTCGCCGCACCAGATGCGGATGAGTTCTTCGCCATTGGGACCGGGCACCCAGCGCGGGGTCACTTCCTCGCCGGTCTCGGCGCTCTCCCATGGATATTGCGCACCCGCATAGCCGTTCTCGCGCGCTTTCTTACGCGCGCCTTCGATGGTGTGCCAGCGATACATCAGCAGGTTGCGCGCCAGCGCCGGCTGCGTGAAGGTGAAGAATGGCAGGATGAAGGTCTCCGTGTCCCAGAAGGCATGGCCGCGATAGCCGAAGCCGCTCAGCGACTTGGCGGCGATGCTGACGCGCTCATCCTGCGCGGCGGCGATGCGCAACTGATAAAGACCGTGGCGCACCCCGCGCTGGGCGGCGTCGTCGCCTTCGATGATCACGTCGCTCTCCGCCCAGAACTCGGCGAGTGCGGCTTTAGCGCTGGTGAAGAGGGCAGCATAGCCGCCTTTGCCCAGTTCCGCTGCTTTTGCCCGCGCCATTGCCAACGGATCGTCCACATTGCGGTCGGTGACGATGGCGACCAGCTTCTCCACCGCCCACGACTGGTGCACAGCAAGCGTCTGTGTCATCTCGAAGGCGGGGTTGTAGGGCGCGTCGTGATAGTGCGCGGGCGCGGTTACACCTTCCTGGCGCACAGTCATCGCCTCGACCAGCGTCTTGTGCGTGCGCCGCGTCTCCCCGCACAAATAGACGATGGCCCCATCGTAGCCTTGTTGCAGGTTGCGCCAGTGCAGCAGCCCTTCGTTTTCGACCACGCCGTCGATGCGCGCCCGCACGCGCACCTGCACCGGACGGTCGAGCGGCGTCACTTCCAGACGCACGCCGACGCCGTGAGGATCGGCCAGGCTGGCAATGCGGCGGAAGCTGATCTGCACCGTAGCGCCGGTGGGCGTTGTCCAATAGAGATGGCGGCGGAGTTCGCCGCTGTGTAGGTCAAGCCGCCGACTATACAGCGTGACGGCGCCTCGATCCATGCGGAAGGCTTCGCCGTCGCTCCACAGGTCAAAGGCTGTCCAGTCAAAGGCGTTCGCCAGTTCGGTGTAGACAATCGGCGCATCGTCCCACAAGCCGTGAATCAGCGTTGAGGGCTGGTCGCCAGGGAAGCGCTCCTCCAGGCTGCCGCGCGTGCCCAACATGCCGTTGCCGATGGTGAGCGCACTCTCCCAGCGCCGTTGTTGTGCAGGGTCAAAGCCCGGCTCCGCCACCGACCAGGTTGCGGCATAGAGCAACTGCGCCAATGTGACGCCCGCCAGATTGGGCAGCACCAGGTCGGCGGCGCCGACGCGCTCCGTCGGGCCCAGTCCCACCGTGACCATGCCCGCTTGCCGCGCTCCCTCCACGCCCGACTCGGCGTCTTCCACCACCAGACACGCCCATGGCGCCACGCCCAGGCGCTCCGCTGCCAACAGAAAGAGGTCGGGCGCCGGCTTGGGTCGATTGCGCCCAGGCCCGGCATTCGCTTCGGGGCCGGCGATCACCACGTCGAAGCGGTCGGCGATCTGCAGGCGGTCGAGCACGGTCGGCGTGTTGTGGCTGGCGGAGACGATCGCTGTCTTCAGCCCGGCCTGGCGAATCTCATCGAGCAACGCAGCCACCCCGGGCAGCAGATCGGCGGGCGTCAGTTGCTGTAACAGCTCCTGATAGCGTCGATTTTTGCGCGCCAGCCAGGCTTCTTCCTGCTCCGGTGTGATCGTGCGCCCGTTGAGCAGCAGGCGCAGCGACTCGCGACGCGACACCCCGCGCAGCTTCTCGTTGGCGGAGCGGTCGAACGGGATGCCCTCGGCGTCCGCCAGCTCTTGCCACGCCCGATAATGATATTCAGCGGTGTCGGTGATGACACCGTCCAGATCGAATAGAATTGCGTGAATTGCCTGTGACATAGCTCTTCTTTCTGCGCTTAATAGAGGTTAGGAGATTAGGGGATTAGGGGATTAGGAGATTGGGAGATTGGAAGAATCGGCGCAATCAACCTCTAATCTCTAATCTCTCAATCTCTCAATCTCTCAATCTCTCAATCTCTTAATCCTGTCTCTTATACACATCT
>DGFH01000049.1:0-6184 GCA_002391565.1 Anaerolineales bacterium UBA3905
CCATTCCCCCAGCGGAATATAAAAAAGCCGCTGCGCTCGCAGCGTCTTTTTTATTTTCCGCTGGGGGAATCTTCCCATCTCAATGATGGTGGTGACCTTCGCCATGCGCGTGCCCGTGTGCAATCTCTTCGGGCAAGGCCGGTCGCACACTCACCACTTTGACATCGAAATGCAGCGTCTCCCCCGCCAGCCAGTGATTGAAGTCGACCACAACAGCGTCGGGTTGAATCTCACTGATGTAGCCAGCAATTGGCTCGCCGCTTTCTTCATCGACAAACTCGATCTCCATGCCCGGCTCCAACTCGACGCCCTCTTCAAAAGCGTCCAGAGGCAGCACCTGGTAATCATCCGGGTCATACTCGCCATAAGCCAGGTCGGGCGTCACGACGATTTCCTTGCGCTCGCCCACACTCATGCCGTAGAGTGCAGCTTCCAGCCCAGGGATGATCTGTTGCGCACCCTGCAAAAACTCCAGCGGCCCGTCCTCTGCCGAACTATCGATCACTTCCCCATCCTGCAACGACAGCGAATACTCGATTCGCACCACGGTGTTGTCGGCAACGACCAGATTTTTCCCGTTCATGATGCTGCGCCGCCTAGTTTGACCACATTCGACGCAGCCACACCTTTTGCACCCTGTTCGATCGTGAATTCAACCCGCTGCCCCTCTGCCAAACTCTTGAAGCCATTGCCGGCGACCGCTGAGAAATGTACAAATACATCCTCACCACCGCCATCGCGGGAGATAAACCCATACCCCTTCGCATCATTGAACCATTTCACGGTGCCGGTAACGCGCTCACTCATTTTACTTCTCCTTTTCCTGAAGCGCATGATACAGTGGTGTTACTGCAAACTGCGTCGGGTGCGCAGTATGGTTTTACGCACCACCGCTTAAACCATCGTTGCACTATACGAGGATTTTGGGATTCCGTCAAGTGACACGCCGACTTCTTGTGATCACGCACACCTTTCCACTTCCCGATCTGGATGGAGCATCGCTGCGTAGCCTGCGCATCATGCAGGCGGTGCGCGCATTGGGTTGGAGCGTCACCAATCTCGCCACCGGCCATGTCTTCCATCCTGTCTACACCGCGCGGTTCGACGAAGCGCGCACACTGCTGGCGTCCCATGAGATCGAGGCGGTCGGCCCAATTGCGCCGCTGATTTACCTTGACCAGATTGCTGTCGATTTCGACGCGATCTGGCTGGCTGTCGTGCCGGGAACCGCCAACTTCATAGACGAACTCCGCCGTCGCGCGCCGCGCGCCATTCTCATCTTTGACACCATCGAACTCACCTTTGTCAGCATGCTGCGCGCGGCGCGACTCCGTCGTAGCGAAACGCTACTCCAACAGGCGCGCAACGTACAGGCGCAGCAGCTTCAGATCGCCGCCGCCGCCGATTATACGCTGGTCGTCACCCCCGAAGAAGCCGAACTCTTGCAGCGACTTTGCCCGACCGCGCAGGTGCGCGTCCTCTCCAACATCCATACTGTCTCGCCAGCCCAGATGAGCCCGGCAGGGCGGCGCGATCTACTCTTCGTCGGCAACTTCGTGCACATGCCCAACCGCGACGCGGCGCAGCACTTTGTCGCTGACATCTGGCCCCAGGTGCGCCCCCATTTGCCCGGCGCTGTGACAAGGTTCGTCGGGTTGCCGACGCCCGCAGTCAGTGCACTGGCAGCGCCAGACATCATCGTCACCGGTCATGTCCCCGATCTGGCGCCCTTCTACGTAACCAGCCGTCTGGCAATCGCGCCGCTGCGTTTTGGCGCAGGCATCAAAGGCAAGGTGCTGGAGGCAATGAGCTACGGTCTGCCCGTCGTGATGACGCCTGTCGCTGCTGAGGGCGCCCATACCCGCCCTGACGAGGACGCTTTGATTGCCGCTACACCCGCTGAGTTTGCCGCAGCCATCGTGCGCCTCTATCACGATGATGAGCTATGGCGGCGCCTGTCGCAAAATGGGCAGGCGCTGGTGGCGAGTTGGTTTTCGGTTGATTCTATTCAAACGGTGTTGACTGAGCTGCTTGATATGGCTATGCGAAGAAAAAACCAGGAATATAACTGTTGACGCCGAGGCCCGTTTTATCGTTTTCCTTGCGCCAACAAATACAACACTAACCCTAGAATCGTCAGCGCAATGCCCACAACAGCGAACAGATCGGGCAGCGCGCCCCCTAATAACAGCACCTCACCCACCAGCGCAAACAGCACCTCGCCCGCCTGCGTTGCGTCCACTGCCGCCAGTTCGTAGGCAGTGCGCGCCTGATGACGCGCATAGACAAACAGACTGGTGGCGATCACCCCGGAGAACAACGCCACCAACGCCGTGCTCACCCATTGACCCGAAGTTGGTGGCGGTGGCTGCACCAACAAGATCACAATCAGCCAAAAGGGTAGTGAACCCAGCGTCAACAACAGCACGCGCGCAAAGCTGTCGCCCAGCACCGGGTCGACAATGTGGGGAAGCCGGGCATGACCACCAGCGCGCGCCTCCCAGACCATCTGCAGACCGGCAGGATATGCAAACGCCGCCACCAACACCGGCGCCGCCCCCCACAGGACAACGCCCCAGTCCGCCGCTCCCACCTGCCCCACATTGACGAACACGATGCCCAGAAAGATCAGCACGGTGAACACCACGCCGCGTAGCGGCACGCGGCGCCCATACGCGAGCAGCACCAACGGCGACGCCAACACTGTGATCTGCCAGGTTGTCGCCACCACCCAGCCGGGCGCAAAGGAAGCTGCAAAGGTGACGCCAGCATAGAAGACGCCAAAGCCGACTGTGCCCGCCACCAGCCAGAAGCGCCAGTAGGCGCGCAGAAGGCGCAATGTAGCCACCAGGAGCCTACCGCGCCCGATTATCAGCGGGCCGACGATCAGAAAGGCGGTCATCCACACATATCGCAATGCCGCCGACCAGACCCAGTGCCCACCCTCCAGGCTCATTGCCCGGTTAAGGATGAAGGTGCTGCTAAAGAAAAGAGCGGCAAGTAGCCCAGTGCTAAGTAATCGGAACATAGATTGCGCGTGAATTAGCGATGAAGTGTAGATTTGGTGGACTGCGCAACAGCAGGACGCAATCGCCATGCGCCTGATGTCAACGCGATCAGTCCGGCAAAAATTAGCAGCATTCCAAACAGCGCAGGGATGGTCAACCGCTCGCCCAAGACAACAATCCCCAGCGTCGCCGCCGTTAGCGGCTCGGCCAGCGCCAGCGTGACTGCCGTGGCGGTGGGCAAAGTCATCAGCCCGCGAATATAGAGCATATAGGCCAGCGCAGTCGTCACCAATCCCAGATGCAGCGCCACCAGCATCCCCCGTGGCTGCGCCAGCCACGTCAGATCGACAAAGAAAAGCAGCGGCGTCAGCAGCAGCGCGCCGCCAAAGAAGGCGACTGCCGTCACCGCATCGGGCGGCTGGACGCGTAGCAAATCTTTGCTGGCAATCGTGTAGAGTGCATACGAGCCGCCAGCGCCGACCGCCAGGATGACGCCGGGCAGGTCGATCTGCAGGTCGCCGCCCGTTGCGATCAGCAGCGTACAGCCCGCCACAGCTAACAAAGTTGCCATCAGCCAGCGCCGCGTGGGGCGTTCGCCCAACAGCAGCAACCCCATCAATCCAGCCAACACCGGCGCACTGCCGATCGCAACCACAGTGCCCACTGCCACGCCAGTGCGCGCCACACCCGCAAAAAAGAAGAGTTGATAACCAGCAATCGCACCGATCACCGTCGCCGTAGCGGATGGCGGCCAGCCGCGCCAGTGGAGTTGCCGCCGCCCTAACGCCAGCAACAGTAGCGCACTGCCACCGATCAGTAAACGCATTGCCCCTACCGCCAGTGGGGTGGCGCTCTCTGGCGCAAACGCCTGCGCCGTGCCAGTCGTCCCCCAACAAAGGGCTGCAGCCAACACAAACCCAAAACCACGCATTCCATTCCCGGTCATTCGCCCACCCTGATCTGACTTCTGTGAGTCGATGTGCTCGCAAACACGGCGCCTTATTGTACACCAGGCAAAGCGAAAGCGATCCCCACACCGGAGGCAAGATCGCTTGAAGCCAGACAGCGCCTGTGGCAAAATGAAGCAGGATAGCCAACATCGACGCTGTCACAGCAATGGAATGACTCATGAGCGAGATGAGCGAGAAATTTATTGCGCTGCGCCGCCAGCCACGAATCAACGCAACACAACGGGAGCGCATGCCTGCCGCAGAGACGCGCGCGACATTAGTGGCCGCTGCCTCTACAGATGTCAACGCTGAACGGCTGGCCGACTTGGGACTAACCCAGGCGCCTCCCTGCGAGGAAGCAACAGGGCTTGAACATAGCTTCGAAGCATTGCCCTATCTTGACGCCTATGTCATCCAGACCAGCAGCCCTAAACTCGAACAGTCGGCAAAAGAGTTGCTAACGCCGGACTACCTGATCTTGCCCAACCTGGAATTATCGGCGCCGACGCCAACGCGCGGCAAAGATTATATCCGTTTGCCCGACGCCATCCCGCAGTGGCCTGCGCTAAGTGGAATCGAGGCGGCGCATCGAGAAGGGATCAAGGGCAGTGGCGTCACTGTCTGTGTGCTCGACACCGGGGTGGATGCCGACCATCGTGAACTACGCCACAAAGAGATCGACTTCCGCTACATCCCCTTCGATGCTGTCGCCGGGCGCATGCGCGATTGCCGGGGCTTCGACGTGGATGGGCACGGCACCCATGTCGCTGGCATTATTGCCGGCAAACACCTGGGAATTGCGCCCGATGTTGACCTGATGGTGGCCGCAGTGCTTGAAAGCGAGACGCTCAAAACCAGCCTGGAGCGCGTAGTGACTGCCCTCGACTGGTTGCTGGCGCAATTCGAGATCGAAGCCAACCGCAGCAAGCCGGTCATCGTCAACATGTCGCTTGGTTTTAGCCGCCGCACTCTCTCCCAAAAGGAGTATCAAACCGTCAGCCTGGGGATGAAAACGATGCTCGACGTGCTCGTCAATGATTTCGCCGTACTGCCGATCACCGCTGTCGGCAACGAAGGCCCTGGTCAGGTGCGCGCCCCCGCCTATTTTGCCAACACGCTCTCTGTGGGCGCCGTTGACTTCGATCTCAACATCGCCAGCTTTAGCGGAAGTGGCGTCTCCCCGGTCACGCAAGAAGCAGAGCCCAATTTGATGGGCTTTGGCGTCGATGTCATCTCCAGCTACGAACGCGACCGTCGGAATCGCAGTCACTATCGCGCCCTCAGCGGCACCAGCATGGCGACGCCCTATGTCACCGGCATCGCCGCCCTCTATGCCTGCTGCAGCCATGCCGTACAAGGCGCCACCCTTGCCAATCGGCTGTTGCAGAGCGCCCTCCCTCTCCCCGCTGCCCCCGCAGGCCGGGCCGGCGTCGGCCTGGTGCGTTTTACAAAGGAGGCAATTCTATGAGTCGCACGTCCACCGCCAATGACGCTGCCCTGGCCAGCGACCCGGCGCAGATGGTCAACGTTGTGCTGGAAATCGAGCGTCCCCCGGCAGATGAACTCGCGGCTTACCCGCGCGACGAACGCTATCGTCGCCTGCGCGCCAATACCGAAGCGCACAGGCGTCAACTGAAGGGCTGGATCGATATGCAGCGTCTCACCGACCAGGTGGCGCTCTTGAGTCCGGCGACCGGGTTCAACCTGCTCTTTGTCAAGTGCACCCCCAACGCCGCTCAGGCGCTGGCGCACGCACCGGGCGTCGTCGAGGTGATGTACACCGATGACGCGGCTGAACTCCAGCAAAGGCACTGACCACACATGAGTGCTTCGACCTATCCCATGCTCGATGTCGAGATCGCACTCGACATCGTCCTGGCGCAAAGTGCGCCGCTGCCTGCCGTGCGCCTGCCGTTGCAAGCCGCGCGCACCCATATCCTGGCCGACGCCGTCTACGCCGCCACCCCACTGCCACCCTTCCCTGCCTCCGTCAAAGATGGCTATGCCGTCGTCGCAGCAGATGGGCCGGGTGAGTATCCCGTGATTGGCGCCGTCACAGCTGGACGCCTCGCTGATTTCACCGTCACGCCGGGCAATGTGGCCTATATCACGACGGGCGCACCTTTGCCTCCCGGCGCCGATGCAGTGGTGATGGTGGAAGAAACAGAAGCATTCAGATTGGCCGCTGTTGATGGCTACACGAAACAAATGGTGCGCATCCACACA
>DGFH01000049.1:6432-15159 GCA_002391565.1 Anaerolineales bacterium UBA3905
GGCGTGCGCCTTGGCGCAGCTGAATTGGGTTTGTTGGCGACCGCTGGCTTGACCGCAGTGAGCGTGCATCCTGCGCCACGCGTGGCAGTGCTCTCCACAGGCGACGAGCTTGCCGAGCCGGGCGCAAAGCTTGCGCCCGGTCAGATCTACGACAGCAACCGCGCCACCCTGATAGCGGCGGCAACAGCAGCAGGGGGAGATGTGATCGATTTGGGCATTGCTGGCGATTCCCCCGACGCCCTGGAAGCCGCCGTGCAACGTGGGCTGGAGCGCGCGGATGTATTGCTTACGTCGGGCGGCGTATCGATGGGCAACCTGGACCTGATCAAGCCGCTGCTCGACCGCATCGGCGTCGTGCATTTTGGCCGTCTACGCATGAAGCCGGGCAAACCCTGCACCTTCGCCACCGTGATGTACGCCGGGCGCCAACGCCTGGTCTTTGCCCTGCCCGGCAATCCTGTCAGCAGCCTGGTGACCTTTTACCTGCTGGGCGCGCCGGCGCTGCGCCAACTTGCTGGCTGGCGTGAGCCGCGCTGGCCGCGCGTCCAGGTCATGCTCAGTCAGGCGCTGCCTTTGGACGCCTATCGACCAGAGTATCACCGCGCCGCCATCCGCTGGGATGCGACGCTCCATGCCGGAAGCGGTGGCTTCGTAGCAGAGAGCACAGGCAACCAGGCAAGCAGCCGCCTGCTGAGTATGCGCTCGGCAAATGCGCTGCTGGAACTCCCCCAGGGCGAGGGCATCCTGGCTGCAGGCAGCATGGTCACCGCCCTGCTGATTGGGGAGATCGCTTGAAACAATTGGCTGCGACTCTGCAGGGACTAAATCTTCATCATGGCAAAAGGCGCAAGGAAATTTATTATGACAAGTCTAACTCATCTCGATGCACAGGGGTGCGCCACCATGGTCGATGTCGGCGCCAAAGCAGTGACGACGCGGACTGCCGTCGCTGCTGGCGAGGTGCGTATGGCGCCAGCGACACTGGCGGCGATCCAGGCAGGGACTACGCCGAAGGGGGATGTGTTGGCCGCCGCGCGCATCGCCGGCATCATGGCCGCCAAGCGCACGCCGGAGTTGATCCCGCTCTGCCACACGTTGCTCCTCACCAAAGCGGCGGTGGAGTTCGAGATCGACGAGGCCGCAGGCCGCGTGCTCATCACCGCTACTGTGCGCTGCAACGGGCAGACGGGCGTAGAGATGGAAGCGCTGACGGCGGTGAGCATCGCTGCGCTGACGATCTACGACATGGCGAAAGCGCTTGACAAGACCATGGTGATCGGCGACATTCGCCTGCTCCAGAAAAGCGGCGGCAAGTCCGGCGACTGGCAACGCGACGATGCATAGACTTATGAACATCCTCTGCGAGGAATAGGAGGCGCTTCATGCAGATACAGGTTCGACTTTTCGCCACACTGCGCCAGCTGGCCGGCTGGTCGCAGCAACCACTGGAATTGCCTGCCGGGGCCACGCTGGACGAGGCGTTAGCCGCCATCGATCAGCGCTATCCCATGCTAACAATTGGTCAGCGTACATTCTATGCAGCGGTCAATCAGGAATATGCCAAAGGCGACCAGGTGTTGCGCGACGGCGACGAGGTGGCAATCTTTCCGCCGGTGTCGGGTGGTCGTGACAGCCTTGCATTGCAAGAAGCAATGCAAGCAACGGTCCAGAAACGCTTCGAGATCACAACGCAGCCGCTCTCGCTTGACGATGTCGCCCGGCGCGTGGCGCGCCCAGATTGTGGCGCCATCACCACCTTTGCCGGCATTGTGCGCGGGGAGACGATGACCGACAAGGGCGTGCGCGGCACTGACTTTCTCAATTATGAGGCATACACAGAGATGGCCGAGGCGATGCTGGCGCGCATCGGCGCCGAGATCATGACGCAATGGCCGAAAGTGGCGGCGGTGAGTATCTTGCACCGCGTTGGGCGGCTAGAGATTGGTGAACCGAGCGTCGTCATTGCTGTGGCAACGCCTCATCGCGGCGATGGTTGCTTCGAGGCGTGTCAATATGCCATCGAGCGCCTGAAGGCAATCGTGCCGATCTGGAAAGAGGAGAACTGGGCCGATGGTCAGGTTTGGGTCGAGGGTCCGCGCCAGCCTGAACTGGCTGTCGCTTATTCCGGACAGCCAACATCAGCGCCGTCGATTTGACGGAAAAACGCAAGGAAGCAACGCTCAACCGGCTAGTCCGGTGTGCTGCCGCCGGTGCGCGGAAGCGGCGGCAAAGGTGACGCAGAACGGCGAACCGCTCTGGTGATCAGAAAGGCCGTCACCATCTCTTGCACCTGACCAGCGGAAAGGTTGCTGGTGTTGATGCGCAAATCGGCGTGCTCGTAGGCAAGACGCAACCGTCGGCGCTCCTCAGCCAGAGTGGTGGCGTCCCAACTGACATCGGGGCGCCGCGCCTGTTGACCTGCCAGGTCGGCGTCAAGAAAAATCAGTATCTGCGGGAAACCAAACTGTTTCCAGAGATCCTGCACATCACTGTGCTCTTGACTGACGGGGCGAGCGTTCCAGCCTGCGGCGCGTAGCGCACTCACGAGCGTGGACTTGCCGCTGGCGCTCACACCGACGACCTTGATCAGGGGCAACTTCTCTGTCATCAAACTGGCGGTGGGCATCGTCACCTCGCACGGTTACGGCAACGCAGTGGCCTCATAACGGCGCCGTCATCTTGAGACGACGCACATCGCCTCCCTCGGCGCGGTCGCGCACTTTGACGACGAGCACAGTTGCATCATCACGTGGGCGTCCGTGATCTAGTTCGACGGCGGCGCTCAGGATAGCGTCGGCGAGCACGGACGCGTCCGCCGTATCCTCACCATCCACCTGCACCAGCAGAGCGACCAGATCGATCACCGGCGCACCCGTCAGGCTCCCTGCACCCCACACACCGTCTGTGATGACGATCAGGGTCAGATGCGACGCCAGGTCGATTTCGGCAATCTGTGGCTTGGTGTTGCGGTGGATGCCGATGGGAGCGGTGGGAACATCAAACCAGGCGACTTCACCGGCGCGGCGCAACAGGCTCGGACAGTGCGCATTGCGACTGAGCACCAGCGTGCGCGTCGCCATGTCCACGCTAACGATCGTCAACTCGCAACTGACTTGCCCGCTGCGCTGTGTGCGCAGGTAATCGTGGGCGGCGCGCGCGACGGCGCCGTCGCGCACCCCTTCCGCGATCAGGGCAATCGCCTTGCGCGCCACCAGGTTGCTGATCGACTTGGCGCTGGCGCCGCTGCGTTGTCCATCGGCGACAACAACGCTAAACCCACCGTGTGGGCGCTCCACGATCTCGACCGTGTCGCCGCTCTCCGACGATGCATATTTTCCCACCTTGGCAACCGCCAGATCGACTTCAAGCGTCACACACCCTCCTGCCAGCGTTGCGGAGCGCTCTCTACGCTCCATTGTGATTCGATGTCCACGCCGAGCACATCATCGACGCTGACGCCATAACAGGTGACCAATAACCGCAATTCCGCAAGTGTGAGGCGACGATCACGGTACTCGACGTCGTAAAGAAGTTGCTGGGAAAGCCCCGTCTGCGTGCGGATCGCGTCGTAGGAGAGTCCGCGTGCAGCGCGCAATTGGCGCAACGTCGCCGCCACGCGACTGCGCGCCGCCTGATTGACTGTCTGGCGCACCTTTGCTTCATCAAGCGGATCGTGTGAGGTGAGCGCCAACGGTTGATCGAGTGGCGCAAGCGCTGCGCGCACACGCGCCAACAATGAATCTTCTGGCATGGCGACCCTTCCTGTCGAGTCTATGGCGTCGTCACCGTGACGTTCACACCTTGTGAGACGACAGTGCGACCGGAACCGCCACTGGCGGCTACCAACATATAGCTCGTATTCTGACCGCCGGGGACATCAGCCGGCACAGTGATGCGCAATGACACATAAGCCGTATTGCCGGGGCCAACATTGACGATATTCAGATCATTGCCGGCGCAGACGCCGTCGGGGCGGCAGAGCTGACTGGCAAATGCGCCGCCCTGGGTGATCGTCACGATGAGCGTATCGAGGGCGCTGCCAGCGTTCGTCGCCAACAGCCCAACGTCACACGTCTGGCCGGGATTGCACGTCAACGGATTGGCGCCATTGACCGTCAGCGCCACGCCATAATTGACCACCGGCGCCGGCGTTGCCGTGGGCGGAACGGGCGTCCAGGTGGGTGTGAAGGCCGGTTCGGGCGTGAAACTGGGCGTCACCGTTGGCGTCGGGGTGGGCGGTAGATAGGTGATCGTCGTGGTGTACACCTGCGACGAACCATCGCCGAGCACAACCAGCAGCGAGAAGACCTGGCTTTCGTCCTTGATGCACTCTTCCCGTTCGCCCTGCCCACTCATCGGCAGGTTTTCGTAGTAGACCTCGCGCACATTCCGCACATTCCAGCGCACGAAGGTGCAGCGTCCCGCCTTGAGTTCCGGTTCATCGGGGCCAAAGATGACCACTGGCGTTCCAAGGGGAACTGGTGTGGCGGTTGCAGTGGGGACAGGCAGCAACTCGCTGAGTGGGGTGGACGTCGGCAGATCGAAGATCGGGGTAGGACGCCGCGTGGGAATCGGTGCATCTATATCGATAGGCGGCGCCACGTCGGCTGGTTCTGGCGTCGCCTGGCCTGTGACAGCGTCGGCCAGCGCCAGCACGATTGGCGTCGGGGTGACGGCGACGGGAAACGTTGACGTGGCGCCATTCTGCGCAGGCGCCACAATGATGGCAGCCGTTGGGCCGCTGAGCACTGCTGGCGGCTGTAGCGCAGGGTCGGGCGTGGCAGTCTGCACCAGAAAAACGACTGGGGCTGTACCAACTGCGCTCACCGTATCCACGCGACCGCTTGTGGCGCGTGCAGGCAGATTGCGGGCGATCCATTGCCAGCCAGTGTAACTGGCGACCATGCTGCCACACAGAAACACCGACGCAAAGACCAGGGTGGCGCCGATCCAGGCCCACCGCCGCCGTCCACGGTCGTCTTCTGTCTCGGCGCCCAATAGCGGCGCAAACGCGGCGTCGGGTTCGCTGTCTGACGGCGATAAGGGCGTCGCCCACGCGTCCTCGGCGTGAGCATGGAGCGGCACAAATTCCAGATGGGCTGCCGCCTGAGATTGGCGCAGTCGCGGGCAGTTCCGGTGGTTCTGGCTAAAGCAATAGGTCGCCTGATCGCCCAAGAGGATCAGTTCGCCAACGCCGGTGGCCAGGCACTGATTCTCGAAACTCGGAAACTCGATCGGCGGCTGCCGCTGTTGGTTGTGATTGACAACGCCCAGGTGCGGGCAAAGTTCGGCCATAGGTTCGTTCCGATTTCACGCGCCGCCCGCTGAAGGCAGTACGTCCTGCGCCAGCAACTGCGCCGCCAACGCCAACCCCTCCTCTGGCGAAGTAATTTCACCAGAGGCTTGCGCCTCGCGCAATTGTTCTAGCAACAAACCCACCTGCCGACCGGGCGGCAAGTCGAAGTATGCCATCAACGTATGTCCGTCAACCAGTGGGGCGCGCACTTCTTCCAGACCCCCCGGCGCCAGGCCATAGGCAAGCAGTTGCCCCATATGTTGCACGTAGTCGCTCCAATCTGGCGGGGGCGATACAGCATAGATCGCCTGATAGTCGGCCAACGCCAGCAACACCGTCATCACCCCGATCAGTGCGTCGCCGGTGCGATTGGCACTGTCGCGAAAAAAGCGATAGCACGCCCGCCGGCTGAGCGCTGCTCTGCCAAAGGACGCATGGAGCAAATGTGGCCGCATGTGGGCGCGGATGACCGCCTGTACAAAGACGGTCTCGACGCGGCTGAACTTAAGCGCATCGAGCCGCTGTCCGGCCATCCTGGCGCCGACCACTTCGTGCTCCAAGAAGCGGTAGCGGATAGCGCCATCCGCCAGGTGTTCGGCGGTGCGCGTAGCGGGCTTGCCGACATCGTGCCACAACGCCAGCCAGACCAGCCAGTCAAGTGCGCGGCGTTCGGCGGCCGTGGTCACTGCCAGCAGTTGTCGCAAGCGAGGCAGGTATAGCGTCAGACCAGCCGCAATCTCGGCGCCTGCGGCGGTCTTATCCAGGGTTGTCTCTCCCTGCAACCAATCGTACAGTTGCCGCGCATAGCGCACGGCGCGCAACGTATGCTGATAGACGTCAGCGTCATGGGGCGCCGACTGAGCGACGCCCTCCATATCGGCCACCTCTGGCAGCAGTGGGCGCAGCAAGCCGTAGGCGCGTAGCAACTCCAGCGCGCGATCGGGTGCAGCAGTGGCGAGCATCTTCCACAGCTCGTCCCGTACGCGCTCCGGGCTGGCAAGACGAATCGTGTCACTAATGCGCAAGATTTGCTGCTGCGTTTCCGTCTCAATGGTGAAGGCGAGCTGCACCGCCAGCCGCACGGCGCGCACCAGCCGCACAGGGTCTTCGGCCAGCCCCCACGGTGTGACACGCCGCAGCCGGCGCGCCGTCAGGTCCGCCTGCCCACCGGCCAGATCGACCAGGTCGCCGGCCGCACCGCGCCGCCATCGCAGCGCCATTGCGTTGACGGTGAAATCGCGCGCCTGCAGATCAGTCGTCAGGTCGCCGCCGCGCATGGCAGCGATGTCACAGACCAGCGGGATTTTGCTCGCAGTGAAAATCAGACGCGCCACATCGCGGTCGGCGTCGAGTGGATAATAAGCCCAGCCAAGACGGTCGGCCACGCGGCGCGCGACGAAATTAGCCGCATGCGCAACGATGACATCCAGATCGTTCACTCCTGCGCTGCGTCCCAACAACACGTCGCGCACGACGCCGCCCACGATGTAAACAGGATCGGTCTCGGCGGCAAGCGCGTTGAGCAACGACACAAAAGCAGGGTGAGCAGGGGTCCAAAGCCGTGCAGGTGCATCCATCATGGGCAGATGATACCATAAAAGAGCAAACTAACGGATTTGCCATCAAACGGATCGGCGCTCCGTGCGTCAGGCGTCACTTGTCAGACTTTACATTGACATCGTGTTGTTAGCGGCCGGCGCACGAGCACACCCTCAACGGGCGCGGTTGACGATGACGACGCCGGCCAACACCAACGCGCCGCCGAGCAAATCCTGTATGCCAGGAAATTCGCCAAAGAGCAGCAGCGCCACACCAATGGCGACGACGGGGCTGAGCGTCAGGATGATCGTGTGAATGCTCATCGGAAAGATGCGCAGCGTCTTGTAATAGAGCGTGCGGCTGATGACGACATCGACCGTGCCAGTGAGTAGCAGGAGCGACCACGTGATCCCATCAGGCCAGGCCAGATGTCCGGCGCTGATGGCAAAAAAGAAAAGGAAGAGGGTCGTCAGGAGCAGACGATAAACGAAGAAGTCGAGAAAGGCCATCTCGCTGCCCCACCGCTTGACGATGGCAGTATGGATGGCGTAGAGCAGCGTGGACAACAAGATTAACAGCGCCCCCCACTGCATCACATTGCCAGGATGAAAGCTGATGATCAAGGCGCCCAACACGGCCAAGGCTGCGCCGCCAGCCTGCGTTCGACTGAGCCGCTCGCGCAGCCACACCAGGCTGAGGAGCAAACTAATGATCACGCCGGTCTTGCCCAACATGGCGGCGGTGCCCGGATCGATATAGGCAATCGACAGGTAACTCAACACGGTGGAAGCTGCAATTAAGAAGCCGATGGCGGCGAAAAACCAGAAATGCGTGCGCAGCGGTCGCCAATGAAGCTCACGGCGCAAGCCGGCAAAGAGCGCTACTTCCAGCGTGCCAACCGCCAGCACCCAAAAGGCTGACGTCGTGGGATGAATATGCGGCAGGAGGAGTCGCGCAAAGATATAATGAAAACTATCGACGAGCAGTAGACCGCTAAACAACGCGGCGGTCTGTGCGTTCCAACTGGGTGCAGCCATGCGTGCGGCTTGTTGCATGATGGGCTTCTCTCCCCATAGCATCGCATTGACGTCGACGCCAAACCAGGCACAATTCGGTTCATTGTACCGGCGGTTCAAGCAAACTCAAATCCACATCACCAGGAAATCACTATGCACTATCGCACATTGGGTCGTTCCGGTCTGAAGCTGGCGCCGCTGGGATTGGGCGCCGACAACTTTGCCAACCCATTGCCAGAGGCGACCTGCCACGCCATCCTCGACTGCGCGGTAACAGGCGGCGTCAACTTGATCGACACCTCAGACAGTTATGCTGGCGGAGAAAGCGAACGCATCATTGGGCGCTGGTTAGCAGCGCGCGGCAGACGACATACCGTCGTCATCGCCACGAAGGTGCACTACCCAACTGGCCCCGGCCCCAACGATCGCGGCAATTCGCGACGGCACATCCTGGCGGCGTGCGATGCGTCGTTGCGTCGCCTGCAGACCGACTACATCGATCTGTACCAGTTGCACCGCCCATCGCCCGACATTCCCATCGAGGAAACGCTCTACGCGCTGGATATGCTCGTGCGCGCTGGCAAGGTGCGCTATATCGGCACGACGACGCACCCTGCCTGGCAGGTCATGGAGGCGCTGATGGTGAGCGAGCAGCGCGGCTGGACGCGCCTTGTCTCGGAACAGCCGCCTTACAATCTGCTTGACCGCCGCATCGAAAATGAGTTGACGCCACTGGCACTGAAGTATGGCCTGGGCTTGCTGCCCTGGGGCTCGCTGGCGGCGGGACTCCTGGTCGGGCGCTATCAAGACGCCGCCGCCCCGCCTCCCGACTCGCGCGCCGCGCTGCGCGGCGGCATCTACGCCGAGCGCGTCACC
>DGFH01000049.1:15299-16241 GCA_002391565.1 Anaerolineales bacterium UBA3905
GCGCTGCGCGGCGGCATCTACGCCGAGCGCGTCACCCCGCGCGGCATCGCGGCAGGCAAGCGTTTCATGGCGATGGCGGAGGCAGCGGGCATCTCACCAGCACGACTTGGCCTGTTGTGGGTGAAGGAACAGCCGGGCGTAGTGGCGCCCCTCTACGGCCCGCGTAGCGTGGAGCAGCTAGAACATGCCCTGCCCATCCTGGAGATGACGCTCACCAACGAGCTGCGCGCTGCCTGTGATGCGATCAACCCGCCGGGAAGCGCCGTCGCCAACTTTCACAACTCGGCTCCGTGGATGAAGATGCGACTCATAGAGGATTGATCGAAAGTTTTTTTCATGCTTGACATCCCGATCATCGTATGCTAGGCTATATGCAAGTTTGTCCAAAGAGTGGACAAATGTGCAAGCGATAGTTCTCTTCAGCTTGTTCCCTGGTTTGTTTATCAACTACTCAACTGAATCTCATCAACCTTCTGGTCGAGGTCTCTTGATGCAGGCGACCCAATCACGCGAGGGGCGAAGACGACGGCGTGCACCGTTCTGGTCACCCGAAGGCCCATTCATCTGGATGGCGCCAGCGGTGCTACTGTTACTCGTCTATTCCGTCTATCCGCTGGTCTATAACATATGGACAAGTTTTCACAAGTTCGACCCCATGATTCGCGACTTTGTCTGGGTGGGCGGCGAAAACTGGGCGACTCTGTTCAGTGATGGCCGCGCTCTCAACGCAGTGCGCGTCACGGTGATCTATGGCATGCTGGCACTCTCAATTGAGTTGACGCTAGGGCTGACAATCGCAATGTTGCTGGACGCCGGCGTCTATGCGCGCGGGCTGTGGCAATCACTGTTGATCCTGCCGATGGTCACGCCGCCTGCAGTGGTAGGGCTCATGTTCCGCTTGTTGGAGCACAGTGAATTTGGCGTAATCTCCTGGCTACTTTA
>DGFH01000003.1:0-5418 GCA_002391565.1 Anaerolineales bacterium UBA3905
AGGCGATCTTCCGGCTTCAACCCCAGCCGCTCCAACACGATGCGCCCCGCTTCCAGCACTTCTGCCTGCGAGCGCGAATGCACCTCGAACATGCCGAACTCGCGCTCGACGATCTGTGCGCCGGGTCGCGCTTCGGTGCTTTTCACAGCGATGTCCACCAGCTGGAAGACCTCGTTGCCGGGCGCCACCTCGATGTAGAGCGACGCCATGCCCTCGGTCGGCAGGTCGCCCTGGGTGATCGTGCCGACGAAAGCCGCATATTGCGGCTGCATCCGGTCAAGATACGAGTAGCAACGAAGTTGAAACTTGCTTTCAGCCATAGTACGCCTCTCATCGCTTTCGATAGATTTCTCGCCGATGCCCGACCGCACTGATGACAAGGGTCTGTTCATCGTGAAGAATCAGATAGATCACCCGATAATCGCCCACTCGCAGTTTGTGAAAACCGGCTAACTCGCCAGTCAACGTTTCCAATCGCGCGGTCTCTATGTTCTCGGCAAGCCAACGCACGCGTTCGGCGATACGACGCGCAACAGGTTTGTCGAGCCGCGCCAGATCGCGAATCGCTTCGTCCAGCAGCCGGACTTGATAGGTCATTGCGCGTCGAGTTCAAGTTGCGCCAAAACGTCGTCAAGTGACTGGCCGCGCTCACCGGCAGCAACGCTGCGTTCTTGTCGCAACAGACGGTCACGAAGTTCGTCCTGCACGTGCAGCCCTTCATCGGGATCGGCAAAGAGCTGGAGCAGTTTTTCCTCAACGATGGCGCCGATCAATTCCTGCAACTCCTCTTTGGTCATTTCTGCAACTGTCGTAGTCATCGCTCCTCCTGGCGGACGCATTATATCGCCCTCTGGCATCGCCGCGCCTAGTCTCCAATCTCCTACTCTCTCAACCTGGCTAAAGATTTTCCATGCTCCAGCGCGATGCCTAAAGGCGTCACAAACAGCGGGTTGGGCGGCAGGTGCGTTGGGACGCCGGTCACTTCCTGGATCACCCGATCCATACCGGGGAATGCGCACGCGCCGCCGACCAGGTGCAGCGCTTCCACATTCCAGCCGGCGATATGACGTTCGACGATGGTCGCCACCTTTTCCATCACCGGACGCACGACCGGAAAGAGCCGTTTCTGCTGCTGCGGGTCTTGCTTCAGCGTTTCGGCTTGCTCAAAGGAAATCCCCTGCGCGCCGGCGACGACCAGCGTGAAGTGCGTGCCGCCGGTCGGTTCGTCGGCGGTGTAGACGACCTGACCATCCTTGACGACGGCAATGCCGGTGGTGCCGCCGCCGACGTCGACGATGGCGCCGTTGCGGATTTGCAGCACGTGATTGGCGGCGCTCGGCTCATCGACCAGCCCGGTGCATTCCAGTCCAGCGGCGTAGAGCACATTGGCGGTGGCGCGCACCTCCGCCTGCGGCACGCCCGGCGGAAATGCCGACGCCGCCGAGGTGAGCGTCACACCCAGCTTTGTCTCGACGCGCTGCTTGAGCGTGCGCAGCAGCTCCACCGCACCCACAAAATCGACCACCAGCCCGTCGCGCACGATCTGCGCAAAGCGGTATTCGCCAGCGATCGGGCAGCCGCGCTCGTCGAGCACGATCAGCACAGTGTACGCCGTGCCCAAATCCACGCCCACCTGCAACGCCCCACGATACTCCCCGCCCGGCGCGACCAGGTGTGGGTCGGGCTGCCAGCCGTTGCTGCGCCCGGCCATCACGCTGTCGGTGCGGGCGAGCAATTCGTTCAGGTTGGGGTTCATCGCCGCGCCTCCGTGCGTGCGCCGGGCAGATCGAGCGTCCAGCCAAGCTTGCCCGCCTTGAACATCAATTCAAGCACATAGACCGCCGACGACAGCCGGTTGAGCGCGTGCGCCAGGTCTGCCGGTACGAACGATTCCAGCGCCACGACTTCGACCTCACGCGCCTGGGTGCGCACGACGTTGAGCCAGTGCAGCATCTCATGATCGTCAGCGCCGGGCGCAATGTGATCGATGCCCAGGTGACGGTTGGGCCAGTGTGAGATGGCGTGAAGCTGTACTTCGTCCATGCCTGCCAGCGTCAGCGGCGCCACCGGACGCGCGTTGTATTCGGCGCTCATGATCTCGCGGCAGTAGGCGGCCAGCGTGTCGAGATGGCGCGCCAGGGCATCCAGCCGATAACGCCGCGCGATGGCCGCCGCCAGCATCACGAACGCGTGCAGGCTATCGACGCGACCGCGGAATTTGAGGCGTGGGGCCGTCTTGGGCGCAAAGGTCGTGGCGTCGAGCTGTGTCATGTGGTCGGGTTTGCGCCGCACCGGCTGGCCGCACTCGGAGCAAACGGGCAGATCGCCGCTCAGCACGACCGGGAAGGTTCCTGGCTTGTCCCACTCGGCGCGCGGATTGGCGGCCGCCGGTGCGTCGACAATCGTCGGCGTCAGCCCATGGCTCTTGAGAAAATCCTGCGCCGAGGCGGAGAACCGCACGCCCGCTGGAAAGCTGGGCAGCGTCCCCTGTCCGTTCCGCCACAGTTCGCGCAGTTCCGCTTCCGTAATTACATCCATCGTGCTTGCCAACCTTGACAATAGAACGCGGATGACGCGGACTGGGCAGATTTGCGCAGATTAAATTCAATCTGAGCCTGATCCGCGAACATTCGCTCGATCCACGTCATCCGCGTTCCATTTTTGAGTGCTTTCACAACTCACTCCAGTTTGCCGGATAGGCCACGTAGACGAAGCGGGTGTAGCTGGGCGTACCAAAGGTGATCGTCGATCCTTTGGGGATGAAGATCACGTCGCCGGGCCCGCCGCGCACCTGTTCGCCCTCGCGCGTGATGACCAGTTCGCCTTCGAGCACGATATCGATCTCATCGTAGGTCAGCGTCCAGGGGAAGACGCCGCCGCCGGGCGTCTGTGCGTCGAGCGCCATGTAGCCCGCCGCCAGCGGTGAACCGTCCTCCGTCGTGACCACATCGCGCAGCCGCACCTCGGCGGTCTTGGGGATGTCCACGCCAAAGGCATCGAGCAGCACCTCGGCGCGGCGCACGGCGCGCAAAGGCGGCAATTTGCGCGGCCCAGGCGGCGCAGGGGCATCCTGGTTTTCCTCGCGCACGATCTGCACGCCCAATTCGCGCGCCACGTCGGTCGCTTCGGGCGTGATCAGGTCGGCGGGACTCACCACGAGCACCGTCGCCCTGCGTTCGCGCACCAGCCGGCGGATGTCCGCCGCGGTGAACAGTTGACGCGTCATCTTTGGTTACGCTGGCCCTTTGCGACGCCGCGACGCCGGTTTTGCGGCTGCCGGCGGCGGGGAGCCCGGCTCAGGCTCCCTGGCTACGCTTTTCCCCCGAAGCTGCCCTTACTGTTCTTGGGCAGGATCATCTCGACGTCCTGGTGCGGGCGTGGGATGACGTGGACGGAGACGAGTTCGCCGACGCGCTTGGCCGCAGCCGCGCCGGCGTCGGTGGCGGCTTTCACCGCGCCGACATCCCCACGCACCATCACGGTCACGAAGCCGCCGCCGATATACTCGCTGCCGATCAGCGTGACGTTGGCGGCTTTGACCATGGCGTCAGCCGCCTCGATGGCGCCGACCAGCCCTTTGGTCTCCACCATTCCCAGAGCAATCATAGCGATGTCCACTGGCATACCTGTTCCTTCCTTTGCAATGAACCTGTGTTATGAGACTTTTTCAATCAGTTTCCCTGACACATATCGGTGCACAATGTCAGCGATCAGTGCCTGGTATGACATTCCTGCTGCAGTCGCTTCTTCGCGTATTGCTCTAACATCTTCTTGTGGCAGAGCAATACTGATTAAACCGATAGACTCAAGATCAGTAACCGCATAGGTTTGATATTGTCGCAATCTCTCCTGGAGTTTAGCAACCGACCGCCACTCTTCACGTTCATATGAATCCAGCAGAGCTTGCTCTTCTGACTCTAGTTTTGTGTCCTGGTTCACGCTGTTCACCTCCCCAAATACCGCTTTGTCGCCTTACGACTTGGAATGATTGTCTTCAAGAATATCTTGTTCTCCGACTCAACAAAGGGAACAAGCCAGACATAATCATGCATTTTGACGACAAAGATACGTTGTCCTGTGGATTTCTCTGGATGTGGATGTTCGATCACATCGAGTAAATCGCTAGTGGCGATATGGATGAGCACTTCCTCAAATGATATATTGCGCCCAGTCTTGAGTTGTTGATTCTTTTCCTCGTTCCAGGTGTAGGTTTTCACCACCACGATGCCCCGGTTAAGATCGGTTCACAACCACAGAGTTCGCTTGCTCCTAATACCCCGCCGCCTTCAACTCTGCCAGCACGCGGCGCACGATCGCGTCGATCTGGCTGGCGTCTGGGTTGGCGATCACCGTGCTGGCGACTGCGCCGTAGCCGTTGGCTGGCAGCGCGCCGCTGCTGCGCAGTTGCGCCGGGTCATCGGTTGAACCTGGGACGAGCGCGGCGGCGGGCGGCGGTGTGGTCTCATACGCCAGACGCTTGACATTGAACAGGTGCTGCACGCCGATGTTGTCGCCGGTGATGGCGCCGCCGATCCCGCCTGACCCCAACGTCATCGAGGGCGTCACGCCGGTGGTCATGCCGACCGCGCCCAGCGTACCCATGGTGTTGACCAGGATGCGGAAAACCGGTTTCTCCAGCCCGAAGCGCATGATCACGTTGTCATCCTGCGCGTGGATCACCAGCGAATGGCCGCGACCGCCGTAGTTGATCAGCTCGATGCTGCGCTCACAGCCCGCTTCCCAGCCGTTGGCCTCATACCAGCCAAGCACGGTGGTGAGCTTCTCCGCCGAAAGCGGCTCCTCGCGACCGACTTTGCCGAGCCGCGCCACCAGGATGCGCGCCGTCGCTGGCACGCGGATGCCAGCCATCTGCGCCAGCTGCTGCGGGCTTTTGCCGACCGTCTTCGGGTTGATCAGCGGCCTGGGCGTAAACAGCAGCTTACCCAACGCGGCCGCCTCGTCCGGTGTGACAAAATGTGCGCCCTCGGCTTGCATCAACTCCGCCAGTTGCGCGGCGATGGGGGCATCGGCGACGACAGCCTGCTCTGTGGCGCAGATCACCGAGTGGTCGAACGCTTTGCTCGCCACGATGTACTTCGCCGCTTTGCGCAGGTCGGCGGAGCGATCCACGTAGACGGGCACGTTGCCAGGCCCAACGCCGTAAGCCGGTTTGCCGACCGAATGCGCCGCGCGCACCATTTCGCTGCCGCCCGTCGCCAGAATCAACGCAACGTATTTGTGGCGCATCAGCTCCTGCGTGCCGGGTAGCGACACCTCCGTCATGCAGGCGACCAGCCCGCGCGGCATGCCGGCGCGTTCGCCCGCCTCGGCCATGATGCGCACTGCTTCGGCGCTGCACTTTGCCGCCGATGGGTGGGGCGCCACAACGATGCCGTTGCGCGCTTTGACCGCAATCAG
>DGFH01000003.1:5561-5768 GCA_002391565.1 Anaerolineales bacterium UBA3905
TGTGTATAAGAGACAGGTCGTAGAGCTTGCGCTGTGGGTCGTGCCGGACGACGCCGACCGTTGGCATGGCGCGGATTGCGTCCCACAGCACTTTAGAGGCAAGCAGATTCTTGAGCGTCTTGTGCTCGGGCACGCCATCGCCGGGTATCTTCGGCGGCCATGGGGCCCAGGCGCTCGGCGGCGGCAGCGGCGGTATCGACGATCGCG
>DGFH01000339.1 GCA_002391565.1 Anaerolineales bacterium UBA3905
GCGGCGGCGCAGTTCCTCCAGCGGCGGCAGGTCGTAAACGAGTTTGCCCTGGCGCACGATCTCGGCGTGCAGCGGCTCGATGCGGCTGATCTGGCCCGGCTGGAGCGTGCGCAGCTTGGTGTGGTCGCTGGGATGGCGCAGCACGAGCGGCGCGGTGGGGTCAATCACCTCGTCTTCCAGCGTGAGTAGATCGGCGGTGGCTTTCTGGCGTTGATCGTAGATGCGCCACGCCTGTTTGGCGCCCGGCGTCGGCGTCTTGGAGGGTGACTCGGAAATCTTGATCGCCGAACTCCAGTCGTCGCCTTTTTTCACCGCCACCAGTTTGTAGACGCCGCCCAGCGCCGGCTCCCCCCACGATGTGATCAGCCGCGTGCCAACGCCGTAGACCAGCCGTTTGATCAATTTGTCGGCGTCGACGCCATAGCGCGGCGCCTCGTGTTGAATCTGCGTGATGATCTGCCAGATCACCAGCTCGTCGAGGTCGCTGGAGAGCACGATGGCGCACTCGTCAAAACCGGCTTCGTCGAGCATCTTTGCGGCCTGGATGCTCAGATACGCCTGGTCGCCCGAATCGAGGCGGATGCCGGCCGGGCGGTGACCCTTGCGCCGCAATTCCTCGAAGACCTTGATGGCATTGGGCACGCCCGATTGCAGCGTGTCCACCGTATCGACAAGCAGCAGACAGTCGTCCGGGTAGAGCTCGGCGTAGGCGCGGAATGCGCCGATCTCGCCCTCACCCAGCGCCATCATCAGCTGCACCATGCTGTGTGCGTGCGTGCCCTTGGGCGGCAGCCCCAGCACATGCGAGACGCCAACGTTGGAGCTAAAGTGCGCGCCGCCGATCAGCGCCGCGCGCGTGCCGTCGTTGGCGCCTTCGCCTTGGGCGCGGCGCAGCCCGAACTCCAGGATCGCACCGCCGCGACTTGCTTCCACCAGCCGCGATGCTTTGGTGGCGACCAGCGTCGAGTAGTTCAGCTTGTTGAGCAGCGGCGTCTCGATGATCTGCGCCATCGCCATCGGGCCGCGCACGATGGTCAGCGGCGTGTTGGGGTGTACGACGCGCCCCTCTGGGATGGCGCGGATGCTCAGACCGTTGAAGTCGCCATGACTGCGCAAATACGCCAGAAAATCATCGGCAAAGAGGCGGTTGCCCTGCGCGTTGCGATGTCCGCGCAGATACTCGATGTCGCTCTCGCGGAAGTGCGCCTGCTGCATCCAGTCCAGGAACCATTCTAGCCCGGCGTTGATGCAGTAGCCCGCCTGGTGCTGGTCGTAGTCGGGATTGCGCCGATAGAAGTGGTCGAACTGGACTTCCATCTCGTGCAGCCCATGACGGAAGTAAAGCTGCGCCATTGTGAGCTGGTATTGGTCGGTGAACAAAATGCCGCGCATGGTGGAATGATAGGTGAGCGACATGCTTGCTGCCTTTCCGGTGAATGGTTGATAACCGCAGGTAGATGAGTGTATTGTATAATGGCGGGGCGCCGGAACAGGAATCGACGGTTTGGTGCGGCTCTCAGCCGCACGGTTCTGGTTAACGCGTGGATGTTGTTGCGACGAAGGACACGCCGCTGCGAGCGGCGTCTACTGGCAATCGGGGGCGCCATATGCGCTCCAATTAACTCCCTCGCAGCAGCGATGCACTGCGCTGGCGCCAGAGCAAAAACAGGAAGAATGGCGCCCCAATTGCCGCAGTCACCAGACCGACCGGCAGTTCGATTGGCGCAAAGAGCGTGCGCCCGACCAGGTCAGCCGCCACTACTGTGAAGGCGCCCACCAGCCCCGCCGTGGGTAGTAAACCAATATGATCGGAGCCGACCAGCCGTCGCCCGATGTGGGGCGCCATCAATCCGACAAAGCCAATCGTGCCTGCGGCAGCCACCGTTGCGCCCGCAAGCGCAACTGCGATCACCATCAGCATCCCTCGTCGTAGCGTCACACGCACCCCAAGCCCTTGCGCAATCTCTTCACCGAGGTGCAGGGCATTCAGATCGCGCGCCAGGAGAAGAGCTGGTGGTGCAAATAGGAGCACCCAGGGAAGCAACGCCCAGAATTCCTTCCACGATCGCCCGTAGATGCTGCCGGTCAGCCAGATCAATGCGCGCTGAACGTCGTAAAGGTTGCCAAAGGTGAGCATGAGTGTAGTGAGCGCTCCAGCAATCGCACCCAACCCGACCCCGACCAGAATTAAACGCAACGGCGATTCGCCGCTGCGCCATGCCAGCAGATAGATCAACAGCGCAGCGAGCAGCGCGCCAGCAAACGCCCCCAATGAGACCAGATCGCTAGAAACACTCTGCACGACGACGATCAATGTCACGGCGGCCAGGCCCGCGCCCGGACTGATGCCGAGAATGTCCGGGTCTGCCAACGGATTGCGCGTCAGCCCTTGCATGATTGCCCCAGAAATGCCCAAAGCCAACCCGACAAGCGCCGCCACCAACATGCGTGGCAGCCGCAGTGTGTTGACAATGAAGCTGTGCTCGGCGCTGGCTGAAGGCAGATGCAACACGCTCTTGAGCACATCCAGCGGTGCAATCGGATATTCGCCGACGCCAATGTTGACGATCATCGCTATCAGTGTCGCCAGCGTCGCCAACAACAAAACCGGCGGCACGCGGCGATCGATCCGCAAGGAAACCGCCAGCCATGGCGCTCGCACTGCAACCCAACTCGACTGCTTCATTACTTCCTCACCCGCCAACGCACCAAATAGATGAAAAACGGCCCACCGATCAACGCCGTCATGACGCCGAGCGGCAACTCCATCGGACGCACGAGCATCCTGGCTGCCACGTCAGACAAGACAAGAAAAACTGCGCCCAGCAACATGGCATAGGGCAGAATCCAACGATAATCAACGCCCACTACAAAACGCGCCATGTGCGGAATGACCAACCCAACAAAGGCAATCGGGCCGGCAATCGCAACCGAGCCGCCAGCCAACAGTACAACAGCCAATGCCGCCAACCCTTTGACCCAGCCTGTGTGCTGCCCCAGCCCTCTGGCGACATCCTCTCCCAAAGCAATTGTGGTGAGTTGACGCCCCAATGCCAGCGCCAGCAACAGGCCGCCGAGTAAGTAAGGCGCCACTTGAAGCAACAGCGCCAGATCGCGCCCGGCTACGGAGCCAGCCATCCAGAATCTCACTTCTTCCAGTGTACGCTGATTCAGAATAAGGATGCCCGTAGTGAAGGAACTGAGCAGCGCGGTCAACGCTGCACCGGCAATTGTCAACTTGAGCGGTGTTGGCCCGCCATAACCCAACGAGCCAAGCATGTAGACGGCGATTGCGGTCACTGTGGCGCCGGCAAATGCAAAAAGCGCACACATTGAAAGTGAGCCGATGTTGAGAAAATAGATGCCGGCCACCACCCCTAGCGCGGCGCCGGTGTTGATACCGAGAATACCAGGATCGCTCAGTGGATTGCGCGTCAGCGCCTGCATGATGGCGCCGGCCACCGCCAGCGACGCCCCCACCAATGCGGCGACGGTTGCGCGAGGAATGCGCAGCGTGCGAATAACCAGGTGATCAGTGGAGGCGGGATCAAAGTGAAAAAGTGATGCCCACACATCGCTAGGTGCAATATCCGCCGCTCCCAACGCAATACTGCTCATCATGGCAAGAAGCAGCACACCTGCGCCGACGAGCAACCCAAACAGCAGGGCGGCGCGTGAACGGGGCAGGCGCAAGAGATGATTGGTATCCGGTGCAGTTGCTGCCGCCATACAAATTCCTCTTCTATCGTCTTTTAGAGTTTTAAGGGCGAACATGCGCGGATCAAGAGCGCATGTTCGCCCTATCGCTCATAGGGTGACTGTCGCTGTCTCCAATGAAGAGCGAGATAGAGCGACCACCTGGTATTGCGGATAGACATAGCAATTGTCGCTGGCCGTAGAATGACGAGTGTTGATCGTGCGGCTTATCTGCACGTGCGCCGTGTAGACGCCCATTGCCCTGTCAGTGTCCGTGAACTCAATGCACACCTGCGCCTCGTCGCGCATATCTTCAGGTTGGATTGTTGCTGCGCCGCTACGGAGATAGTCGAACCATCGCCACCCCTCGCGTTGCCAGATTTCGCGTTCAGCGGCCTGAGCGAAGCCATCTGCTAGTCCGGCCCAGCCGCGATAATGACCGTAGAGGGGCGCAACATCGCCATTGCGCTGCACGATCTGTGCAGCCTGTTTCTCGTTCACATAAGCCCAGTAATGGCCGGTTGGCATATCGATCAACGTCGGTGCAAAAACGTGGCCGCCAAAGTGACTGACTCGCCAGATATGCAGCGACTCCCCTGCAAAGTCATCGCGCAGACAACGATAAAGCGGGTAGCCAAATTTTGCGCAGGCTGCATCGATGACGCCGTGCGTGCAAACGAGAATATCGCGCACAGGGCGGTTCGTCGGCGCCTCATCCGAAGCGCAATATCGATCAAAGGCTGAAAGCCGATGAGTCGCTTCATACAGCGTCCAGACTAGCTCTCCGACCATCTCCTCTGGCGCCAGATATTCGGTTCTGGCGAAGGTTGCAAACGCACCGGATGGCCGCGTGAAAAAGATCGCCCGACGAAAGCCTGGAAGCGAATATGCTGGGTCTGGTGCAATCATCAGCAGGCGATGGTTGTAGGGCGAGCCTGCCTCATAGCGCCGCCGCCACAACGCCAGCAGGTCGATGGCGCGTTGCGGCAATGCTCCCGCCCGTTGATACATGTCACGCTTCCAGGGGAGCGGCGTCTCCAACAACAAGAGGTCGTCGAAGCTGTCCGCATGACCTGCCGGATCGAGGCCGAACGCCTGGGCTGCAACGTTGCAATAATCGGGGGTGGAAACAGTTCGTGTGGTCACTGATCGCCTTTCATCGCCGTCGCCAATTGCGGAACCAGCTCATCAAGCAGGAAGGGGAGGCTCAGCACACTCACAAAGGAGGTGGCGCCACCGACCGGATCATTATAGCTGTCGAGGAAGACCTCGCGACCTTCAGTATGCACGGGCAGATTTTGGTAAACCGGGCCACCCAACGCTCCTTCAGCATCTTCTGCGTCGAGCCAGATAATCACATCCACATCAAGCAGATCGGCGCGCTCCATGCTGAGATTGCCGCCAAATTCGGCGCCGGTAATTTCCTCCAGCCTTTTTGGTAGGGTGAAGCCGAGCAGCGTCAGAAAACGGCCGCGCACATCCTGCGGGCCATAAACCCAGATGCCCTGATAGGGCGTGGCCACGACGGCGGTGGCGCCCGCGAACTCAGGATGCTCGGCGCGCACCTGGGCAAACTTCGCCTCCACTTCGGCAACCAATTTCTCGGCCTCTGACTGCTTGCCGATAGCCTTGCCCACCGTGATGGTCAGCTCCTGCCAGGGAATCCCATAGTCGACGTAACCGGCTGGCGGTGCAACAGTCGGTGCAATCTGCGTCAGGAGATCGTATTCTTCTTGTGTAATGCCAGAAAAGAGCGCCAGGATCAGATCGGGTTGAAGCGCAGCGATCTTCTCGAAGTTGATGGCATCGCCGCCAACCGCTTCAGGCACGGCGCCATTGAGCTTGTGTTGCGCCCACGGCCATACTGAGCCAGGGTAGCCGCCAAACCATTCTGAAGTGCCGACCGGCACGATGTCGAGCGCCAGCAGCGCGTCGTGGTCGGTGAGTCCCACCGTCACGATGCGCGTGGGCGGCGATGAAATTGTTGTGGCGCCGTATTTGTGTTCGATAGTAACCGGAAAGGCATCAGACGCAGTCTCGGCGGATGTTGCCATGAGCGTGGCAGCTGGCGTGCTGACCGGTGTGCTGCTCGGTGCAACGCAAGCGCTGAGCACAATGGCGGCGGCGAGCAGACTGGATGCCAGAAAAGCCGTGAAAAAGCGCATTTGGTGAGAACTCCTTGTTTGAAGAATAAGAATATAGTTTCAGGCCGGTGTTGGCGCCGTAGCTGCAACGAGCGGCGCATATGACAGCGCATTGCCTGGCGATGGTCGCTCTACGTGCGGTCTACCCAGCGGAATGCACAGCGGCGCGCCGCTGACAGGATCGGCGATGATGCGTGCATTCAATCGGAAGACCTCGGCGACCATACGCTCTGTCATGATGCTGGCTGGCGCGCCCTGCCCCCAGATTTTTCCATCGCGCATGGCGACCAGGTGATGGGCATAACGACATGCCTGGTTCAGGTCGTGCAGCACCATGACAATTGTGCGTCCCGCCTCATTCAACTCGCGCAAGAGATCGAGCACTTCGATCTGATAGGCGAGATCAAGATAAGTTGTTGGCTCATCGAGCAACAAGATGTCGGTCTCTTGCGCCAGCGCCATCGCGATCCAGGCGCGTTGGCGTTGGCCGCCGGAGAGGGTATCCAATGGGCGGTCGGCAAAGTCCAAAATGTTGGTCGTGGTCATCGCCGCCGCCGTGATCGCTTCATCTGTGGCTGACCATTGCTGAAACCAATGTTGATGCGGATAGCGACCCTGAGCCACCAACTCGCGCACCGTCAATCCTTCGGGAGCATTCGGGCTTTGCGGCAGGATGCCAAGCTGTCTTGCCAGCGTCTTGGAGGACATAGTGTGGATTGCTTTGCCATCCAGGTAGACATGACCGCGCCTGGGTGACAGGAGCCGCGCCAGCCCGCGCAGCAACGTTGACTTGCCACAGCCATTCGGCCCAACCAGGGCGGTGATTTTGCCAGTTGGGATGGCGAGGTGCAATTCAGTGATGATGGGGTGGTTGTCATACGCTAGGCTCAGGTTTTCTGTATATAACCGACTCATTATGTTTCCTTTGCGTCTGCATTGCAGTTCAGTTGTTTTTGATGCCAATCACCTTGTTGTACGCCAGCTTGCATGCAACGAACCGCATTATAATCAAAGAAAAGAGCAATTTGCGCGCCAATTTTGCCAGGGGCGGGTTTGGCGCGAATAAACCAGACGGCTAAGGTAGGATCGGTGAAAAATTCATCTTGGTTAACCGTGTGGATGTAGTACAATTCTCTGCCGCACAGAAATGAGCACCGAGGTGAAAACAATGACGGATCAATCTATCGCTCCCGACGGCGCCTGTAGCGGTCGCCAATCCCAGCGAAAATACGAAGACAGAGGATGACAGAGCGCCGCCGCGTGATTTTTCTTTTTCTGGACGGCGTCGGGCTGGGCGACGACGACCCGGCGGTCAATCCGCTGGCCGCGGACGCCTACCCGACGCTGGCTGCGCTGCTGGCAGGGCGCCGCCCCGTCGCCGCAACCGGACGCCTTTCCACCGCCGACGCTGAGTTGATCCCCACGGATGCCAACCTCGGCATTGCGGGGCGACCGCAGAGCGCGACAGGGCAGGCGGCAATCCTCACCGGCGTCAACGCTGCACAGCGGCTTGGCGAGCATTACGGTCCGCGCCCCGACGCGCGCGTGCGCGCCATCCTGGATGAAGGCGGTGTCTTTCATCAGCTCCAAGCCGCCGGACGCAGCGCCTACTTCTGCAACGCCTACCCGCAGGGGTACTTCGACGCCGTGCAGCGCGGCAAGCGGCTGCTCAGCGCCGTGCCCTACGCCGCCACCCTTGCCGGGCAGGACTTGCTGACCTACGCTGACCTGTGCGCCGGGCGTGCGCTTTCGGCGGATTTCACCGGCGAAGGCTGGCGCGGCGAGCTTGGCTATGCCGACGCGCCGGTCTACACGCCGCAGGAGGCAGGGCGCGTGCTGTGGGGGCTCAGCCAGCCGCACGATTTCATCTTCTTCGAGGTGTGGATGACCGACGTGCTTGGCCATGCGCGCAACCGTGACGGCGCAGTGACCTTCCTGATGCGCTTCGATGGCTTTCTCGCCGGGCTGCTCGCCGCCGCCGACCTGACGCAGACGCTGA
>DGFH01000088.1 GCA_002391565.1 Anaerolineales bacterium UBA3905
AACCGATCCAGCGGCACGATAAACTTGGCGGCGGCAAACAGGAGCGCCAGGGCAAACTCCGCCGTAGCGACATCGTTGTAGTGCAGATTGTGCAGCGCAATCTGGGGATATTGCTGAAGCAGCGTCTGCATCTCCGGCGAGACGCCAGCGTAGGGCACAATCACCGCGCGCAGGTTGGGGCTGGCGGCCAGCCACTCCGCCTTGACTGCACCGTGCACCAGAATGTGACAATCTTCGGGCTGAGCGTCCGGCGCAGCGGTGACGCGCACATGCGACGGCAGCAGCGCTCGCAGGGCATCAACGCGTTTGACCAGGTCCGAAGGCGGAATGTGAACATTGAGAGATGTCGGTGTTGTGGATGGCGTCGGATTCATGCGTCGTTGTCTTTGTTTGAGCTTGCGATCGGTGATACGGCTCTATGATACCACAAACGTGATGTAGACATGGCTCTGAGCCGCACGCTCTCGCNNAGCGTCCGGCGCAGCGGTGACGCGCACATGCGACGGCAGCAGCGCTCGCAGGGCATCAACGCGTTTGACCAGGTCCGAAGGCGGAATGTGAACATTGAGAGATGTCGGTGTTGTGGATGGCGTCGGATTCATGCGTCGTTATCTTTGCTTGAGCTTGCGATTGGTGATACGGCTCTATGATACCACAAACGTGATGTAGACATGGCTCTGAGCCGCACGCTCTCGCCAGGCGGGGAAATGCGGTTGCAAATTTGGCAAATTGTCCGACAGATAGTTGGATGATAGGACCACCACCATGAGCAGCGACCCCTACTCCGAAGACCAGCTTGTCGAGCAACCCGCCATCCAGCTTTTTGCAGAGCGGCGGAGACGGAGCGAGTGCGCAAGGAACTGGCAACGCTGGACTATCAGCCCCGCGCCGACGCGTCGCCCGCAGAATTGATGCAGCGGGCGGCGCGCAAAGTCGAGCTACAGGCGCGCCTCGACGTGCTCACCACCACCGACATGGCGCTGATCGTCTCGCCGGGACAGAACGAGATCGAGCAGATGCACCGCCTGGGTCTGGAGATCGAGCCGCACCGCCGCCGCATGCACGAATCGCAGCCCGGTCTCGACGAGAAGTTCAAAGACCCTGCCGACCCGCTGCGTCTGGTCTTCGTCTGCGCCATGTGGCTCACCGGCTTCGACGCGCCAAGCTGCTCCACCGTCTATATCGACAAGCCGATGCGCAACCACACGCTGATGCAGACCATCGCCCGCGCCAACCGCGTCTTCCCCGGCAAGCACAGCGGCGTGATCGTGGACTACGCCAACGTCTTCGCCGCACTGGAACAGGCGCTGGCGATCTACGGCGCCGGCGCGGGCGGCGTCACCCCGGTCAAGGACAAGGCGCAGCTTGTGACGGATCTGCGCGCGGCGGCGGCAGTCACTGCGTTCTGCGCCGAGTATGGCGTCGACCTGCCGGCGCTGGAGGCGCTGCCGCCGGGCAGCCTGGCGCGGCTCAACGCCGTGGAGAACGCCATCGACGCGCTGATCGCACCGGAGACGCGGCGCCGCGACTTCTTCACCCACGCCGCCCTGGTCGATGCGCTCCACCGTGCGGTCAAGCCTGACCCGGCCGCGCTGGAATGCGCCGACCGCGTGGCGAGCCTCGCCGCGCTCACCGCCATCCTGCACGCCAGGGGCAGCCCCAACCCGCCGGACATTTCCGCCATCATGGGGCAGATCACCGGCTTGCTCGACGCGTCGATCACGGGGCACGCCATCCGCGACGCCGGTCTGCCGCCGCTCGACCTGACGCAGCTCAACTTCGCGGCGTTGGCGGAACGCTTCCAGGCGTCGCGACACAAACACACCGAACTGGAGGCGCTCAAAGCCGCCATCCGCGCCCGGCTGGAGCAGATGATCCGCCTCAACCCCACCCGCGCCGACTTCGCCGCGAAATTCGAGCAACTGATCGCCAGCTACAACGCCGGCAGCCGCACCATCGAGCAGTTGTTCGAGGAACTGCTCCAGCTCTCGCAAAGCCTGGACGCCGAGCAGGAGCGCCACGTACGCGAGCATCTGACGGAGGAGGATCTAGTCATCTTCGACATCCTCACCCGCCCGGCGCCCCCGCTGACAGCGGCGGAGCGCGCCGAGGTCAAAAAGGTGGCGCGGGAACTGCTGGCGCGGCTGCAAGATCTGCTGGTGCTCAACTGGCGACAGAAAGCCGCCGCGCGCTCGGCGTTGCGGCTGGCGATCGAGGACTTACTGGACACCGGCCTGCCGCCCGCCTACACGCCGACACTGTTCGAGCAGAAGTGCACCGCGCTCTTTGAGCATCTCTTCGAACGCTACCCGGAGTGGAGCGAGCGTATTTACGCCAGAGCAGCATAGATAGGAGAAAGCCGCAATCGTCCATCTGGCGTCCGCCGCGCATTTTGGCTCTCTGGATGTTTGTACAGTCGGAGCGCATTGTCGCCGGGCATCTACACGATCCTGTGGCGGAACTTGCCCGCTACAGGCGTGGCGAAGAGTGACCAGTGGTATAATGCCGCCATGACACGCGCGATCGGGCTTGCTGGGATAGTGATTTTGCTGGCTGGGATGCTGACCGGCTGCCAGCCGACGCCGCAGGCCAATGTGATCGGCTATATGCTCTCCACCTGGCTGGGGACGCAGCCGCCGTCGATCAGCGCCGCCCCGCCCGGCGCGTTGATTGGCCAGGTGGTCGATGGGCAGGGCGCCCCCATCGCCGGCGCAACCGTGGTCGTCGCCCAGGCGGACGGTGCACCGCACGCTGCACGCACGGGCGCCGACGGTCGCTACCGTATCGAGAATATCCCGCCGGGACAGTACACACCGGCGGCGGTGGCCCCTGGCTATGCTGAACGGGCGCTGACCGGGCTGCTGGCGCTGCCCAAGCTCATGACAATCGCGTCGGGCGTAACGACGACGGCGCCGCCGCTGGTGTTAGCGCCTTACGCACCGCCAGCGTTGCCGGATGATCTGGCTGCCGCCGTGGCGCTGCGGACGACGGGCGTCTTCACCGTCAGCACGGACTTTCCGCGTACTACTATCGCCGACGCGACCGCCTATGCTTTCGACTATGCTGGCGCCACGATTGACAGCGTGCGTCTCTATCTGCCCCAAAACCGCGAGCCGACGACGACGCTGCCGTTGCTCTTCATGGTCTACCCGTCGCCGGTCGCAGATTGGGAGCCGGTGAGCGCCGCCTTCGCCGCCGAACATTTTGCGGTGGTCGCCGTATCACCGATTGCAGCGCGCGGCGCGGATGCCGAGGCGCATGCCCAGGATGCGCGCGTGGTGTTGGCGCTGGCGCAGGCGGGCGCCTTCGGCCCGGTCGTCGACGCCAGCCGCCCTCTGGCGCTGGGCGGCAGTTTTAGCAGTGCGGTGCTGGCGCGGCTGCTGCGCGCTGCTGGCGATGATCTGGCGGGCTGGGTGACAGTCGGCGGGCTGGCGAACGCCTTCACCGCCGCACAGGATTTTTACGCCGGGCGCATCACGATCCCGCCGCCTTACGAATTGCTGGCGCCGTCGTTTGGGCCGCCCAATCTCTATCCGTTGCCCTTTCTGATGTACTCGCCCGTTTACAGCGCCGGCGAGTTGCCGCCGACGATGATCATCCACACGGCGGCGGATGAAATTCTGCGCATTGAGCAGGCGTATGCACTGGAAGCCGCCGTACGCGCCGCCGGTGTGCCGGTCGAAACCTACTACTACGAGGATGTGAGCCACTATCTGGGCATCGGAGCGAATATGACGGACGCCGGGCGCGAGATGTTCTATAAGATTGTGGACTTTGCCAGACGCTATGGAGAAACCCAATGACTGTTGCCAACATGACTGTCACCAACATGACTGTCACCAACGTGTCCGAGAACACTGCTTATTCTGCGCTGCACACCGCCGCCGTGTGGATGCCGCCTGCCGCCGGGGTGTTGCGCCTCACCGACGTTGACCGCGTCGACTTTCTCCAGCGCATGACGACCAACAACATCAAGGCGTTGCACCCCGGTGAAAGCTGCGTCACGGTGCTCACCAGCCCGACCGCCAGGATTATCCAGGTCTTCACGGTGCTGGCGGATGAAGACGCCCTCTGGCTGCTGCCGGCGCCGGGCGAAACCACCGCACTCGAACGGCATCTGCGCGGGCAGATTTTTTTCATGGACAAGGTGCGCGTGAGCAAGCCGGAGCGCGACCTGACCCGTTTGCGCGTGATTGGGCCGCAGGCGGGGGCGACGCTGGCGCAGAGCGGTTTCGTCCCGTTGCCTGCTGCCGAAGGCCACTGGCAACGCGTCGAGGAGATGATGATCCTCAGGCAAGAGCTGTACGATCTGCCTGGCTACGAAGTGATTGCGCCGGTCGAGGGGGTGGAGACGCTCCTGGCGCGGTTAGGGGCGCCGCTGCTCGACGCGGCAAGCTACACGGCGCGGCGCATCGAGTTGGGACGTCCTGCGCCCGGCGCCGAGCTGACCGGTGAGTACAGCCCCCTGGAGGCCGGCATGGCCTGGGCATGCGCCGAGAACAAAGGCTGCTACACCGGTCAGGAGATCATCGCCCGGCAGATCACCTACGACAAGGTGACGCGGACGCTGGTCGGGCTACGCAGCTCCACCCTGCTCACACCGGGCGACACGGTGTTGGTCGAAGGCCGCGAGGTGGGCGTCGTAACGAGCGCCGCCTACAGCCCGGCGCTCCAGGCGCCTGTTGCCCTCGCCATTCTCAAACGCCCATATCATGCGCCAGGTGCGGCGGTGACGGTGGCGGGCGTAGCGGCGGAGGTGGCGGCGCTGCCCCTGGCGGCGTGAGCGCCTTCGATACGCGGTGGCATCGGTGTTGTGGACGTTGAGACCCAACCCAGGAAAGAGGAATGTGATGGAGAGAAGCAACCCTGCCAGCGATATTTTTGTCGATGTGGCTGAACTTGAAGAAGAAGCGCCGACGACGTGGCGGCTGATTGTGGAAGAGGCGCCGCGCTCCGGCGCGGCCAACATGTCGGTTGACCAGGCGATTGCCGAAGCGTGCGCGGCAGGCGAGAGTCCGCCGACGGTGCGCTTTTATCGCTGGCAGCCACCGGCGGTCAGCCTGGGGCGCCTGCAGCCGATCACCGATATCGACGCTGCAAAGACGACTGCGCTGGGATATGAGATCGTGCGGCGACCAACAGGCGGTCGCGCCATCTTGCACACGGATGAGTTCACCTACTCCGTGGCTGCGGCGATGCAGCATCCGCTGGTGCGCGGCGGCGTGATGGATGCATATCTGCGTATTAGCAACGCGCTGTTGGCCGGGCTGCGCCGGTTGGGTGCGCACGCCGAAAAGGCGCCCGGCGATGTGCGCGTGGGCGCCGATGTCTCTGCCGTCTGTTTCGAGGCGCCCAGCGCCTACGAGATCACGGTGGGGCGTCGCAAGCTGATCGGCAGCGCTCAGAGTCGCCGCGCGGGATATGTGTTGCAGCATGGCAGTCTGCCCCTGGTGGGCGACATCACGCGACTGATCGACGTGCTGGCGTTGCCGGCGGAGCAGGCCGCCGCCCTGCGGCGGGAGCTTGCCGCCCGCGCATGCACGCTGGCCCAGGCGTTGGGGGTCGATGATGGCAGCGACAGCGTGGCGTTTGGGCGCGTCGCCGCCGCCATGCAGCACGGTTTTGAGCAGGTGCTGCAGATGAGCTTTCAGCCGGGTGGATTGACGCCGGCGGAGGTGCGCCGCGCGGCAGAATTGATCCGCACACAATTTGGCAACGATGAGTGGAATCGACAACGGTGAATGGTCATGGCGGTTGGTCTGTTGACGCTTGAGTTGTATCTCCCCATGAACGACAGCTTGAAAGGTAAACGCGGCATCCTCAAGCCGCTGATTGCACGCCTGCGCCGCGACTACAACGTTTCGGTCTGTGAAGCCGAGGCGCAGGATGTTTTGACACGCGCAGTGCTCGAAGTGGCGTGCGTTAGCCAGAATGGTGCGCTGGCGCACCGTCATTTGCAGGACGTCGCCCATCGCGTTGAGCAGTGGCATGGCGACGCCCAACTGATCGATTACACCATCGAGATGTTAGGATGACTGCCGAATGCTTGTCGATGAACTGCGCGCCCTGCTTGGCGTTGACGGGGTGTTGACTGGCGGCGCTCTCCAGGCGCGCGCCACGAGTTGGAGCGACCCGACGCCGCCAGACGCGCTGGCGCTCGTCCGCCCACGCACAACCGATGAAGTGGCGGCTGTGTTGCGCCTCTGTCACGCCGCGCGGCAACCGGTTGTCGTCTATGGCGGTGGCACGAACCTGGTGCACGCCACGCGCACCACCCCGCGTGATCTGATCGTGTCGCTGGAGCGCATGGCGAGCGTGGTTGCCGTCGATGCGCAGAATCAGACCTTGACGGCGCAGGCAGGCGCGCCGCTGCAACGGGTGCAAGAGGCGGCGGCGGCGCACGGGCTGTTCTTTCCGCTTGACCTGGCGGCGCGCGGTTCGGCGACGATCGGCGGCTGTATCGCCATGAATGCGGGCGGTGTGCGCGTGCTGCGCTACGGGATGATGCGTGAGCTGGTGCTGGGGCTAGAGGCTGTGCTTGCCGACGGCGTGGTGCTCACCGCGCTGAACGCCATGCTCAAGAACAACGCCGGTTACGATCTCAAGCATCTCTTGATCGGCAGTGAAGGAACGCTGGGCGTGGTGACGCAGGCTGTGCTGCGGCTCTTTCCCGCGCCGCGCACCTACGCCACCGCGCTGTTGGCGATGGATGAATTTGCCCAGGTCACTGCACTGCTACCTTTGTTGCAGCGCGATCTTGGCGGCGCGTTGGCTTCCTTTGAGGTGATGTGGAACGACTACTATCGGCTGACCACGACGCCGCCGGCGCTGGGCAAACCGTCACTGGGGCAGGAATACGCTTACTACGTGCTCGTCGAGGCGTTGGGCGGCCATGAACGCTTCGACCAGGTGCGCTTTGAAGCCGCGCTCGACCACGCTGCGCACGCTGGTCTCTTTGACGATGCTGTGGTCGCCCGCAGCCACCAACAACGTTCCGAGCTATGGCGCATCCGTGAAGATTCCGAGCAGATTGAGCGCCAGCACCACCTCACCTTTGGTTATGATGTCAGTTTGCCCATCGGCGCCATGGAAGAGTATGTTGCCGATGTGCGTTCGGCGATTGCACTGCACTTTGGCGCAGACGCGCGCTGTTGGGTCTATGGGCATCTGGGTGATGGCAATCTGCACATCAACGTGTGGGCGCCGCAGCTTCAGCCCCAGGATGGCGATCGCATGGCGCAGATCGTCTATCGCCCGTTGACGGCCGTGGGTGGCTCGGTCTCGGCGGAGCATGGCATCGGGCTGGAGAAGAAAGCCTTTTTGTCGCTCAGCCGCACGCCGGCGGAGATCGCCACCATGCGGCGTCTCAAGGCGGCGCTTGATCCACACCATATTCTGAATCCCGGTAAAATTTTCGATCAGGAGGAGATGAGTCATCCATGAAGCAGGCGCCGCTTGTGATTGTTCCCTATCGCAGTTTTGGCACGAAGGCCGCGCTGGTGGTGCGTGGGCGCGTATTGCACGAGCCGTTGCCCGCCCCCGCCGAGGCCAGCCAATCGCCCTGGCGCAATCTGCGCGATGCGCTGCGCCGCATCGAGTCCGACGAGGCGCGCGGTGTGTCGTTGACGGTGAGCTGTGGCCTTGACACAGTGCAGGTCATCACCGACGATGAAGGCTACTTCGAAGCGCATCTGTCGTCGGCGTCGCCAGTGAGCGATGCCGATGGGTGGTGCACGGTGAGGGTGACTGCGCTCCTTGCAGACGCTGATGCGCCGGTGGCGCAGGCCGAGGGGCAGGTGCTGATCCCGTCCTCTTCGGCGCGCTTCGGCGTGATCAGCGACATCGACGACACGATCTTGCAGACGCAGGCCACCAGTCTCGTGCGCTCGGCATGGGTGACGCTGCTGCAGAACGCTGCCACGCGCCTGCCATTTCCGGGCGTCGCTGCACTCTATCGGGCGCTGCAGGGCGGCGTCACCGGCGCCGACCACAACCCGATCTTCTACGTGTCGAGCAGTCCGTGGAATCTATACGACTTTCTGGTCGAGTTTATGCAGGTGCGCGGCATCCCGTCCGGGCCGATCTTTTTGCGTGACTATGGCGTCGATATGCTGACGCAGGCGCTCAGCCACGATCATAAACTGGAGGCGATGCGCCGTGTGCTCGACGCGTATCCGCATCTACCCTTTGTGTTGATGGGCGACAGCGGGCAGAAAGACCCTGAACTGTACACGCGTCTGGTCGAAGCCTACCCTGGCCGCGTGCTGGCGATCTACATCCGCGACGTCAGTGGTGCAAAGCGCGATGCTGCGGTGGATACGCTGGCGGCGCGGTTGCGGACGCAAGGCGTCCTGCTGCTGCGCGTGGCGGATTCGCTGGCGGCGGCGCAGTCCGCAGTGGAGCAGGGGTTGATCCCGCCGGCGGCGCTTGCGACGGTGCGGGCGGCTATGGCAGACGAGGAGGCAGTGCATGCCGCCTGAGGTGTTGATCCTCTCGGCGCGCGCCGCCGATTACGCCCGCTTGTTGGCGGCGATGCCGCTGCCGCCGCTGGCGCTGCACGCCGCCGCCACATCTGACGAGGCTGAACCCTGGCTGGCAAGCTGTGAAGTCGTGCTGGCTGACCCGCCGCTGGTGCGCCCGCTGCTCGACCGCATGGCCGCGCTGCGGTGGCTGCAATCAACTTACGCTGGTGTGGAGACGCTGACGGCGCCCGGTCTGCGCCGCGATTATTTGCTGACCAATGCGCGCGGCGTCTTTGGCGAGTTGATGGCCGAATATGTGCTGGGTTATGTGATCATGCACGAGCGTCGCGGCTGGCAGCGCTTTCTGGCGCAACGCGCAGGGCGTTGGGATGCGACCTGGCCGGGGCGGCTGCGCGGCAAGACGCTGGGGCTGGTCGGCGTCGGTTCGATTGGCGCCGAGATCGCCCGCACAGCAAAGTGTTTCCGTCTGCGCGTGCTGGGCTATACGCGGGCAAGCGAGGATTGTCCGCACGTTGACCGCTATTTTCACGGCGATGCGCTGGTGGATATGGCCGCCGCCTGCGACTATCTGGTTGCCAGCTTGCCCAACACGCCTGCCAGCCGTCACCTGATCGACCGTGCGGTGCTGGCAGCGCTGCCCGCCCATGCGCTGCTGGTCAATGTCGGGCGCGGCAGCACGGTGGATGAAGAGGCGCTCGTTGAGGCGCTGCAGACCGGGCGCATTGCTGGCGCCGTGCTCGACGTCTTCCAGACCGAACCGCTGCCCGCCGATCACCCACTGTGGAAGTTGCCGAACGTGCTCATCACCAGCCACACCTCGGCGCTGAGCTACCCGGAAGACATTGCGCCGCTCTTTGCGGAAAATCTACAGCGCTACATATCAGGGCAGGAGTTGCACTACCACGTCGACTTCGCACGCGGCTATTAACATGAGCTATTGCCAATCCGGCGCCGACCACGCCAGGAACAAAGTGAATCGGGAAAACTCGAAAACAACAGAGAGGGATGCAGCTTTAACATCCCTCTCTTTGCATCGTTCAAGGAGCGGCGACGGTGGGGAGGAACACGTTGAAGCCGGCGGTAAAGCGTCCTTCGACGAGGGGGCCGGGATTGTTATCGGCGTCGAACATCTGCACGCGCCAGTAATAGGGCGAGCTGGTCATGGCTTTGGTCGGCACGTAGGTGGTGACGTCGGTGGTGACAACGGTGGACTTGTTGTAATTGCTGTTGTCGGCATACTCGATCTTGTATGATGCCGCGCCTGTGACCGGCGCCCAGGTGAAGACGGGCGCCTCGCCGGTGTTTTCGCCCTGCGCCGGTCTGAGCAACGTCGGCAGCGGATAAGTCTTGGTGAAGCTGCGTGTTGGGCTATAGGGATGGAGCCGGTTGTTTGCATCGACGAAAGCCACGCGCCAGTACCAGACGCCGTCGGCAAGCGTCTTGGTTTTGGGCGGCGTATAGGAGGTCGATTCGGTCGTGACTTCGAGCTTGACAGGATTGAAGGCCGGGTTATTGGCAATCTGCACGCGGTAGGTGGGCGCCGCCAGGCGCGGCTGTGCGGTCGGCGTCAGGATGACGCGCCACTGCAGGGTTGGCTGCTGGTCAAGCGTGACGCCATCGGCAGGCGCCACCAGCTCTGGCGCCACCGAGGTCTTGGTAAAGATCATGGCGTCGCTCCAATGACCGATGACATCGCTGGAACGACGCATTGCCACGCGCCAGTAGTATTGCGTCCCAGGCGAAAGCGATGTAGAGGTCTGTGTTTCCTGCGGTGTGTAGCTGGTGGCGTCAGTCGCCTGATTGATCATCGGTGAACTGAAGTTGGCGTCATCGTCGATCTGGATGGTGTAGCCCGCCGCTCCCTCAACGCGTTCCCAGGTGAAGGCAGGGGTCATGAAGACATTGTCGCTGGTCGACAGTTGCGGATTGCCTACCTGTCGGCTGTCCAGCTTGAAACGCATTGCCGGCGACCAGGGACCGCTGTCATAGTCTTTGGCATTGGTCGTAAAGCGTTCGTGACGCATGCGGACGCGCCAGTAATAGGACTCGTTGTTGGCGTAAGCCTTGCGAGATTGGAACGCTGTCGGCATCAAGTTGAAGACGGGTGTGGTGCTGGTCTCATAGGTTTCCCATTCTTCCACGATGTCGGTGAATTGTGGGTCGCGCGCCACCTGCACTTTGTAGCCGTCAGCGCCGTAGTCTGGCATGCGCCAGCGCAGTGACGGCATTTCCATGTGCACGATCGGGTTAGAGAAAGGTGTATCGAAGGGGTAGAGCGGCGTCAACATGTTGGAGACAAAGACCGGATTGTTGAGCGTGGCGTTTTGTTTGGGAACGCTGTCGCGCACGGAGTTGCCTTCGAGGGCAAAGACCGCCAGCGCCAGACTGCCCACCCAATCCTCGTTGGCGGAATCGAGCGCAGTGTAAGGGATAAACATCTGGATCGACTGGGGCGCCGGATAGTAGGCAACGCTGCCGCCAATGGCGTTCAGGTTCTGCGATGGACTCCACACACCGGCGCCAGCGTTCCAACTGAAGAATTGTGCGCTGGCGCCAATGCCCCCAACCAGGTCAACATAGATGACATATTCGGGGCGGTAGTACGCGTCCGTGGCAATGGCCGTGTTGCCGAGGGGGTCGCTGGCAGCGCCGCTGTTGGCGACATGGTCGGTGTCGAAGTAGACGGCGTAGCGGATCGTATCGCCGGGGCCGGCGCCAACGTTGAAGGCAATGACCCAATTCTGGCTGCTCTGTGATAGACGCCGATCGATGATGGTGTAAAGATTGCTGAGTTCATGGGCGCCCAGCCCTTCAATCGGCGTTATGGCCACAAGTGCGCGGCCGGTTACGTCGTTCACCAGATTTTCTGGCGCTATGTATTCATACAGGGGATTGCCCACCGCCAGCTCGACCGAAAGATTGAAGTGACGCGGCGTGCTCCAGCCGCCGATGGGGGTGTTGGCGCTATCTTCGGCGCGCACGCGCCACCAGTAGGCGCCAAAGGGCATGGCCGTCAGTTGCGCTTGCCAGGGCACATACCGCACTGATTGCGCCAGCGCTGCATCCACGATCTGGGTGAACGCAGCGTCACGCGCCACCTCTACTCGATAGTGAGCGGCGCCGTTGACGGGCAGCCAGCCCAGCACAGGCGGTTGCTTCACGGCCTCGAAGCCATCAGCCGGGAAGATCGGTTCGGCTGTGGCGGCGGCGGCGGCCAGGTTGGCGTTGTAGCGCGTTGTCCAGGTCACTTTGCCGCCAATTTCCAGGCCGCCGCGAAAGGCGCTCACGCGCCAGTAGTAGATGGCGCCATCCTGCAGAGGCGTGAAAGGGTGCGTTGCGGTTGGCGCAGCAGCCAATCCTGCCGTATCGATGGTGAAATTGGGCGACTGGAAAGCCGGATCGTCATCGACTTCCAGGCGATAAAAATCCGCCGGTTCGACGAAATTGGCGGAGCCGCTGCCTGGCGCATCATGCGCCGCGTCCCAGACAAAGAGCGGGGCGTCGAAAGAACGATCCCCATGCACGGGCTGGTTTGCCGCATCCGGGACGTAATAAGGCAGTGGGTAAATCAGGTTCGCTGTCGTTGGCTTGATGCTGGCAGGGTTGAGCAGTCCCACCGGGTCGGAGAACTGGAATGACCAGACATCGCTCCACGGGCCGTAGTTATTTTGCGCGTCGATGGCGCGCACGCGCCAGTAGTAGAAGGTGTCTGCAATGGCAGATTGCCACTGCGGTTGTGTGTGTTGCGTTGCGTTGTAGAGTTTGGCGTCTACGATGGGCGAGTTGAAGGTGTTGTTGCCAGCGATCTGAATCTGGTATTGTTCGGCGCCTGGAACTGGCGTCCAGGCAAAGAAGGGATAGGCAAGCTGAATGCTGTTATTGGCAGGCGACAACAACTGTGGCTTGAAACTCCAGCGCGTAGTGAAACGCCGGATCTCGCTCCAGGGTGAGGCAATGTTTTGCTCATCCACTGCCTGCACGCGCCAGAAGTAGTCCTGATCGTTGCTGAAGGCTTTCACCGGCGTGTAGTCGGTGTTGCGCGTGATGATCTGGTCGTAGGTGTTGAAGTTGACCTGGGTGCTGATCTGCAGCCGGTACTCTTTCGCCGCCTCCACCGCCGTCCAGACAAAGCGCGGCGCAAAGGACAGCACCGCCTGGTTAGCGGGCGATAGCAGCGTGGGCGCTGTGCTCCAGGCAAAGGTAAACTGCCAGATGGGGCTGAGTGCGCCGGCATGGCCCTTGTTGTCGACCGGCGTCACCTGCCAGTAGTAGACGTTATTGCCCAATCGTTCCAACGGCGTATGTTGCGGAGTCGTGGTCACGGCGGTGTACACAGCATTGACCATCTGCGGGTCGGTGGCGATGCGGAATTGATAGGTGGCTGCTCCCGGCACTGGCTGCCAGGTAAAGTGCGTATGTGCAAAGGCGGCAATGGTGGCGCCGTTTTCCGGCGATAGCAAGACTGGGTGGATATCGCCGTTGTGACTCCAACTCACGGCAAAGCTGGCGGCGGCTGAGAATGGCCCATACGTGGCGCCCGATTTGGCGCGCACACGCCAGTAGAAGACCCCGTCACCTAATGCAATGATCGGCGTGTAGCTGGGGTTGCTGGTGTCGACGTTCACAACCGTCGCACCAAATCCGCTGGATGTGCTGATCTGCACCTGGTAGCCGGTGGCTGAGAGGACAGTTGTCCAGGTGAGCGTGGGCACGCCCAGTGGCGGGTGAGTGGCGCCGGTGACCAGCTCACCCTCCGCTGGCGCCATCAGGGTGGGCGCTTCGGGTGTGAAGGCGCCAACTGCGCCCGGCGCACTCTGCGCCAGCCCGGCGACTATGGTGAGCAGCGCCCAGACGCCGCCCACCACCAGGGCGATGGCGGAAACTTGCAGGTGTTTTTGCCAGTTCATCTTGAATCGCTCCCTTGAACACAAAAGCCTATGGCGCCGCCATAGATTTCTCACTTGATCACGGTCGGAAGATAAAGATTGAATTCGGCGATGTCGTCGACCGTCACGGTGAAAGCTGCCGGGAGTTCGCCGCAGGTTTGCGCGTCGTTGCATACGCGCAAAGCATAGGTGGCGCGCGTCATGCCTGCAGGCTTCACTGCCTGGAGTTGTTCGCTGCTCACGAAAGTGACATCCGCCGCCAGGTGTTCGCCAAAGTAGACTTGCGCGGCAGGGGTGAAGCCATTGCCGCGCACCGTCACCGTTATCTGCACCTGGCCGTTGTCGCTGGTCGGCTCAACGCCGCTCACGATGGGAAGTGGGGGGACGAGCGTCGGCGCAGGCGTTGCCGTGGGGGCTGCCGTGGGCGTCGGTTGCGGTGTGCTGGTGGCAGGCGCAGAGACAGTGATCAGGTTTTGGCGGATCATCGTGTCGGTTCCACCTGGGCCAAAGACGCTGAGCACCACCTGGTAGACGCCTGGCGACGTATACACATGCGTAGGATAGCGCTCCTCACTGGTGACGCCGTCGCCAAAGTTCCATAACCAGCGCGTGATGTCGCCGCTCGATTGATCGACAAACGTTACCTGCAATGGCGTTGCGCCGGTGAGGGGCGTGGCGCTGAAGGCGGCTCTGGCGCGCTGGTAAATGCGTACAGCCTCGGTGATCGTTGCCGTGCGCGTAAAACCATAACTGGTGACATTCTGCAGCGTCACGGTGTAGACGCCGGCGGTGGTGTAGAGATGGCTAGGATTGCGGATGGCGCTCACGCCGCCATCGCCAAAATTCCACTGCCAGCTGGTGAGACTGCCGGCAGTCGTATCGGTGAAGTATATGGTGACGGGCGCAATGCCCTGCGTTGGGGTGTAGACAAAGGTGGCCGGCACGTAATAGGAGAATTGACCATTGTCCAGCGGACCGGAGACGCCATCTGCATCCACCAGTTGTACGCGCCAGTAATAGGTGCTGAAAGGCAGCGCTTTGTCGGGCGCATAGCGTGTGAGATCGGTGCTCACTTTGGTGGAATTATTGTAGTTGGGATTGTCGGCGTACTCCAGTTTGTAGTAGGCGGCGCCGTCAATAGGCGTCCAGGCGAGGAGAGGTGCGCCGTTGGCGTCCGGCGTCGTGACAAGCAGCGGCGGCGGATATTGTTTGGTGAAACTCTGCGTCGGGCTGTAGGGGCCGATGTTGCCGTTGCCATCGACCATCGCCACCCGCCAGTACCACACCCCGTCCGCCAGGTTCTTGCCAGTGACGGGTGTGTACGCTGTCGCCTGCGTATCGATATTGATAGTGGGGTTGAGAAACTGCGCATTGTTTGCAACTTGCAGACGATATTTGGAGGCAGCCAGACGCGGCTCCTGGCTGGGAGTCAGCACTGCTGTCCAGCGTAGCGTCGGCTGGCGGTGAATGCTCTCTGACTGCCCAGCAGCGGACACGGGCGCTGCCGAGATCAACACCGGCGCCACTGAGGACTTGGTGAAGGTCATCGTCTCCGTCCAGTGGCCGATCACGGCGCCGGAACGACGCATTGCTGCCCGCCAGTAGTACTGTACGCCTGGTTGCAGTGTGGCGCTAACGTCCGTCGGGGTGAAACTGGTGGCGTTGGTGTTTTGGTCAATCAACGGGCTGCTGAAATTGAGGTCGTCATCGATCTGAAGTTGATAGCTGGCCGCGCCCTCGACGCGCTGCCAGCTGAACGTTGGCGTCATGAAGGCATTGACGCCCGTAGAAAGCTGAGGGGCGCCCACCTGGCGGCTGTCTAGCCGGAAGCGCATTGGCGGCGACCATGGGCCAAAATCGTAGTCCGTACGCGGCGGCGGCGCAAACTTTTCATGACGCACCCGGACGCGCCAGTAATAAGATTCATTGTTAGCGTAGGCGTTGAGGGACTGGAAGGTGGCAGGAAATAGCGCAAAGGTAGGTCGCACCCCTAAGGGCGAAAAGTTTTCCCAGGTGTTCCAGGTTTCCACGATGTCGGTGAAGGCAGGATCGCGCGCTACCTGAAGCTGATAGCCATCGCACACATAACCGGGTGTGCGCCAGCGCAGTGGCGGCATGTCCAGGTGGCTGAACGGATTGGACAGCGGTGTGTCGAACGGATAGAGGGGTAGCAACATGTTAGAGACGAAGACCGGCTTTGCCAGCGCGCCCGACTGCGCCGGCAAGTCATCCCTCACGATGCCGCTATCATCGACGCTGAAGAGTGTTAACGCCAGGCTGCCACCCCAGTTGGTGTCCACCGAGCCAAGCGCCGCATACGGCAGTAAGACCTGGAAAGAGCGTGTCGTGTCGGTATAGGTAAGAAAGCCGCCGATGGCGCTCAGATTCTGCGCCGCTGCCCAGTTGCTGCCTTGCCAGCGGTAGAAGGCGCCGACGGCGCCACTGCCTTGTGGGTCGATGTACAGCACATACTCAGGTTGGTAGCGGGCTTCGGTGACGATGGCATTGTTACGCGGGTCGGTGGCGCCGCCGCTGCCCACCACATGATCAGCGTCGAAATAGAGCGCATAGTGCATCGGCGTGGCCGACAACCCTGGCGTCGTAAATGCAATCACCCAGTGTTGATTGTAATTTTCATCGGGACGTCGGTCGACAGTGGTAAAGAGATCATAGAGCGCAAATTCATCATCGCCGGGGCTGGTGTTGGTGGCGACTTTCGCGCGGCCGCTCGCATCCGCCGCCAGATCGGCCTGGGGAGGGAAATCATATATGTTGCCGATTGCCAGTTCGACCGCTACTTTGAAGTTGCGCGCCTGGCTCCAGTCTCCAAGTGGGGTATGGCTGGCATCCTCAGCACGCACGCGCCACCAATAGGCGCCGTAGGGCATCCGTTGCAAGCGTCCTTGCCAGGGCGCATAATTGACGGCGTGCGCGGCGGCTATATCGACCAGGTGGCTGAAGTCGGGTGTGTCGGCGATCTCCACATGGTAATGCGTGGCGCCGCGCACAGGTAGCCAGCCCAACACAGGCGGCTGGCCTACAGCGACAAAATCGTCTGCCGGATAGAGCGCGGTCGCCGTTTCGCTCAGGGGTAATTCCGAATTAGCCGGTCGATAGCGCGTGCGCCACTTGACGGGCGCTATACTGGTGGGCGTTCCATCTTTGTAGGCAGTCACCTGCCAGAAGTAGTCAACGCCTTCCTGCAAGGCTGCGAAAGGGTGACTGTCGGTGGGCGCCGCCGCCAGCCCGGCTGTGGTGATGCTGAAATTGGGTGACGTCATCTCCATGTTGTCATCCACCTCTAGCAGGTAATAGTCCGCCGGTTCGCCATAATGAGCGCCGGGGACATGCGCCGTGTCCCAGATAAACAACGGCCAGGCGAAGGCGCGGTCGCCATGAACAGGCGTGTTGACGGCGTCGGGCGTGTAATAGGGCAAAGGGTAGATGAGATTGGGCGTCGTAGGATAGGCGGCGCCAAGTCCACCGGTTGGATCAGAGAACTGAAAGGACCAGGCTTCGCTCCACGGCGTTACGTTGCCCTGGGCATCGATGGCGCGTACTTGCCAGTAGTACGCAGTTTCGGGTTGCGTTCTGGTGGCATCCACCGGCCACTCTTTCAGCACATAGCTCGTTACGTTGTAAAGTGTGGCGTCAACAATTTTCACATCGAAGGCATTATTGCTGGCAATCTGAATCTGATAGCGCTCCGCCCCTGGCACCGGCGTCCAGGCAAAGAAGGGGTAGGCCAGGTGAATACTGTTGTTCGCCGGTGACAAGAGCTGTGGTGTAAAGTTCCATTTCATACGATAGCGTCGAATTGCACTCCAGGGCGAGCCGGCGCCTTGGGCATCGACGGCCTGCACGCGCCAGAAGTAGTCCTGGTCGTTGCTCAGCGAGGCGACCGGCGTGTAGTCAGTGTTGCGGGTGATGATCTCCTGATAGGTGTTGAAGTTGTCCTGGGTGCTGATTTGCAGACGGTACTCCCTGGCGCCCTCCACGGCTGTCCAGGCAAAGCGTGGGGTGAAACGCAATTCAGCTGCGTCGGCAGGCGAAAGTAGTTGTGGAGCAATATTCCAGTTGAAAGTGAAGCTGGCAATGTCGCTGGCTGCGCCGGCATGTCCCCGATAATCGAGCGGCGTCACGCGCCAGTAGTAGATGCTGTTGCCCAGGCGCTCAGTCGGTGTGTGATGCAACGCCGCGGTCGTCACCGTTTTGATGACATTGCTCATGTCGGCATTGCGGGCGATCTCCAATCGATAGGTGGCGGCGCCCGGCACAGCTGTCCAGGAGAAGTCATCGTGGGCAAATGCAGCGCGCACGGCGCCATTGGCAGGCGAGAGCAGCGCAGGGCGGATGGCGCCATCGGCGCTCCAGCTCAGACGGAACTGTTGTACTGCGGAGTAAGCTCCCCATTGGCCGTTCCAGGCGCGTACACGCCAGTAGAAGATGCCATCGCCCAGTGCGCGGGTCGGCGTGTAGCTGGCGTTTTCTGTTTCGGCGTTAACCACCGTGCTGGCGAAACCATCAGTTGTACTGACCTGAATCTGGTATTTGGTGACGCCTGGCATCGTTTCCCAACGAAAGAGCGGGACTCCCAACGGGGCGTCGGTCAGACCAGTGACGGTGGCGTCATTGATGGGAGATGTTAACACTGGCGCTGCCGGCGCTGCCATAACCGCCAGCGTCCCATCCTGTGCACGCAGGCTGGCGTCAGTCAAGACGCACAGACTCAGACTGCACGCCAGGATTAGCAGCACAATGCGCAGGCAACGGCGAAATATTGTACGGGGAAGTGACATGAGGTGGTCTCCATCAACTAGCGGCGCACGCTTGCGCGCTCCGCCGGTGTCTCCTGCGCTATTGCAGGCGTCGAGCCGATGAAGGCGCGCGTCTGGCGCCAATCCCAGGCTGTCACGAAAAGCATATTTGCTTTTGAAGTATAGGAAGGGGATGTGGGGCTGTCATCGGACAAATAGCACACCCGATCAAGGTGGATCGCGAGGGGCGCGCTGGATTGCACGCAACAATTTGTGGGGGAGAACGCCCAGGTCAGCCGGGTAGGTGACGTAAGCTGCTGGTATGCAATGTCCTGATGCAGGACAGGCACAAGCGTCTGGCGCACTTATCCATGCGGCGCGCTAGGAGAGGGCGCGTGAGTTGATCCTTTCAGGTCGCTATGTCGCGGCTTTGGCCTCGGCTAGCTCGCGCGCCTGTGCAATCCAACTCGCCACATCCGGCGGCACGGGTGATCGGGCCTGCACGATTTCCAGCAGCTGCTCTGGGGGCGTATGCGCCAACGCTGCGTAGGTGCGAATGCCGGCGTTGTAGAGTCGCTGTTCGTACACCTTGCCAATGCCCTTGATCGCCTGGAAGTCGTCGACAGGCTCGCCATTCCAGATATAGCCGACGGCTCCGGTTTCGGCGGCCAGGTTGCGCGCCGAAGCGCGCAGTGCGTTGAAATCGATAGACGCAGCGCGCGCTTTGTCCAGCTTGAGGATGCGACGGAGCGCGTCGTCGTCGAGCATCGCCAATTCCCAGTAGGTGCCGATGCCGGCGTTATAGAGTCGCTGTTCGTAGATGGCGCCCACGCCGGCCACTGCAGAAAGATCCTGCGGCTGCGGCACCACCTCCGGCACGATGCGCGCCTGCACGGCCCGGTTGGCGTAGGCCAGCTTGACCGGCGGCAGCGTATCCACCGCCCGCCCGACCATCACCAGCCCTGGCGCCTTGGCGTGCCAGCCCGTTTCCATCACCAGACGTTGTCGCCATAGTTCATTGTCTGGCTCCGGCGTTGAGGGCGCCGTCTGACGCGTGCCAACGACCGGCGTGGCAGCTGCCAGGTCAGCGAGTTGCGCCCGCAGTTGTGCGATCTCCGCCGTTTTCTCGGCCAGTTGCGCGCGCAGTTCGCGCTCGTTGCGTGTATCGATGGGGGCGACCGCCAGTTGCCCCATGCGCTGTTCCATTTGCGCCAGCCGCGCTTGCGCCACTTCCAGTGCAGTGTTCTTCTGTTTGACCAGCATGCCCAGGAACGCTGCCAGTCCGGCCAGCGCGCCCCACACCAGCACTTGCAGTCCTTTCTTCATGCTCCCCTCCCATCGATTGAAAAAGACCGGGTTTCCCGCAGGCAACCCGGTCTTCACACACTTCACCGTTAGCGATGGTTTGAATCTCACCAACTTTGCCGCTAAGGCGCAGAGACACAGTGGATGCGCAGAGGCAAACGGTCAGAAATGCAGGCGTTTCTACATGTTTTCTTTGCGCCTCTACGTCAAAGAAGCGCAATTTCCAAACAGCCCCAGGGGCGCCAACCACTACGTTGCGTCGTCCTCTGCTGCGCCGCCTTCCACCAGACGCTGCGCCTGCGCAATCCAGCTTGCGTAGTCAGGTTGCGCCGGCGGCTTGGCCTGGATGATGTCGGCAAGCTGCTCAGGCGTGGCGGACGCCAGCGCGGCATAGGTCGTAATGCCAGCATCGTAGAGACGTTGCTCGAAGACCTTACCGATCCCTTCGAGCGGCTCGAAGTCGTCGGGCGCTTTGCCTTCCCACAGTTGGCCGACCGTGTTGGTTTCTTCTGCCAGGCGGCGGGCGTCGGCGCGGATGGCCTCCAGGTCGATGTGGAGTAGTTGCAGCTCGTTCAGCTGCAGGATCGCCTTCAGGTCGTCGTCCGACAATGCCGACAACTCCCAGAAGGTGCCGATCCCCGCCTTGTACAGGCGTTGCTCGAAGACGCGCCCAATGCCCTTGACATCGGCCAGGTCTTGGGGCGCCTGCACCGACTGCGGCAGCGCACGCACAGCTACGGCGGCATTGGCGGCTGCCAGCTTGGTTTCCGGCATGGCGGCCAACGACTGACCGAGATCGACGACTGCAGGGGCGCGTTGCTGCCAGGCGGTTACGGCAGCGTAATCGGTGCGCACTTTCTCAAGCTCGGTTGCTGCCTGGGCGAGTTGCGCCACAGTTTCCTGATGGCGGCTCTGTGCAGCTTCAAGTTCGGCGGTGTGCGCCGCCAGCTGCGCCTCCAGTTCGGAGCGGTTGACGGTCAGCGTCGCCAGCTCCGCCTTGAGTTGCGCAATCTCGGCGGCCTTCACCTGCGCGTCCACCTCCAGCGCACTGCGGGACTCGGTCAGCCCGGCCACTTCCGCCTTGAGTTGTTCGATCTCGGCGGCCTTCGCCTGCGCGTCAGCTTCCAGCGCGCTGCGGGACTCGGTCAGCGCCTGCACCTGGCTGCGCAGAGCGTCGATCTCGGCCTGCGCCTGCTGAATCTGTGCATGTTTGCTGCGGGCGGCGGCAATCAGCGCTGCAGAACCGCCAGCGGCAATGCCAAGACTGGCGACGCGTTGTGCGGCGGCCTCCTCGGATTCGGCGTCGCCGCCTTCCAGCGCCGTCGATAGTTCATTCAGGCCGCTATTCAGTTCTTCCAGTTGTTGCTGCGTTGCCGCCAGCTCAGCGTTTGTGGCGGCAAGTCGGGCTTCAAGATCGGCTCTAGCCTGTTCCAACCCGGCCACTTGCGCCTGCAATGTTGCTTGCGTTTCCTGGTCGGCGGCAACCTGCGCCTGAAGTTCACTCTGCGTCTGCTGCGCAACGACAAGCTGCGCCTCGATTTCATCCCTGGCCTGTGCGGCGGCGGCGAGTTGTTGCCGCAGTGCATCTGCGTCGGCCTGCGCTGCACGGATGGCTTCGTTCTTACGCCGCGCCGCCACAGCCAGCGCGGCCGTACCACCCAGGGCAACACCGGCTACAGGTCGCCGGGTCGCGTCGGCGGCGCCTTCGGCAGCTTCACCTGCGCCTGTCTCGCTTTCAGCGCTTTCCCCCTCGGCGCTATCGATGACAGCAGATAGTTCGGCCAGCCCGATGTTGAGGTCGTTGAGTTGTTGCCGGGTGCTGTTCAATTCATCGGTCAACGTTGTGACCTGAGCTTCCAGTTCGCTCTTCGTCTGTTCCAGGGTTGCAACCTGTGCCTGGAGCGTCTGTTGTGTTTCCAGCGCCGCTGCCAGGTTGGTTTCCAGCTCGCTCTTCGCCTCTGTTAACGCTGCAAGTTGCGCTTCGAGATCAGTCGCTTTTGCGGCAGCTGCAGCCAGATCGGCATCTTTGGCAGCCAGCAGACTCTCGGCGTCAGCCAACTGGGCCTGCAAACCGGCAACCTGGTTTTCAGTTTCGCCAAGCGCCACTTCCAGGTTCGTTTTGGCGGCGGTGATGGCGCCTAATTCTTCCTCGACGCCAGCAATCCGGGCTTCCAGGTCGGCGAATGCGTTCTCCTTTTCGCTGAGCGTGGCTTCCAGGTTTGTCTTGGCGGCGGTGATGGCGCCTAATTGTTCTTCAAGCGCAGCCACCCGATTTTGTGCGCCGTCGAGCGCCGCGCGGGTGCTGTTGAGCAGCGTCACCAGGCTGGCAACGCTGGCCCTCGTGCGCGCGACGCTCTCATCCGCCAGGTCACTGCCGGTCAAATCAATCGTTGCGGCACGGGTGGCTTCTGCGCCTTCGGGAGCAGCCTCTGCGGTAGGCGCTGGGGCAACGATGCCTTCCACGCTGCTAATTTGCGCCTCAATCTCAGCCAGAGCGCTGGCAAAGCGTTGATGCTCCGCCTGGCTCGCCTCGCCTTCGGCGGTGAGCGCTGCCAGTTTTGCGGTGAGCGCCTCCAATTCTGCGCTGCGGTTGGCGATCTCGATCTGGAAACCGGCGGCGCGATTCTGTGCGTCGGTGACGTGGTTTTCCAACTCGATCTTTTCGGACTCGAGAGCAACCAGCTGCGCCTGGGCGTGGCTCAGGTCGGCGTTGGCAGTCGCCAGGGCGTCAACCTTGCGCCGCAGTAACGCCACCAAACTTTCAATACGGGTTGCCAGTTCATCGAGAGGCGTGGCGCCGACGACAACCGTTTTGCTCTCGACGACAGATGCTTCGACTGGACTGGCGGCTTCTGTTGCTGGCGCCGTCGCATCCTGCGTCTCGGTCTCTGACTGCGCCTCTTCTGCATTTGCCTCAGTGATCGATGCAGCGCCATTTAGTTCAGCCAGCACAGTGTCCAGGTCTGCCGTCAGCATCTGTGCTTTGGCTTCAAGCGCAGACCTGGCAGTATTGGCGTCGGCGGCCTGGCGGTTGGCGTCAGCGAGTTGGGTGCTGAGTTGCTCGAATTCAGCATTGCGCGCTGCAAGCTCCTCTCGCAATGCGGCAAGTTCTGCTTCTCGTTCCGCCAGCGCTTTGTGGCTTTCTTCCAACGCAGCTTCCAGATCGCTGTTGGCTGTGCTCAGTGCACCAAGCTGACCTTGCAGTTCATCAGCCAGCAACTGGGCATTGGACAACTGGTCGCTCTGTTGGGCGTAGGCTTGCTGGATGGCGGCAATCGTGGCGGCAAAGCTGTCGACGCGACTGTCGATCAGCGACTGATCGTCGATATCCGCCACGGCGACCGACGTATGTTCCATGACAGTCTGGTCAGCGGGCAGGGCTTCTTCAACTGGCATGTGTCTCCCCCTCTTCTTCCTGGGTCGTAACTTCGGTTGCAGCCGGTGCGGCGCCGTCGTCGTGATTTTCAGCCTGGGTTCTGGCAGCCACCAGGCTGCGGAGCTGGGCATCGAAATCGCTGATCTTGGTCAACAAGGCGCCGATCATGGCGGCACGCGTTGAGAGTTTGCGCAGCAGCGCAGCCTTTTCTGCAGCGAGCGCCTCAATGGTGTGTTGGCTTTCGGCGAGCTGACTGTTGATCGCTTCAAGCTGCTCCTGCTGGGCGGCAAGCTGACCCTGCAGTTCATCCCGTACAGTTGTGGCGGCTTCGAGCGCGGTCTTGAGTTCGTCGTAACTCTGCTTAATCTCGTCTAGTTCCGCCGTGCGGGCGGCCAGTTCATCGGACAAGTCTGGTCCCGCCGCAGCGGGTGTGGCTTCGCTCTCGGCTTCGGTGGTGACGACCGGTGCTGCAGCCAGTGAGACTTCGGGCAGCGCGCGTGTGGTCTCTTGCAGCACCAGACGGTCGCGCACCAAATCATATTCGCGGTTGCGTTGCTCTAGCGCTGTCGCCAACTGAGCGCCGGCGGCGGTCAACATGCTCAGGTCACGGCGCATGTAGTCGAGCTGGGTCTGCGCATTTGCCAGCGCCTGGTCGCGCGCAGCGAGCGCCGCCACAATGGCGTCTTCGCCTCCGGTGACCACATCGCGATATTCGCGTCGGCGCAGAAGTAGTTCAGCGGAAACAAGCGCCTCTTTTTCAGCCAGGCGTTCGGCGGTGGCACGCGCCAACGCCAGCTGACTCTCAAGTTCGGCCAGGCGTTCGGCGCTATCCTGGCTCATGCTCTCTTCAGCCAGAGCAGCAGTTGTGACGAGCGCGCTGGCTTCTGCGGCAGTGTTGGCGGCGGTCTGCAACTGCGCGGTCAAGTCGGCGATCTGGCTGCGCGCGACGGTGAGTGCATCACGTGTGTGACCCAGCTCAGTTTGCTGCAACAGATTGGCATCACGTGCGGCAGCCAGTTCGGCGGTGAGGCGATCCAGCGCGGCGCCGGCGTCGCTCAGTCCCTGCTCGCTGGTGCGCAACATTTTGACCAGATTGTCCTTGTCGGCGGCCAGTTGATCGAGGGTGGCGAGGTTCTCTTTCAGTTGTCCCTGGGTTTTGCGCAGGTCGCTTTCGACATTGCTCAATTTGCGGCGCACGGTCTCGGTTTCGGCCATTGCTTCCGCTGCGGCGCGCTGCGGCCCGCCGCGCCCGGCAAACCAGGCGATGATGAAACCGAGCAAAAAGGCGCCAGCCAGATACAGGATTTGTGTAGTATCCATGTCGTTCTCCTGTGAAGGCGATTCGGCCGTTCGGGTTGTGCGTGCGGAGAGCGATCGCTGGAAGCGACGTCGCTGCCACACGGCCAACGCCGGCAGCCACTTCAGCCGACGGCCTGCTTGGATTGAAGCTCGTTCACCATTTTGGTCAACTCGGCGATGCGCTGGTTGGCGGCGATGAGCGAATCGTCCTTCATCTTGATCATGGTGGAGGTGAGGGCCGCCATTTCGCTGGCAACATCGCCGCGCGCCTTTTGCAGTCTATCCTCCAGTTCGGCTTTGGCGGCGGTGAGCGCTGTCACCATTGTCCGGGTGGATTCCAGCTCAGCCTGGGCGTCGATGAGCGCGCGTTCGCGATCTTCGAGCAGGCGTTGCAGATTGACCGCACGTTGATAGGCTTCGTTGAGTGCAATTTCCCGCGCTTTGGCCGACTCGACGGCGGTGGTGGCTTCATCAGCAATGGCAGCGACGCGCGCTTGTGCGGCGTCGAGGGCTTCGCGCATCTGGCTGTTTTCATGGACAGCAGCTTCGTAGCGTGAGCGCAGCTCTTCCATCTCGGCGGCACTGGCGCTCTGGGCGCGTTCGCCCTGATCCTGAAGCATGGCAAGTTGCATTTTGGCGTCTGCCAGTTCGATGTTGCGCGTCTGGAGTTCAGCTTCGATGCTCTCTTTTTGCGCAATGGCGGCCTGCAATTGCTCCTGGACAGCGCTCAATTGCTGGCGCAGGTCATCGGCGGTGCTGGCCGCTCGGCTGACGTCGCCCTTGAGTGTGTCGACTTGCTTTTTGGCATCCGACAGGTCGCGCTCGGTGCGCCGGCTCTTGCTCTGCAGGTCGGCCAGTTGAGCTTCATACTCGGCGTTCTTGCGACGCGGCGACAGGCCGGTAAGCAGCCAACCGAGAATGAAACCGACAACGACAGCGATCAGCAGCGGCATCCAGTAGGTTGTGATCCACTGCACAGACATCCAATCCATGATATTCCTCCGGAGAGTTTGATGGGCACGAAAAAGGTAAAACGAAATTGTACAAACAGTGCTAACTCTAGTTGAGCAGCATCGCGAGCGAAGTCAGGAGACATTCAATTGAACTGCGAAAAGCGAGATGTTGGGCTGCGGTGAAAGTCCAACCCAAGCTATAGTTTCAGCGACAAGAGCTTTTTTGTCAAACACTGTCGCATATCTGGGGAATAAATGTGGATAGCGGCAAGGTGAAAATGGCGGCATTTTGACGCCAACTGAGGGGCGAAAGAGCGAGAATTGGGGGAGTCCTTCCCTTTGTTCTCGCTCTTTCGCTTTCTGCGCATCTTCTCAAGTGCGCAATACCTTACTCCTCCGGCGTTCCCAGCGTCACCGTGACGCGCTGTGGCGGCGCAATGCTGCCTTGATCTGGCGTGTAGTAGTCGAAGACCTGGCTGGCCGGCGTCTGCGCACGGATCGGGTATTTCGCCTGCAGTCGGTAAGCAAAGGTGAGCGCCTTCCCGCTGCGCACGTTGGTCAGGTAGAGGATGATCTGACGGCCGGTTAGCTCATAGCGGTCGATGGCGCCTTCCGCCGCCAGCGCATCCAGGTCTGCCGTCACCGGCGCAAAGCCGGGAGGGATGCCCAGATCGACCAGCACCGTGCCCGCTACGCCCGGCTTCAGCAGTTCGACCGTCGCCACCGCCTGCACCGTTTCGTTGACCTGCAACTCAGTGCGGTCGTAAGTCACCGCAACGCGCATCGGCTCGACCCCTTCAGGCGCAGATATGACTGCCTGCCACGGCAGGTAGTAGCTTGTGACAATCTGATAGTGCAGCGTGCGGTCGCCCTCGACCATGATTTGCAACTGGTTGGCGTCGCCGCTGATATTCTCAAAAACGAATTGCTGCACAACATCGGCCTCGCCGGCTGCCACAGAGAAGGTGCGCACCACAACCTTACCGGAGGGTTCGGTCATCTCCACCGTAACGCGCGCATCACCCTTCTCACCGCTGCTTCGCGCCGCCAGCACCAGCGCCTTGAGCGCCTGCACGGTGGCCTGCGTGGTGTAGAAGGCGCCGTTCGCGTCGCGGTTGGCAATCAGGAAATCGATCGCCTGCACCGCCAGCTCAGGACGGTATTCGGCGCGCAGCAGCGCCTGCGCCACCAGCGCCGTGGTCTCGATGGCTGCCGTTGCGCCGTAGCCGCCCAGGTAGGTCACATCGTTCGCCCCCCAGACCGCCTGATCGTCGGCGATGGTGGCGCGCGCCGCCAGTATGTCGAGCAGCGGCGTCGCATCCTCACCGGCTGCAATCAGTGCATTGGCAACCAGCGCCAGGGTGTAATCGTCATCAACAATCGCTGCGCGGCGGGCGGAAGGCCGGATTGCGTTGGCGGCGTCACCCACAGGCGAAGCTGACGGCGTGCTTGGCGCGTCGGCCGTCGACGCCTGGCGCAGCGCCCGTTCGATAAAGCGCACCGCGCGTTGCACCGCGCGCGGCTCGTAGCCGGCGTCTGCCAGCCCCCAGGCAATATATGCGGTGGTTGCAAGCTGGCTCTGAATGTCTTCGACGCCGCTTTCGATGGTCATGCCCTCGGCGTCCCAGCTTCCGTCCCGGTTTTGTTGGTTGGCGAGGTAGGCGGCCACGCGCGCCATCAGGTCAGGATCGACGTAGGCCACATCTGCCATGTCGCTAAATTCCATCAAGCCGTAGGCAGTGAGCATCATCTGCGCTGGCGGGTCGCCAAAGAGACTGAAGCCGCCTGGTTCGCCGCGCACCTCGAAGGTGAGCAGTCGCTGGTAGCCGAGGTTGATCAACTGCTCCGCCTGCAACTGGATACGCGGCGACGCCTGACCGGTCGCCTTGAGATAGTCGAGCACCATCACATTCGGATAGGTTACGCTGCTGGTCTGTTCGAAGCAGCCGTAGGGCGTCTGGAGCAAGCCCTCCAGCCCCTCCAGCACCTGGCTAACGACGCCAGGGTAGACGCGCACCAGTACGCGCCCTGTCCCTGGAATCGCCGCAGCCGGGGCGCCGACAGTGAAGGTTTGCGTTGCCGCCAGTTTGCCGCCGAACACGTCGGAGATTTGTTTGCCGTCGGGCAACACCTCGATGCGACGCACAACGGCGTCGCTGAGCATGGAGCCGGTGGCCGTGATCTGGAAGTCGAACGCACCGTGACGCAGCACGCGGAGCGGTGCGTAGACGACTGTCACCTCATTGGGGCCGACTTCAATCGTCTGTGGCGGGGCGCCGGTGAGTTCGTACCAGTCGCCGGGCGCAATGTCGAGCGCAATCGTCTGTGGCTGGTCGAGATAGTTGAAGATGCTGATCGGCGCCTCCACTTCGTCACCTACAGTCAGGAAACGCGGCAAGTCCGGCTCAACAAAGAATTCCTGGAAGACGCGCAGCCCGGTTTGGGCGCTGCCCAGATTGCCCTCACGATCCGAGGCGAGCACACTAACGCGCCAGGTTGTGATCGAATCGGCGATGGGCACCTGCACCTGGGCGCGGCCTTCAGCGTCGGTCTCCAGTTCGGGCAGCCAGTAGAGCGTTTCGGGGAAGTACTGGCGCAAGCGCGGCGCCGCCTGCCCTTGCGTGGCGGTCGTCGTCATACTTGCGCCTTCGACCGCAGGGGCTTCGCTGGCAGGCATAGCCGGGGCGGCGGCCGGCGCGGCGCACGCCGACCAGAAGAAGGCGCCCAGCGCAAAGATTGTCAGCGCGATTAGCCAGCGACGGCGTTTGCGGCTGCCGTCGTAAAGCGCCAGCCCGACCAGCGGCGCCAACAAGTAGAGCCGATTGCCCCAGCTCGTCGCCAACGTCGCCGCCAACGAAGGCGGCGCGGCCATCGGCGCAGCAGCAGGCGCAGGGTGACGCGCCGCCAGTTCGTGGGCAAAGAGGCCGGTCAGCGCCAGCTCGCGCGCCTGGGCGGCGTAGCGGATGCTGCTGGGCAGCTCGTCGTAGGGTGAGTAGACGTCGTCCTCCAGCTCCACAAAGTCGTGAATCTCGTAGCGCGGCTCCTGCAGCTCACGTTCGAGCAAGAAGTAGGTGCGCGCAAAGCCGGGTTCCTGCTCCTGCACCGAGAAGACCGATTCATCCACGATTGCCAGCCCCACGACGCCGGGCATCGGTGCACCGTTGCGTTGCACCTGGATGTCGAGTGTGGCGGTGTCGCCGGGGCGATAGCGCTCAGCGTCGAGCCGGACATCAATTGTAGCGGGGGCGGGATTGACGAGTAACAGCCGGCGGTCGCTCACCAATTCGCCGTCGTCGCCGATCACATAGGCGTTGAGTTCCAGCGTGCCGAGCAGACTGCCGTCAATCGGCAGCGCCGCTTGCGCCACGCCGTCCACGACAGGCAAGGCCACCAGGCCAAAGGTCTGCCGTCCCTTGATGATGTCCAGATAAGCGGTCGTGGCGTGGCCGTTGACGTAGATATCGACGTTGGCGGTCTCGCCGATCGTGTACTCGCTGCGCTCTGGGCGCATGAGTACGGTGGTGCTGGCGCCGGTGACGCCGCCCAACAGCAGCGGTTGCGTCACTTCACGCCCGTTGGCGTCGCTGGCCTGCACTTCGAGGGGAAGGAAGCGTTGGTCAGGCGCGGTGAGCGTGATCACTGCCAGGCCGTACACATCGGTGGTGGTTGTGATGACGGGGAGACCTTCACCGGCGATCGTCAGTGTGGCAGGGGCGGCGGCGCCATCGGGTGTGCTCACATCGAGATAGATGCGGTTCTCCAGCCCCGGTCGCAGCAGACCTGACTCGGGCACGGCGTCGATCAGCAGCGGCTTCTCGGCGACGGTAATCGTCTCGTCGATAGCTTCCAGGTGATTGGCGG
>DGFH01000230.1:0-4079 GCA_002391565.1 Anaerolineales bacterium UBA3905
GAGACAGGCTCGATATCACCCATTGCGCGGGTGTCGCTACTGATTGCTAGGCAGAGTTTTCATATTTTCAGTATTACGTGTTGCGTGCTACGTGTCGGAATCCCTCACGCAACACGTAATACGCAACACTGCGCTCATAAAATGTCAACCTAGCAATCAGTGATCCCTGAGTGCTTCACGCGTGACGCCTGTCTCTCGCTCACGCCCGCCGCAGCTTGCGATAGGTAATGCGATGCGGACGGTCGGCGATGGGGCCAAGGCGGCGATGCCGATCCTCTTCGTATTCGCTGTAGTTGCCGGGGAAGAAAAAGACCTGGCTGTCACCCTCGAAGGCCAGGATGTGTGTGGCGATGCGGTCGAGGAACCAGCGATCGTGTGAGATGACCAGCACGCAGCCGGCAAAGCCTTCCAGCGCATCCTCTAGTGCGCGCAGGGTGTTTACGTCGAGATCGTTGCTCGGCTCGTCCAGCAGGATCACATTGCCGCCCGACTTAAGCATCTTCGCCATGTGCAGACGGTTGCGCTCGCCGCCGGAGAGCATGCTCACCTTCTTTTGCTGATCCTGCCCCGCAAAGTTGAAACGAGCGGCATAGGCGCGTGAGTTGACCAGCCGGTCGCCCAGTTGCAGTTGATCGGCGCCGTCGGAAATCTCCTCCCAGACGCTCTTGTTCGGGTCGAGTGCATCGCGCGACTGGTCAACGTAAGCCAGCTTGACGGTGCTGCCGATGGTCAATACGCCGCTGTCGGGCTTTTCCTGCCCCACGATCATGCGGAAGAGCGTTGTCTTGCCGGCGCCATTCGGCCCGATGATGCCGACGATGGCGCCGGGCGGAATGTCGAAAGTCAGGTTCTCGTAGAGCAGGTTGTCGCCGTACGCCTTGCTGATGCCTTCGGCGCGAATCACCACATCGCCCAGGCGCGGCCCTGGCGGGATGTAGATTTCGCGCTCTTCCTGCGCCCGCTCTTTTTCCTGCGCGAGCAGCTCGTTGTAGGCGTTGACGCGCGACTTGCGCTTGGCCTGTCGCGCCTTGGGCGACATGTGCAGCCACTCCAGCTCACGCTGCAAGGTCTTCTGACGCAGCGCTTCTTGCTTTTCTTCTTGCGCCAGCCGCTGTTGCTTCTGCTCCAGCCACGACGAATAGTTGCCTTTCCAGGGAATGCCGTAGCCGCGATCCAGTTCCAGAATCCAGCCCGCCACGTTGTCAAGGAAGTAGCGATCATGCGTGACGGCGATAACTGTGCCCTTGTATGCGCGCAGATGCTGCTCCAGCCACGCCACCGACTCGGCGTCCAGGTGGTTGGTCGGCTCGTCGAGCAGCAAGATGTCCGGCTCCTTGAGCAGCAACCGGCAAAGCGCCACACGGCGTCGCTCTCCGCCCGACAACACCTTCACCGGTGTGTCGCCCGGCGGGCAACGCAACGCGTCCATCGCCAGTTCCAGCCGGCTGTCGAGATCCCAGGCGTTGAGTGCGTCAAGCCGATCCTGCACTTCGCCCTGGCGCGTCAAAAGTGCGTCCATCTCGTCGGGCGAAAGCTCCTCGCCAAACCGCGCGTTGATTTCGTCAAACTCGCGCAGCACATCCACCACTTCCTGCACGCCCTCCTCAACCACCTGACGCACCGTTTTGTCGTTGTCGATCAACGGCTCCTGCTCCAGATAGCCAACCGTATAGCCTGGCGCCAGCACGGTCTCGCCAATAAAATCCTTTTCGACGCCCGCCATGATGCGCAGCAAGGTGCTCTTGCCCGCGCCATTCAGGCCGAGCACGCCGATCTTGGCGCCGTAGAAATAGGATAGGCTGATATCGCGCAACACCTGCTTGTTCGGTGGATAAATCTTGCCCACCCCCATCATCGAATAAATAATCTTCGTGCTCATACGCTGCAGTTTTCCGGTCGACTCCAGGATCATGAAAAGCCGGCGCATCGTGGGCGCCAGGCCAGGTTTCTAACAATTCCGCCATTGTACCAGAGCGTCGCCTCACGCCCTAGCGCCGACGCGCTTCATGCTCAACTGATGCTCCATGCACATTCACCTTTTCTGGCAACTTGCCAAAAGCTGGATTCGCATATACCCTATACCGGACATCAACGATTTCTTTTCCTCACGTTCAGGGAGGACCGTATGCAGCGCAAAAGCCTCGCCCTGGTGGCCATCGCATTGACCCTACTGACTGTTTTTCTGCTACAGTTGACTGTAGCGCAAGCTGCCGCGCCCCAACAGGCCGCAACACCGGCCAATGATGAACCAGCGGCGCTCAATCAGCCCATCCGCATCAAGATTCGGCAGCTCGTCCCATTCACCATTACACTGGCGCCTGCCGCCGAGATGACCACGACAGCCGGGTTGACCGCAACGTCAGCGTTGCTGACGGCAACCGAGCTGACGAATACACTGGAACTAACAAGCGCTACGTCGCTCACTCCCGCGCCGGAAGCGGTCGCCACTGAGGCGCCGACCGGGGAAGCTGCCACAGGAGCAGAAAACTCAGTCGCCGCTGAGATCGACGCTGCGCTCAACGCCCTGACCGCCACTGCAGAGATTTCGGCGCCAACTGTCATGACCAGTGTGCCGGTCACGCTGGAAATCGAATTTGACTTCGTCGTCACGCAGACGCTCACCACCACCGTGCCAGCTTCAGTCACACTGCAACTGGCCGATGCCCAGACGCAGACTTTACCCGTCAACATCGTGATTGCACCGCTGACCGACGGCGAAGCCAGCGTCGAGATCGTGCTGCCGGAGACCCTGGAGACGCCAGAGGCCACACCGACGGCGGAGGCAACTGTCGAAGCAACCGATATTGCGACGCCAACCGTTGCCGCCACGCTGGCGCCAGAGATCAATGGTATTCCGCTGATCAATACGACCGCCAATGTCACTGCCAATCTGCGCGCCGGGCCCGGAACAAATTTCGCCGTCTTGGGTCAGGTTGGGCCAGGACAGACAGTGCAGATCGCAGCCGTCAGTGAAGATGGCGGCTGGTATTTGCTCGCTGGGAACAACTGGATCGCCAGCACCCTGGTCTCCGAACAACCGGCCAACGCGCCTGTCGTCAATGATCAGATCCTCCAGGCATTGCAGGGCGCAACGCCCACCGAAGCGACGCCAACCGAAGCAGCGACGCCAGAAGCGCCCGCCGCCCCCACAACCGTGATCACGCCGACCGTCACCACCGACGCTAACTTACGCGCCGGGCCGGGCACCGAATTTGCTATCCTCGGCGGCACGATCACCGGCCAGGAAATCAACATCGTTGGGCGCAACGCCGACGGCACCTGGTTCCGCCTTGACAACGGCGGCTGGGTCTTTGGCGCACTGGTCGCCAACCCGCCAGCATTGGAAAGCGTTCCTGTCGTCAACAACGATGGCACGCCGGTCGAGTCGGTCGCCACGCCGACGCCCGTCACCGGGCTGGGCGGCCTGCTGCCCACACCAACCCCAGTTGCGCCGTCTGCGCCAGCAACCCAGAGTGCTGAACTGACTGACTATCTGACAGCCGCCCGCGAGCTGGTGGGTCAGTTCGACCTGGTGCTCAACAATGTCGATGCATTGTTGGCGGAAGTGAAGAACAACAATGCGCTCATCACCGATGCGGCCTGGACGACGCGCATGAACGCTGCCCTGCGGTTGCTCAGCCAGACAAGCGCCAGCGTAGGTGAATTGACGGTGCCTGCCGCCGCCGCCGCTGTCCACCAACAACTGGAAGATGCCGCCATCAGCTACGCCGAAGCGGCGGCATCGCTGACCCAGGCTGTGCAGGCAGGCAATGTCGCCCAGCTTGCCGAAGCCGATGCACTGATCAGCGCCGCTACGGCCAGCCTCACCGCCGCCGAGACGGCGATTATCCAGGCGGGCGGGCAGTAGCTGTCGCACCCGCGCGGAATCGAGTCACATCAAACCGGGCGCTATCCTTACTGCGGGGATGGCGCCCGGTTTTCTTTGCCTCACTCCACCTTCACCTGCGCCAACACCACACCCTGATCGCTGAAATTCACCGGCAGCCGCGCCAGAGTGTCTTTGTCGTAGACGCCTACTTCGATGCGATACATGCCGGCGGGCGCTTCCGGCGGCAGCG
>DGFH01000230.1:4146-6085 GCA_002391565.1 Anaerolineales bacterium UBA3905
TGCGTCGGCAGCGTCAGATGTGTACTTCGATGCGATAGCCGCCGGCGGGCGCTTCCGGCGGCAGCGTCAGCCTGTGCGTATCCTCGACGCGTTCGCCCACCCGCCAGGTTGAGGTGCGGGCGGCGCCTGCCTGCGGCATCCCGTCGTGCTGCGCCCACACTGCGTCGGGCGGCAACAGCAGATGCACAAAGACGACGTAATCTTGCGCCATCGGCGCCAGCCCTTCCCACCAGAGCGTGACCTGCAACGTGTCGCCCGGCTGCAGCGTGCGCCGATCCAGCTTGAAGCCGACCAGCGCCAGCTTATCGTCAAAATTAACGCGGGTGGCGCCCGGCAACGCGTCAGCGTCCGCCAGCACCAGCACCTCGCCCAGCGCCACCGCCTCCCCCTGGTCACTGGCCAGGCGCGCGCCGGTGGCGGCGTCATAGAGACCGGCGACAATGCGCAAGGTGGCGGGCGCCGGTGCGCCTGCTGGCACTGTCAGGCGATGGCGATCCTCGATGATCTCCCCGCTGCGCCATGCGCGCGTTGGATAGGCGCCCGCCCCAGGATGGCTGTCGTGTTGCGCCTGCACGATGCCATCACTGTCCACCGCGTGCACAAAGACGCTGTAATCCACCCACATTTCCTGGGTTGTTCGCCAGTAAAGCGTGACATCGATGCTGTCGCCTGCGCGCACCTCTGTTGGGGAGAGGGCGGCGCCCAGCAAGACCGGGCCGGCGTCAAAACGCGCTAACGGTGCACCGGAAATGGCGGCGGCGTCCACCACAGGCGGCGACGGATAGGCCGGCAAAATCCACACAAAAGGCGTCACCGCGGCTATCACCGCCAGCAGCAACGTCAGCCCCCAAACCAGCCGGTGGCGCCAGCGCATCGGCGCCAGCAACACAAGTCCTCCGGCCATCAACGTCGTCAGCGCCGCCAGCGCCGGGAACAGGAGCCGCCCCTGTGCGTAGCTGATCTGCGCCCAACGCACCACCGCTATCACGACCACGCCCAGCCAGGATGTCAACAGCGCCAGCGATGTCCAGTGCACACCTGCCGACAACCGGCGGCTAATCCATCCGACGCCCCACCCCGCCACTGCCAGCGCAGTCAAGGCTGTGTAGAAGGAGTAGACCCAGGGCGCCGCCAGCACATTGAACCAGCCAAAGACCGCCCACGTAGAGCGCCAGATCCCCGGCGCCAGCGCCAACAGTTCTGTCGCGCTGGCCGGCGTTGCTTGCGGCGGTACGCCGGCGAACATCACTGAAAGCAGCAGAGGATCGCCAAACAGTAGCCAGTTGCGCAGATACCACCAACCCGCTGCGACCAGCGCCGCGCCGCCCGTCAACAGCGCCGCCTGTCCGAACATCCGCCAGCTGCGTGTGCGCCGCGCCACGGCTGCGACCGTGAGCGCCGCCGGCGCCAGCAAGAGCAGACCGCTTATCTTGCTCAGCGCCGCCAGCCCGACCACGCCCCCCACGACCACCCACGCCCGCCACGTTGGCGGCGTCTCACCGGTTAACAGCCGTATACACAGGTAGAGCGTCACTGTCGCCAGCATCGTGACCAGGTTATCGTTGTTGGTCGAAGCCGAGATGAACAGAAACTGCGGGGAAAAAGCAACCAGCGCCGCCGCCAATGTTGCCGCTGCCACCCACCCCGGCAAGACAAGACGGGCGATTCGATAGGTCAGTGCAACCGTCACCGCGCCCAATAACACCGAAAACAGACGCGTCAGATGTGCAGCCAGTGCGACGCCCTGCCACGGCCAGGCATCGGCGCGGCCATGCAGCATGAAATTTTTGTTGCCGAATGCTTCCGCGTTGCCAACTGACGTGTGAACATTGTAGCGGATCACAGCGTCGGCGTTCTCGGCAGGGATGAACGCAGTGATGGCCGCACCAAGCAGATAGTAGAGCGGCGGCTGGCTGCCCTCCTGCGCCCAGGGCGCCAC
>DGFH01000230.1:6186-14676 GCA_002391565.1 Anaerolineales bacterium UBA3905
AACGCAGTGATGGCCGCACCAAGCAGATAGTAGAGCGGCGGCTGGCTGCCCTCCTGCGCCCAGGGCGCCACCCCGACATCCTCCGGCGCCGCCAATCCCTTGCCAGCCGCCAGCCAGCGGATGTACTCATAATGCCAGACCTCATCCGGCGATTCGAACAGTGGCACAACGGCGCTATACATCACCGCCAGCGCCAGATAGACCGCTACAAGCCCCGTGAGCCGCCAGTGTTCACTCGCCTTCACAACCAATCCTGCATTCCACCGGTTTCCAGATTGACACTTTTTCGTCGCCCAGTTGCGTGGTGCGAAGGGCGTTGGGACTGCCCCAACTCGTCTCCGCCCCCTCGCAACTCGCCCCTCACACTATCTGCGCCGCCGGGTCGAGCGGGAGGGAAATCGGGGCGCCGCCTGTCTGGCTAGAAAGGCGGATCGCCAGCGTGATCTCCTGATCGAGGCGCGCCTGTTGGGCGCCATAGGTTGGTTCACCGCCGTTGCGCACCGCCTCCACCAGGCTGAGCAGGCAACCTGCCACGCCGATCTCGTCATCATGCCACTGCACACCATGCCCCTTCACCTGCGGACGGAAGGGATTTTCCCATGTCACGATGGGCAACTCCGGGTCGCCGGTGTGAGCGACCATCGCCACCAGTGCGCCGCCGTCATTGCGCTCCCAACGCCGCTCCAGTGTGATGAAGCGGGGCGCCTCGCCGCCAGGCGCAATCAAACTCAGCCATTCCTGCACATCCAGATTAACGCCAACAGTGATGCCCATGCCGCGCTCCGCCAGGAAGCGACTGCTGCGCCACCAACGCACCGCCGAGTCGTAGCCGACGCTTGTCCAATGATAGACGCCCAATTGCCCACCGTCGAAGGTGATCAGGCCGTGCTCCTGAGTCTCAGTGCGTTCCCCGCGCGTCTCCGCCAGTCGCGACCAATGCGCCGCCAACGGATAGTTGCGGACAGCGCCCGTCACCTGCAACGGACGGGCGTCGAAGCCCAGGTAGCTGCGCAGCACACTGACGCCGTGATAGCCATGCCCGGCGAAATCGTTGAAGGAAGTGTGCACGCGGCCAAAGAGACCGCTGCGAATCAACGCCAGTTTGATTTGTTCCAGCGGGCGGCGGTGAAACTGTTCGGCGACTTCGATCTTGCGCCCGCGATGGTGGGCGGCGGCAATGATGGCGTCCGCTTCGCTGAGCTTATGGGCAATCGGCGTTTCCAACAGCACGTGCAGCCCTGCTTCCACCGCCATCAGACCGACCTCCCCGTTAGCGCCGTAGGCAACGGAAACAATGCCGATCTCCGGCGCCTGGTCGCGCATCAGACGGTCGATGTCGGTGTACCAGGGAACGTGCAGACTTTCGCCCAGTCGCCGCGCCGATTCCGCACGTCGCCCCCACACACCCACCAGCTCGACCTCGTTGGGCAGCGCCTGTACGAGCGGGCCATAAAGATAGTCCGACCGCCTGGCCGTTCCGATGATGGCTACGCGCAATGGTCGAGTGGTTGACATGACATTCTCCTCTGTGGCTGTTGCGCAATCGGGGCGATCGATGCAGGGCGAGCGTCCGGTTGCAACAAGTTATCGATTTTTAGGTTGTCACATGATTTTGCTCGCAATCTTCCCGGAAGCTTTGGAGCTTCCGGGAAGATAAACAGTTAACCTAGCGGTCAATAAGTCAAAGTTGTTCCATTTATTGTGTTCGAAAGCGGAGATTGACGCAAACCCCATGGTCGCAGCCGCAGCACATGCACACAGAGAATTGAACACCAAAAGCTTCTAGGCGCATTCGCCAAAGCATTTCAAAAAGAAAATCTGAAAAAGTGACAAAGTTCCCCAAATCAGATACGATTATGCTGTGGATTTAACTCTTTCTCTTCAAAACAATCAGGAGCAACGTTATGGCAATCAAACATGTACGGCTGGGTAAACATGGCGCCCTCGTCAGCAATCTCTGTCTTGGCACCATGAACTTCGGCTGGGTCACGTCGGAAGAGGAGAGCTTCCGCATCATGGATCGGGCGCTGGAGCTGGGGATCAACTTCTTCGACACTGCCGATGTTTACGGCTGGGCCGTCCAGCATGGCACGACGGAGGAGATCATCGGGCGCTGGTTTGCGCAGGGCGGCGGACGCCGCGAGGCGGTTGTGCTGGCCACGAAGGTCTACAATCCTGTCACGCGCAAGGGGGCGCGGCCAGAACCGAACAGTGACGGGCGCAGCCTGTCGGCGTACAAGATCCGCAAGCACTGCGAAGGCAGCCTCAAACGCATGCAGACCGACTGGATCGATCTTTATCAGATGCATCACATCGATCGCGAGTGTCCGTGGGATGAGACGTGGCAGGCGTTTGGTGCGCTGGTCAACCAGGGCAAGGTGGTTTATGTCGGCTCTAGCAACTTCGCCGGCTGGGACATCGCCACGGCCTGCCAGGAAGCCGACAAGCGCGGCATGACAGGTCTTGTCAGCGAGCAGAGCATCTATCACCTGGACAACCGCATGATCGAGCTGGAGGTGATCCCGGCCTGTCGTCACTACGGGCTGGGGCTGATCCCGTGGAGTCCGCTGGGCGGAGGGCTGCTGGGCGGCGCATTGGAGAAAGCCAAAGCCGGGCGGCGCATGAGCGAAGATTTTGCCAAACAGGTGGAGAAAAAGCGCCCACAACTGGAAGCCTATGAAGCGCTCTGTCGCGACATCGGCCACGAACCGGGCGAAGTGGCGCTGGCGTGGCTGTTGCACAACCCGGCCGTCACGGCGCCGATCATCGGCCCGCGCACCATCGAGCAGCTAGAGAGCGCCGTCCGCGCCACCGAGATCACGCTCGACGCCGAGGTGCTGGCAAAGCTGGATGCAATCTTCCCCGGCCCCGGCGGCGAAGCGCCTAAAGCATACGCGTGGTGAAGCGCAACCACTGCGCCGAACGCTGACAGTCGCTAGAAAAAACGCACCGAAGAGAGCGCCCCGTCTGTACGGCTGGGGCGCTCTCTTGATGTCACTCGCCGGTCGACTTGCTCTGCCCCAGACACGCCGCCACCGCCGCCGCATCGGGCCAGGCGCGGAAGGTGCAGGCTGCAGGGTTCGGCTGCGGCTCGCGAATGCCAGCGCCGCCGTCGACGCCACTGTAGAGGCCATACCACCAATCGACGACGCCGGCCACGTCGCCACAACCGGCGGCGGCGGCGCGCAACCCAACGTCGGCGTACTGGTACCAGAAGACTTTGGTCACACCCGGCGCAGTCGAGGGCCAGGCGCTTTCTCGCAGGAGGATGTCGAAGGCTTGCGGCAAATAAGCTGCCTGTTCGATGCCGGTCACCAGCGTGGCAGCCACGCAGGCGCAGCGCTGCGTGGCCGGATTGTTGCTGTCGCCCGCGCGATTCCAGCCAATTTCTGTCACCCACAACGGGCGGTTGGCATAACCGGCGGCCGCCAACGCCTGCATGAGCCGCACCAGCACGGTCGGCGTATCGCCATAGAGGAAAGTCGGGTCGCGGACAGGCTGAGCCCCGGTGCAATATTCTGCATTGGGGTAGAGGTGCACGCCCATTACATCGAAGGCCTCACCGGGCGGAACAGACCTGGCAAGCGCAGCTAATGTCTGCCGCAAATGGGTGACAGCCGCCGGCCCAACGCTACTCAGCCCGCCGCTGACAATGCGTGCAGTAGGGGCGCTGCGCCGGATAGCGGCGCCGGTCTCGGCCAGTAGGGCGGCAAATTCTCCCGGCGGCAGGTAGCTGTTGACATGATCCGGCTCGTTCCACACCTCCCAGGCGCTCACGCGGTCGGCGTAGTAGTGCGCCAGCCAGGCGGCAAGTGTGGTGAAACCCTGGCGATAGGCCGCAGCGTCCTGGCGGCTGCGCCAGCCATCGGCGGGCATGAGCATGTTGTCTAGCAATCCCAACACGGCGATGGGGGACTTGCGATGACAAAGCAGGTCGAACAACGCATCGTAGTGTTTGAGATCGACATAGCCGAGCAAGCCGCCGCGCCCAGGCACGGCCAGCCCGTCCGGCTCACTGCCAGCCCGCCCCTGCATCTCCACACGCACCCACTGTACACCGAGCGCGCGCAGCCGCGCCACATGTCCCGCCAGTCCTGTCGGTGTGAGATCGGGATAGGGCGGCAGGTTCAGCCCCTTGCTCACCTGGCCGTTGCCCGGCGCCCCCGGCAACGCCAGCGTCGGATCAAGTTGCTCACAACCGGCGGGCGGTGGGACGAATGCCTCCACGGTGATATTGGCCAGGTGAATGCCTGTAGGCTGCCTGACCTGGGTCGGCTGACGCAATTCCCACAGGAGGGCCACACGACCGGCGCTGGGCGGGGCGACAGGCGGAAAGTAGACGCGTTGCACCTGCTCCGCCGCAGAGGGATCGGTCAGCGCCGGGGTGCGCCAACGTCGCCCCCAGAAAGTGCGCCCATCCGTCGATGCGCCGACGAACAATGCTTCAGCAAAGGCGCGCGCGTCGAGCCGCAGCGAAAACTGCACCAGGAAGTTGGTCGCCTGAGCAGGGCTGGGAAAAACGCACACCCAGCGACGACGATATTCCCCGATGATCGGTGATGGTGAGGGCGCCGCTGTAGGCCATGCACGGCGCAGACGCGCCTCCATGTTGTGACGCAGACCGGTAAGCGTCGAGAGCGACCGACAGGCTGGATGCGTCGAGAACGGCCACGCCGCCCTCATCTGCACCTTCCAGCCGAAGGATTGCGTGGCGGGTGCGGGTGCGGTGTGGGCAAGGGTAGGCGACGCCAGCGCGTTCACAGGGAGCGTTACGACCTCTGGCGTTGGCAGGCTGTGTTGCCACAGGGGCAGCTGGTCGGCCGCATCCCAGGGCGAGGCAAAGTCGCCGGGTTGGATGATATGCGCCTGCACGTAATGCGGCGGCAGGTAGAGCGTGGCTGCTGGAGGTGACGATGCAGGCTCATGGCGAGATGTTGCATGCTGCTGGGCAACGAGAGGCGTCGGCGTCATGACGCCGAGCCACACCAGCAGGTGCAACCCCATGCGCACAATGCGCCAGATTTTGTGTTGTACGCGCCCGGGCATGTGGACGTTAGCGCTCCCTGCCATCTTCTGGGGTGGTGATGAGCTATGGCGTCGGCCAGGCTGTCGGGTTAACAATGTCGGCGGGGCGCGTGCCCGCAAAGAACGCCAGCAGGCGATCCATAGCCATCTCTTCCATGCGGCGCCGCCCCTCCCGCGTGACGGAGGCGCTGTGTGGCGTGGCGATGACGGCGGGATGGCGACGCAATGGGTGATCGACAGCGGGCGGCTCGGCGGCAAAGACATCGATGCCGGCGCCGGCAAGATGGCCGCGCGCGAGTGCGTCGAGCAATGCATCTTCGTCCACGAGCGCGCCCCGCGCCAGATTGAGCAAATAGCTGCCTGCCTTCATCTGCGCCAGACGGGCGGCATTGATCATGCCGACCGTATCGGGCGTGGCTGGAACGTGCAGGGAAAGAAAATCAGCCTGAGCGATGACCTCATCGAGCGAAGCCAGCGTCACTCCCAGTGCGGCGGCGTGATCGGCAGGCAAGTATGGGTCATAGGCCAGTACGCGCATCTGGAAGGCAAGCCGGCAAATCTCTGCCACGCGGCGCCCAATGCGCCCACAGCCGATCAGACCGAGCGTCTTACCCTGCACTTCATCCCCCACAATCACGCCAGTGCGTGGCCCCCACTTCCCCTCAGCCAGGTTGTCGTTGCCCGGCTTGAGCCGCTTTGCCAGCGCCAGCAACATCGCCACCGTGTGCTCGGCTGTCGATTCGGTTGGTCCGTCCGGCGTGTTGGTGACAATGACGCCGCGCGCCGTAGCTGCATCCAGGTCGATATTGTCGACGCCAATGCCGGTGCGGGCGATCAGGCGCAGCTGCGGGCAGGCATCCAGCACAGTTGCATCATAACGCAGCTGTGAAGAGGCAATGATGGCCTGTGCAGGTGCGGCGTTCCGATAGATCGGCGGTTGGTCGGCGGCGCGGATCACCTGCACGCCGGCCGGCAGGCGCGCCAACACAGCATCTGACAATGGCGCTTCCAACCAGAGATGGGTGAGGATGGATGGTGGCATGAGCACTCCTTCAGGTGAGAGCTGGCAGGCTGATAGGTATATTTTGCCACAGAAGCGTATGCGCACGCGAGCCACGATGTGCGCGTGCGCTTTTGATGATTTTTCGGTTTGGCGTCCCACCGGCGATACTGGCAGATAACTCCGGCTGCGCAGGAGCGCCGGTGTGAATCAATATCAATTGTGTTGGTAAGCGCCGAATTGCGTCCAATGTAGAATGAGGTGATGCGTATGGCATTGCAGTTGCCTGTTATCTCGACAGGTCGCCCCCTGTGGATTGGGATTACGTCGCGGCATGGCCGTCCAGAATGGTTGCAACAAAATACGCGCAACTATCTGGCCATGGTCGCCAGCTATCAGGCGACGCCGGTGGTGCTGACGCCGGATCTGGTGGCAATTCTCCCAGATGGGCAGCGCTACACACCGTCGTCATCGGGACGCCTGCCCGAGGCTGTGCTCGATGCGCTGGATGGCTTGATCTTGTCGGGAGGGGGCGATGTGGCGCCGCACTACTTCAACCAACCCCTGGCGGGCGCCGAAGAAGAGAGCATCGATCTCAAACGCGATGAACTGGAGATTGGGCTGGCTCAGGCGGCGCTGGCGCGTAACCTGCCGATCTTTGGCATCTGTCGCGGCTGCCAGGTGCTCAATGTGGCGGCAGGCGGCGCCATGATTCAGCACCTTGACGGCCATCGCTCGCCGATGGATGGCGCCACGCGCTTTCATGCCGTGCGCGTGGCGGAAACCAGTCGGCTGCATGAGATTGTCGGCGCCGATCAGTTCGAGGTCAATACGTTTCATCATCAGGGGATGGATCAGGCGTCGCTGGCGCCGGATTTTCGGGCGGCCGCATTGGCTGACCCGGATCACTGGCTGGTCGAAGCGTACGAGAGTATGCGTCACACCTGGGTGATCGGTGTGCAATGGCATCCTGAGCGTATCTTCGAGTTGGGAGAAGCGCATCGCCGCCTGTGGGAAAGTTTCATCACGGCATGCAGCAGCTATCGCCAACGAACAATGGCTGACGGCTGACGTGTTGACGCCTGACGTATGACGCCTACATCTCCACCGTAATGACTGCGCCACGATCGGGGTTGTTGCCAGCATAGATGCGCCCGCCGTGCGCCTCGGCCACCATGCGGCAGAAAGCTAGCTCCAACCCCAGTTCCGCCTTACCCTGCTCCTTCATGTGCACGGCTTCGTATTGGTCGAACATGCGCACGAAGTCTTCCGGCGGGATGCCGCGCCCCTGATCGAGCACACTCAAGCGGACAGCCGGAAGATTCGTCGCCGTCTCGTCACTCAGCCCCGTGCGCGGATACTCGGCCACAATGGTCACCGTCGTTTGGGGAGGCGAGAACTTCAGCGCGTTCGCCACCAGATTTTCCACCACGCGCTGGAAGAGAGCTACATCGGCAATCACCGGGTAGGACTGACCCTGGGTCTTAAGCACCAATGAGACGCCCTGGGCTTCGGCATAGGGCGCCAGCTTGCTGCGCACCTGCTCTAGCAGATGATCTACATAGAGAGGGCTGCGTGACAGCGAGAGCTTGCCGCGCTCCATCTTGGCCAGCATGAGCATATCGTCCAGGAAGCTGCTCATCTTCTGCGCTTCATTGGTCGCCATATCGAGATAGCGCATATGCTCTGGCGACACACTGCCCTTGCGTTTGAGCAATTGTAGATAGAGCATGACCGCCGCCAACGGATTGCGCAGGTCGTGGACGATCATATACGAAAGCGCCTGACGCAACTCCAACATCCGTTCGAGCTGGTCGTACTGGGTCTTGATGCGCAGCATCGTGCGTACGCGCGCCTGGAGCTCCAGCCGCGAGACCGGTTTAGTAAGGAATTCGTCAGCTCCCACTTCCAACCCACGCACACGATCCTGAACAGCATCGAGCGCCGTGATTAAGATAATCGGAATATGCTGAAAGGCGATCGACTGTTTGAGCTCGTAACAAACGGCATATCCATCCATCTCCGGCATCATGACGTCGAGCAAAATCACGTCAGGAGCCAATTCTGGCATTCGACGTAGTAGTTCCTTACCGCTTGCCAACGACTGAATATCCAGGTCTTCGGCAGTAAGCAGGGCGCACAATGCCTCGCGGCTAGACGGTTCGTCATCGACTACGACGACGCGTTTCTGTTGGATGACACCAACATTGGTCAGCAAGTCGGTGCTCTCTGTGACTCCAGTCATCTTTGCTGTCCTCACGATTTGGTTGCGCCGCCGGCAGTGAATGTGCGTTGTTGTGTGGGTGTTGTTCAAGCAGGCGTAAGCATTCCGTTAGCTGCTTCAGTTATATCATATTGTTGAAAAGTCAACAAGCCTTCTGTAACTTGTGCGCTGCGCTGGCAATTACTGACCGCTAGGTTAACCGTTTATCTTCCCGGAAGCTTTGGAGCTTCCGGGAAGATTG
>DGFH01000230.1:14863-29641 GCA_002391565.1 Anaerolineales bacterium UBA3905
GCTTTGGAGCTTCCGGGAAGATTGCGAGCAATATCACGTGGCAACCTAGAAATCGATAGGTTGTTTTCGGTGAGGTGCAACACTAGCAAGCCCCGCCGCAGCCAGCGCCGACGCGGATCGACCGGCCAACCCGCTGTGCGCAAGGCGCGCGCTGTCATGGTAAACCAATGTCGCTCTCCCCAGATGCGCGTCGGGCGTGTGCGCAGGGCCGCCGCTTTCCACGCCTCCAGCAGAGCAGCGATTGGTTCGCCGGGTCGGACACGATGGATCAGGTTCTTAGGAAGCACGGCCTGGAAATCGCCGGGGTCGAAGGGTGTACGCCCCCCGTAGCTGAAAACAAGCGCTTCTTGACGCCACAGCGGAGCGTGGGCGGCGCGGCGCAAGACATTCGCCACCCACAGGTCGCCCGCCGGCGTCGATGTGCCTTCCACCAGCAGTGCGCCTGCCAGGGCGTGTTGGGCCAGCTCAGCGTAGGCCGGCGACACGGACGCCTCGTCATATTGACGCAACACATTGAAAGCGCGGATGGCGCGCACGGTTTCTTGTGCGCCATCGCTGCGTCGACGCAGCGGCAAGTTGAAGCCACCCAGCCGAAAGTCTGTCAATGTATCGATGAAGGGCTGCGCCGCCGCCACGCGCGCCGGGTCAATTTCGACGCCCAACACCGGCAGGTCAGGGTTGATGCGACGAAAGCGTGCGGCGCTCTCTAGCGTGGTCACAGGCGTGGCGCCGTAGCCCAGATCAACAAACCAGGCGTCGGCAAAGGCGCCGCTCTGACAACGCAGCAGTGGTGCGTCGTACAGCAACATGAAGACATCGACGCGGCGCAGGCGATTGGCGGCTGTTTTGCCGCGCGTTGGCTGTCCCTGGGGGCGCCGGGTGCGCGGCCAGCCACGGCGCACAGGGGCGGCGGCGTCGGACAAGAAGCGCGTCATGGCGCCACATCCTGACAGAACGGCGCGTCTGCATCCGCCAGCCGGGGTGCGCTCACAGCCCGCAGCGCGCAGAGTGGGCCGAACGTTTGCAGCCAGGCAAGCTGGTCTGGATTGCGCACCAGTAAGCTGCCGGCAAAGCCTAACCCGTTTACGGCCATTCCGCTGACCATCTCCGCAGTGCGCGGCGCCACCAACATCCATTCACGCGTTGCCAGCCAGTTGTAGGGACGGGGCGAAGCGTCGTCGCCATCCCAGACGCCAGCGGCGATCAACATGGCGCGATAGGCGGCGGCGACAGCAGCGGGATCAGCCGTGTGCAACGCCGGCCACCATAGCAGGACATGTCGAAAAGGGAGTCGCGGCGCAGTGACAAGGGCGCCAGGGTTGGCCGGCGCACCGAGCGCGGCGGTGATCGGCGCCGCGTTGCCGTCCGGGTCGAGTGGGAAGGGCGCCAGTTGCAGGTGCTTGTGGCGTTGACTGGCGCCAGCGATCTTACCAGAGTTGTAGAATGCCAACCCCTCGATCTGGCGGGCGCAGGTCAACAGCGCGGCAAAGTCGGCGTCGGTCAGCAGCGCTTCTTGCGGCGCAAATGCACGCGTCACGATCAAAAGATGATGGGCAACCACCGGGAACTTGTTCAGCAGACAGAGATGGGTCTCCGAGAGATCGGCGACAAAGAGCGCAGGTTCATAGGGCAAAAATGGGTTGACGGCGTCGCCTCCGCCGCTGGTGGCGCGCTGCATCCGTGCATCCGCCGCTGCTTCGCCATGCCCGCGTGTCAGCATGCGCACTACAAAACGCACGTCTGCCTGCGTCACATGGTGCACAGTGGTGGCGATAGGTTGCAACGCACCACTCATCAGGGCGCGCTGCGACACGAGTGCGATTTGCTGCGCCAGATCATCTGTCGGATTGAAAGGCATCGGTGCGGATATGCATGACATTACATTGGATCGTATGCGGAAAGCACAAAATAGCGAAATTAAACCGCCTGCCTGTCATGCGATTTCCTGACACTGCCAAAAATTCTGGTAAGATGGCTTTAAACTTTGCACATAGCTTCGACATAGAAAGGCAAAACCATGCAAGCCCAGGCCATACTTTTTCGTGATGTCCAGAAGGTGGTCATCGAGCCGGTTGAGATTCCTCCGCCTGGACTGGGGGAAGTGCTCATCAAGACGAGCTATTCCACCATCAGCCCCGGCACTGAGCTGCGCTGTCTGGCGGGCAGGCAACCCAACGCAGCGCCCTGGCCCGTCATTCCTGGCTATTCGCTGAGTGGGCGCATTGTGGCGCGTGGCGAAGGCGTCGACCTGCCATTGGGGACGCCGGTCTTTGCCGCCGGCACGCGACGCGCCAGCGTCAACCTGATGTGGGGCGGGCACGTCGCCTACGCCGTGACGCCGGTGGTGAACATCCATCCTTTGCCGGAAGGCGTCTCCATGCTGGCCGCGTCCGCGCTGCATCTGGCGGCAATTGCCTATCATGGCCTGCGACTGGCGCGGCCACTACCTCATGAGACAGTGGTGGTGTTGGGGTTGGGCGCCATCGGGCAGATGTCGGCGCGGCTCTTTAGCGCGGCAGGTGCGCACGTGTTGGCGGCTGATCTCTCGCCAGCGCGTGTGGCGCTGGCGCAAGCTGCCGGCGTGGAAGCCTTCACACCCATCGGGGCAGTCGGCGCCGCCGTGCGACAACGTCTGCCTGCCGGCGCCGACATTGTGGTGGATGCCACCGGCGCAGCGCCAGTGTTGCATCAAGCCATCGAGATCGCACGTGAACTTGGGTGGGATGATAGCCCGCTGACAGGCGCCCGCATCGTGGTGCAGGGCAGCTACCCGGAAGATATCAGCATTCCTTACCAGGCGGCGTTTCTTAAGGAAGCCAATATCCTGGTGCCGCGCGATATGCAACCGCGTGATGTGCGCGCTGTCCTCGACTTGATGATGCGTGCACGTTTCCAGATCGACGATCTGTTGACAGCCGTCGTGGCGCCCGACCATGCACCGGAAATGTACGCCCGGCTGCGCCAAACTCCCGATGAACTGGTGACGGCGATCTTTGCCTGGGAAGCATCCGCCACATGAGGTCTGACGCGTGAGAAGTCTATTCCAGCGCTGTACAATACGCAGCTTCAAGCAACTGGACGGCGGCGTCCCACGAGTGGTGCGTTTCAACGTAACGCCGGCCAGCCTCTCCCAGGCGCCCGCGTAGTTCGCTGTCGTTGAGCAGCTTGATCACCGCGGCGGCAAAAGCCTCTGCACCATCCGCCACCAGCAGTTCCTGGCCGGAGCGCACGCGCAGGGCGCCGGTCGCCTGTGTGGTGGCAACGACGGGCGTTCCACAGGCCAGCGCCTCGAGCGCCTTGTTTTGGATGCCGGCGCCGTATAGCAGCGGCGCTACGGCGATCGTAGCTTGCTGGATATATGCCGGCATACTGGGCACGGCGCCCGTCACCACGACGCGACGCTCTGTGCTGTTGGGCAACGCAGGCGCCGCCTCCGCCAGCCGTCGCACCTCGGCGACGGGATCTTTGCCCACCAGCCAGACTTGCACGCTGGGTCGCTGCGCCCATACATGCGGCATGATGTCGTTAACCAGATGCAGCGCCGCCGTGACGTTGGCGTGATAACTCATCTTGCCACTGAAGACGATGCGGTCGGCGGGGCGTTGACGCGGATCGCGAAAGGCAAAGTGCTCCAGATCAACGCCGTTGCCAATTACTTCGATGCGCGCGGCTAGTGGATGCAACTGCTCACCGGCGTAGCGATCCAGCAACCCGACAAAGGCGGCTTTGTCCAACGCTGAGGTGACCAGGGTGCGCTCGAATTGGCCGACCAGCCAGGCCTCATGGCGCCGCGTGCGCTCCAGTTCGATCCAGGTCATCAGCCGCGCCTTGAGGCTGCGACTTGACTGCACCGCCTGTTCGAAGAGATAGGAGATCGAATCAACGCTATCCCACACAATTGGACGGCGCAGCGGCGGGTTGGCGGCAAAAAAGCTGCGCACCCCTACCGCATAGCGGCTGCCGCGTAAATGCTCAACATGGACGGCGTCAATGTCGCCCGTCTGAAGAACTGCCCGAATTTGCTCCATCAGCGCGGGATTCCAGCTGTAGGAGGCTTGCAGCGGCGCCCGTCCGGGCAGGGTGATGACGCTGTTGCGCAGCGAACGCCAGGTCGGCATCGGTGCGCTGAGCACATGAGCGCCCATTGCGGCAAGCCGGGACAGATCGTCGCGTTCTGTTTCCGATGTCCACAGCGCCGCCAGCGTCACGGTGTGGCCGCGACGCAACAAGGTGCGGACAAATTCATAAGGACGCACGCGCACCGGATTCGGTGCATACGGGGCGACAAACAAAATGTTCATGCGTAAATTGTATCCCATGTGCGGTAAACGGTCTTCCAGTTATAACGATCCAACACCGTGCGACGTCCACCCGCAGCAATCGCAGCGTTCTGCGTCGGCTCACAAAGCAAATCAACCACTGCGCGGGCAAAATCATCTGGCGTATCGGCCAGGAGCATATTCTCGCCGTGTATAGCCTCAACCCCCTCAGCGCCGACGCGTGTGCTGACAATGGGCACGCCCCACGTCCAGCCGTCGATGATCTTGACGCGCATCCCGCCGCCAGCCAACAACGGCACGATGTATGCGCCGGTCGTTGCCAGATACGGCGTCGGGTCATCCACATAGCCGGTCACATCCAGGTTGCGCACCGGGATGCCTGACTCATGCAATGCAGACGGCGGCTGTTTGCCGATCACGGTCAACACGGCGTCGGGGACGGCCGCCAACACCTGCGGGAAGCTCTGTTGCGCAAACCAGAGCACGCCTTGAGCGTTGGGCGGATAGTGCAGCCCACCCAGGAACGTGACGCGCCGCGCGCCAGGCGTGCGTTCGATGACCGGCGTGCTTTCCGGGTCGCCGCAGATGGGTAGCACGCCCGCGTTGGGAATTGCTTCATCTGGAGAGTGCGCCTGAACGGCGGCGAAATCCTCCTGGGTCACCCAGGTGACGCGGTCGAAGGCGCGACAGGTGCGCACCTCAAAGGCCGCCAGCTTGCGCGCCTCCAATTCGAGCAATGCGCGCTTGACCGGGTTGTGCTCAGCGCTTGCCAGCCGTTGCGGAATCATGAATACGGCGTTGTGCTGATCCATCACAGCCAGCGGACGACGCCCTGACGCAGCAGCCCGGAAGCGCAGGGCATAAGGCGCCATCCACAATTGATCGGCGTGCACGGCGTCGAAAGGCGGCGTCGCGCGCGCCAGCCGGGCGATCTCAGCTTCCATGGCCGCCACCCGGTCGCGTTCGATAATGAAAGGACGATTGAGCGCCAGACTCTGGAGAAGAAAGCCCGCATCCTTGATCTTGCTACGCGTCATCGGCACGGTGATGACATCGGCGCAGAAAGTGCGCAGATGCGCCAATGCAGTGGGTGTGTCGGTGGCGCGCACGAAGGAGAGCAAGGTCACGTCGTGGCGCGCCGCCAGATAGCGCAGTACGTAGTAAGCGCGTACTTTTGGCCCGGCGTCGAGCGGATAGGGCAGCACTTGTGTCAGAAAAAGTATCTTCATAACCACCGTCAGCGCGCATAGTGGCTACAGCAATCGGCGCTGTCAGCCCGGATGGAAGCCTGCAACAATGGATTGTAGTCGGGGAATCCTACCAGAAAAGCGACGAATCGAACATTTGTAGTCGGAGTGAATGTCGTTCGTACCACGCCAAGCTGACAATAGCCATGGTTGCGTAGGGTGGAAAGAGGCAAGATTTGTTAAGGTGAAGGACGCATTCCGATCTCGACAGCCGAGAGCGGGCAATGGAGCGCAACGTCTTCCAGACAAGTCATCAACTTTCTGAGGGGCGTCAAGGAGAAATAGATTTATGTCAAAACAAAACCTTCGCATCGTCTGGATGTTGTTGATCACGGTAGTCATCGCCGTTTTTGGCTACAGCAGTCAGGTTCAGCCACGCGTCTTTGGACAGGATGACAGTAACAGCGATAACACACTGTTTCTGCCAGTCATCGTACGGCAGGAGCCGCCCACGCCGACGCCCACGCCAACGACGCCCCCTACTGCCACCAGCACGCCCATGCCCACGCCGCGTCCAGGGACGGCGACGCCCACGGCGACGCCAGCATCACCCACGTCAACGCCGCCACCGGCGACGCCGCCTACCCGCACGCTGCGCCGTGTCAACGCGCCTTACTTCGCCAACGAGATTACCTTCGAGCAAATGGGCATCTTCTGGTTTGGCAGCCTCTCGGAAACCAGCAACCATGCCGATGTGCGCGTGGGTTACAACCAGAGTGGGTTGGAGATTTATGTTGCGATCTTCGACCGCCGGTTGTGGTACAGCACTTCTCCCACTGCGGCAACCTTGACGGATTGGGACGCACTCACGCTACTGATCGACACCGACTCCGGCGCCAACGCCCTGACCAGCAGTAGCTATCGCTTCGTAGCACAGCTTTCCGGCGACGCCAGCGCCAACTATCGCGCCGTCTATCAAGGCAACGCACAGGGTTGGCAGCAAACCAACCTTGCCTTCACGACCAAGCCAGGCTGGCGCGGAGCGGTGCTCAATAACGACGCCGTCAGTGATCGTGGCTGGGCGATGACCTTCACCATACCATTCTCATCGCTTGGGCTGAGCGCCCCCCCAGCCACCGGCAGCGAGTGGCGGTTAGGTTTGCAGCTGCATGACCGCGACGGCGCCAACGCAACCCCCAATCCAATCCAAACCTGGCCGGAGACATTGCAGCGCGATCAACCCACGACCTGGGGCTTGCTCCGCTTCGGGCTGCCCGGTTATCAGCGCCCCGGCGTCGCAGCGGCGGGCCAGGTGCAGATTCGTCGCCCCACCCAGAATGATCCTTCTGTGCCCGACGCCGACGTGGGCAGCGCCATCGAGAATCAATGTCCGGGTGACGACTATCACATCTGGAATGAATGGGCGAATCGCAACTACGGCGACGCTGGCGACTTTAACATCCAGAATCAAGCCGACGTAGCCGACTGGCCTTGTTTTGCCCGCTACTATGTAACCTTCCCGCTCACCGCCATTCCGGCAGGCAAAGTGATCATCTCGGCGACCCTGACGCTGCACCAGTTTGGCAACGCCGGTGGGGCCGGCGAGGCGCAACCCTCCTGGATTCAGGTGCTGACTGCGGCTGAAGATTGGCAGGAAAACACCATCACCTGGAACAATGCTCCGCGCGCCTGGGAGAACATCGGCGGGCGCTGGGTCGATCCGGTGGGCAGCAACTGGACCGGTTGGCCCGGCATTCCCTGGACGTGGGACGTGAGCTACGCCGTCGCCAACGCCTATGCCGCCGGCAGCCCGGTGCGGCTGATCCTGTACGAGGCGGACAGCGCCTATCACAGCGGAAAGTTCTTTGTCTCCTCAGACACAGGCGACTGGAACATTCAAGGGCGCCCCACGCTGACGGTGGTGTGGGGCAATCCATAGCCCGGTTCCGAGTGGCGGCTTGATTGTGGTTAGTCCTTACATTTGCCCCAAACTTGAAGTAGACCCATTCCCACCGGGCGCCCGTTGCGTCACACCGCACCTATGGTATACTAAACATTGTCGGCCAATTACATACGCCGCAAGCACATCGCGAGAGAGCACCGGCTTTCCTGCCGGTCGCCGAAGGTGCAAGCCGTGCGGGCCAGCCACTGCCCGTCGGTGACACTCTCAGGCAAATGGATCGCGATGCGCAGGCAACTCTGGAAAGCGCATAAGGTGATTTGGTGAATCCCTTATTGCCACCCACGGGGCAAGCCGGCAGCAACGTTGCGCCGGTCAATCTCTCAGGTCGAGGACAGAGGCAACGGGCAGCTCTTTGGAGCGCCCGTTTTTTGTTGTGAAATTTCAGTACAAAGGAGAATTGAGTCATGCCACACACCAACCCGGTCGAATTGCTCCAGCCCCTGGACACCTTCCCGCGTCGGCATCTTGGCCCCAGCCCGTTCGACATCGAGCGCATGGTCGAGACGTTGGGCGTCGACAGCCTGGACGCGCTGATCGACGAAACAGTGCCGCCACAGATTCGCCTGCCGCAGCCGCTCCACCTCGACCCGCCGCGCAGCGAATCCGAGGTCATCGCCGAGCTGCGCAGCCTGGCAAGCCGGAATCGCCTCCATCGCTCCTTCATCGGCATGGGCTATTACGCCGCGCACACCCCCGGCGTGATCCTGCGCAACATCCTGGAAAATCCTGGCTGGTATACACAATACACGCCTTACCAGGCCGAAATCTCCCAGGGACGGCTGGAGGCAATGCTCAACTACCAGACGATGGTGATGGACCTGACCGGAATGGACATCGCCAATGCCTCGCTGCTCGACGAGGGCACCGCCGCCGCCGAGGCCATGACGATGGCAAAGCGCGCCCAGAAGCGCGGACACACCGGCAACACCTTCTTCGTCTCCGAAAAGTGTCATCCGCAGACGATTGATGTAGTGCGCACGCGCGCCGAACCGCTCGGCTACACTGTGGTGGTGGGCGACCACGCCACATACGATTTTGGCAACCACACCTTCGGCGCTCTCGTGCAATATCCTGACACCGAAGGCACGATCCACGATTTCAGCGCCTTTTGCGTACGCGCCCACGCCGCTGGCGCGTTGGTGACAGTCGCCACCGACCTGTTGGCGTTGACGCTGCTCACCCCACCCGGCGAGTTTGGCGCCGACATCGCCGTCGGCAACAGCCAGCGCTTTGGCGTGCCATTGGGCTTTGGCGGTCCCCATGCAGCATTCATGGCGACAAAGGAAGAGTTGAAGCGCCTGATGCCAGGTCGGCTCGTTGGCGTCTCCATTGATGCTGAGGGCAACCCGGCGATGCGCCTCGCCTTACAGACGCGCGAACAACATATCCGCCGCGATAAGGCGACCAGCAACATCTGCACAGCGCAGGTGCTGTTGGCGGTGATGGCCTCCATGTACGCTGTCTATCATGGGCCGGACGGCCTGCGCGACATTGCCCGACGCATCCACTTGCTGACCGAGCTGCTGCGCGCCCGCCTGCACGCCCTCGGCTACACAACCAACGCTGGCCCCGTCTTCGACACGCTCAAGATCAGCGGTGGGCCGCACAGCCAGGCGCAGATCGCACGGTTGGCGCACGCCAACAATATCAACCTGCGCACCTTTGCCGACGGCGGCGTCGGCGTCTCGCTCGACGAGCCGACCACACTCAAAGAAATGCGCACATTGCTGGAGATCTTCGGCGACGACGACAGCGCCGATCTGACAGCGTTTGCGCAGTCGATCGCCCTGGATTTCCCGGCGCCCTTGGCACGCAGCAGCGACTTCCTGACGCACCCGGTCTTCAACAGCTATCACAGTGAGCATGAGATGCTGCGCTACATTAAGCGGCTGGAGGCGCGCGATCTCTCGCTGGCGCAGTCGATGATCCCGCTCGGCTCATGCACGATGAAGCTCAACGCCACAACCGAGATGCTGGCTGTCACCTGGCCGGAGTTCGCCAATCTGCACCCCTTTGCTCCGACGGATCAATCGCTGGGTTACCAGGAGTTATTCCGGCGGCTCGAAGCCTGGCTGGCAGAGATCACCGGCTTTGCCGCCGTCTCGCTGCAACCCAATGCTGGCTCACAGGGTGAATATGCGGGTTTGCTCGTGATTCGCGGCTATCACCGGGCGCGCGGCGAAGGGCATCGCAACGTCTGCCTGATTCCCTCTTCGGCGCACGGCACCAACCCCGCCAGCGCCGTGATGGCCGGCATGGAGGTTGTCGTCGTGGCGTGCGATGACAACGGCAATGTGGACGTGGCCGATCTGCGCGCCAAAGCTGACCAGTACGCCGACCGCCTGGCCGCGCTGATGGTGACCTACCCCTCGACGCACGGCGTCTTTGAGGCTGCGATCCACGATATTTGTGAGATTATCCACGCGCGCGGGGGGCAGGTCTACATGGATGGCGCCAACATGAACGCGCAGGTTGGCCTGACCAGCCCGGCTGCCATTGGCGCCGACGTCTGTCACCTCAACCTGCACAAGACCTTTACGATCCCGCATGGCGGCGGCGGGCCTGGCGTGGGGCCGATCTGTGTGGCGACGCATTTGGCGCCGTTTCTGCCCGGCAGTGCGGTGGTGGCCGGGGTTGGCGGCTCGCAATCGGTCGGTTCGGTTGCGGCGGCGCCATGGGGCAGCGCCGACATTCTGGCAATCCCCTACGCCTACATCGCAATGATGGGTGCAGAAGGTCTGACACAAGCCACAAAAGTTGCCATCCTCAACGCCAACTACATTGCTATGCGACTCGATCCTTATTTTCCAGTGCTCTACAAGGGCGAGCATGGCCGCGTGGCGCACGAATGTATCATCGACTTACGCCCGCTGGAGCACGCGACGCACATCACGGCGGAAGACGTGGCAAAGCGATTGATGGACTTTGGCTTCCATGCGCCGACGCTCTCCTTCCCAGTGGCGGGCACGCTGATGATCGAACCGACCGAGAGCGAGTCGTTGGCGGAATTGGATCGTTTCTGCGATGCCATGATCCAGATACACGCCGAGATCATGGCTGTGAAAGAAGGGCGCAGCGACGCACAAGACAACCCGCTCAAGCACGCGCCGCACACGGCAGCCGTCATCGCCGGAGAGTGGGGTCGATCATACAGTCGCGAACAGGGAGCATTCCCGGCGCCATGGGTGCGCGAGCGCAAATTCTGGCCCTATGTCTCCCGCATCGACAACGTCTACGGTGACCGCCATCTGGTCTGCGCGTGTCTGCCGGTGGAGGCGTATGCATAACCGCTCGCCCTAACTCAGGCGACAATAGCCAGTGTCGTCACATTTTACCCGGCGTTCTGACCATCCTCTTAAAAACAAGGATTGCCAGAACGTCGGGTTCCGTTTATGATGCAGCTGCTCGTTGCCACTTGTCCCGACTCATCCCAAATTGGAGGAGACCAGCACAGTGCTCGATTTGGTTCAAAGCATTCTCACCTATTTTGATTATCTCTTCCAGGTGATTCGCTATGCATTGGCGCTCGATCCGCGTCTGTATGAAGTAGTCGCTACGAACCCGCGTGCGAGCTGGTTGGTGTTGGGCGTCGTCTTTTTGGGTGGGGCGTCCGTATTGCTTGGGCAAAGCGTAGTGCTCTTTGTCAACCGGGTGCGGCGTGGACGTTTCATCTTGAGCCTGATCCTCAACGGCGTCATGTATGTTATCAGCTATTTCGTCTGGGGGGTGACGATTGCCCTGATCGGGCGCCTGCTCTTCGAGTTCGATCCGGGGCCATGGGCAATCGTGCGGATCGTGGGTCTGAGCACGGCGCCGCTTATTTTCGGCTTCTTCATCCTCATTCCCTGGATGGGGCCATTCATCGGGCGTGTACTCAACGTCTGGGGCTTTCTGATCCTGGTGAGCGTCATCGAGTTCGGCTTTCAGGTTGGTCTGGTGGGGGCGCTGGTCACTGTAGGATTGGGGTGGCTGGTCATGATGCTGCTCAACAATCTGGTGGGGAAACCGATCTTGGCGCTGCGCAACCGCATCTGGCAGCGAGTAGCTGGCACGACGCTTGACGCGACGTCGCAAGATTTGCTGTTGCAATTCAGCCAGTCCGAACATGCACCCGAACTGCTGCGAGGAAGCCGCCCGTGATCACCTATCTCTTCATTGGTTTATTTTTGCTGCTCTTTGTCACGGCGGCGCTGGCGCCGCTGGAGTCGCTCAACTGGTGGGCAGGATGGTCGCGAGAGGGAGAAAAGAAAGGCCCTGCCGAACTGACCGAAGCGGAAGCCGCTGCCAGCGATGAAGCAGAGTCGGATTTTTATGTCATTTACCTATCTGGCATTGGCGCGATCTCCGGCGACTCCTTTCCAGAGGAGGAATATCCTTTTCTGCATGGGTTGGAAGAACGCCTGACGACAGCCAAAATCATCACTGATGTCTATCCATATTCCGTCACCAATAACGGCCTGACAGGGCAACGCCAGCTCGCCGGCCTGTGGCGTCAGATTGAAAAGATGCGCTTCAAGAATCCCAACAGCATCCTCTCACTGCTGGTCAACTTGCGCAACGCCCTCCAGATGTTCGTCTCCGCCGACCGCCGCTATGGACCGGTTTACAATCTAGGCATCGCCAACGAGATTTATCGCGTGCTACGCGAAAAAGGGTATCGCCCGGAAAACAAGCGCCCGATCGTCTTGTTAGGCTGGAGCGGTGGTGGACAGATTTCCATCGGTGCGGCAAACTATCTGGCGGCGTTGCCCAGCCCGCTGTACGTCATCTCACTAGGCGGTATGCTTTCGGACGACCCTGGCCTGGAAAAACTCACCCATCTGTGGCATCTCTACGGCGTCGCCGATCCGCTGCAGGCGTTAGGCAGTGTGCTCTATGCGGGTCGCTGGCCGATCCTCCCCAACTCGCCGTGGAATCAGGCAATGGCGAATGGGCGCATCGACATCATCTGCCTGGGCGCGTATACCCACAATGGCAAGGGCAATTACTTCGACATGGAGACAAAACTCCCCAACGATGCGCGCGGCCGCACGCATGGCGAGAAAACACTCGACACGATCGTGCATATCTTGACCGATCAGAAACTATTGCGACCAGGCGCCAGGATGTACGGCGCCGGTAAAACAGCAGCGCCCAGCCCGGTGGCAGTGGCGTCTGCAGCAGTGACGGCGCCGGTCGGCGCTCACGATCCGTCTATCTGAAGGTCATCGCCCTTCTCGGCAGCGTGCACCGCACCGATGAAGCGCCAGCTGGTGCAGCATCAATTTTGGACGGTGCTGCGCACGCCGCCGCCCCGTCCAAAATTGTGGGATGCGCCCTTCAACGGCGTTGCGCAGCGCAAAAAAGTGATTTAGAATACAGACGGCGTTGCTGCACCACCTCGCCGCAACGCCTCAAAAAGCAGCGCCCGTTCGCCATCTTCGGCGAAGGCATAACTCAATAGTCAAGCCGCACCGCAAGTCAGGAGCCGCTTTATGCCAAAACGCACTTATGTGCTCACGCTCGTGCTGATTCTCCTGGCGCTTCTGGGCATCGCGCCAGCCGTGCTTGCTCAGTTCACGCCAGATATCTTCACCGTTGATCAGCCCGTCGTCGACGGCCAGGTCAACATTACCCGCCTGACCAGCAATGGGCCGGGCTGGGTGGTCATTCACGCTGACGACGGCGGCAAACCCGGCGCCGTGCTTGGGCAAACCCCAATTCCTGGCGGCATTAGCGCCAATATCAAGGTGACCGTCAGCCCTGTAGGGCGCACCGATACACTCTTTGCCATGTTGCACAGTGACCTGGGTGAGTCAGGGGTCTACGAGTTTCCCAACGGCCCCGATGCACCTGTGACTGTGAATGATCGCATTGTGATGCACCCGTTCAAGGTGACGGGCGTCGAAACAACCGCACGCGGTCTGATCATGGGTGATCCGGAGTTCTCGACGCTGGCGACGGCGCTGACGACGGCAAATTTGACCGATGCACTGGCCGGCAAAGGCCCGTTCACCATTTTCGCCCCGACCAATGCTGCGTTCGCGGCATTACCGGCGGATACGCTGGCGGGGCTGCTGGCAGATCCATCACAACTGGCGCAGGTGCTGCTCTATCACGTTATCGATGGGCAGGCGATCGCTTCTGCTGATCTGACGGAGGGTGAGCTGCCCACGATGCAGGGTGCGCCGGTGGTCGTTTCCAGTGCAAATGGCGCCATCAAAGTCAATGACGCCACCGTCACCACCGCCGATCTGACAGTTGCCAACGGTGTGGTTCACATCATCGATGCGGTATTGGCGCCGCCTGCCGAAGAAGCCACTGCCACTGCAGCACCAGAAGAGGAAGCCGCCGCCGAACCAACCAATCTTGTCGAGACGGCAGCCGCCTCCGGTCAGTTCCCCACGCTGATGAAAGCAATCGAGGTTGCAGGGCTGGCGGACACCCTGGCGAGTGAAGGCCCATTCACCCTGTTTGCGCCGAGCGAAGAGGCTTTTGCAGCATTACCGGCTGATAAACTTGACGCCTTACTCGCCGACCCGCAAACACTGGCCGATGTTCTCAAATACCATATCATTGCTGGCGCCGTGCAGTCCGCCGATATTGTGAATGGCATGAACGCTGCCACCCTCGAAGGCAAGCCTCTCACCTTTGCCGTCAACGGCGGGCTTACCGTCAATGGCGCACATGTGCTAACCGGTGACCTGCTCGCCAGCAACGGCGTGATCCATGTTATCGATCAGGTGCTGTTGCCTCCCGCCGTTGATGAAAAGGCAGCAGGCGCCAACATCGCCGCCACTGCCATCCCGGCGCCATCACCCACCGGCGCCACAATCGCCGATCTCGCAGGCACTCTGCGCGGCTTCTCAACGCTGCTCAAAGCCGCCGAAGTCGCCGGTCTTGCCGATGACCTGGCCGCCGCCGGCCCATTCACGATCTTTGCGCCGACTGATGATGCCTTTGCCAAGCTGCCGCCTGGCGCACTCGACGCCTTGCTGGCCGACCCGGCGGCGCTGCAGAATGTATTGCTCTATCATGTGGTGCTTAGTCGTCTCACCGCCGAGGAACTGGCAGCGGCAGGGATCGCAGAAGCAGCGCAGGGCAACCTGTTGGTCTTTACCACCATGGGCGACCAGGTGCGCGTGAACGGCGTCCCGCTGGTGCAAGCCAATATCGAGGCCAGCAACGGCATTGTTCACGTCATCGACAGTGTATTGATGCCTCCACAGCGCCCAACGACGGAAGTCGTCACCGAAACGCCCGGCGAAGAAGCCTTGGCGACCGAAGCGGCGACCGTCGTTGTCGCTGCCGTCACCGAAGCGCCAACCAACACCCCTGTCCCGCCGACGCCGACCAACACGCCGCTGCC
>DGFH01000269.1 GCA_002391565.1 Anaerolineales bacterium UBA3905
AGATGTCTGGGCGAGACGACGCCTGATCTGACCGCTATTCGCAGCCAGGTCTGTCTGCGCGGCTACACCTACTTCTATTTGCCGTGGCGCCGCTATCGCGTCAGCCTGGAGCCGACGGGCGTCAACGCACTGTCGATTGTGGAGCTGCCGCTGGACGGGCCGTGTTGGGATGATGTGGAGATAAAACCATGATTGACATCGAACGCATTCAGGCGCAGTTGCGCGCCGCAGTGCGGCTGAGCCATGAGGCTGTCGCCGCACCGCCATTCACCTGTTTTTTTAATCCGGACAATGACGCGACCTTTGCCAACTACGCCGTGCCTGACATGCCGGTGGGCGTCGGCGTAGAAGCATCTCTGCGCACTGTAGCGGAAGAGTTTCACTTGCGACAACGCCGCCCACGCTTCGAGTATCTGGAAGCCTATGCGCCGGACCTGGCGGCAGTGTTGGAACAGCAAGGCTATCAATGCGAGATGCGCTCGCTCTTGATGGTCTGCACGCCCGACACGGTGACGCCGCCCCCCTGGCCCGCCGGTTTCACCGTCGAGGCGCTGACCGCCGCTACGCCCATCGACGTGGTGCAGGATGTGATGACAATCCAGGCGCGCGCATTTGGCGACCCCGACGCACCGCGCATATCGGCGGCGGAGGCGCAGCAGTTCCTGACGCGCTTTGCGGCGTTGCAATTGTTCCTGGCGCGGTTCAACGGTGCGCCTGTCAGTGTAGCCACCCTGACCGCGCCGTATCAGGGCATCGCAGAGCTGGCGGGTGTGGCAACGGCGGCGGCGTATCGACGGCGTGGGTTTGCCGCCGCTTTGACCTATGCCGTTACACAGGCGGCGTTTGCCCAGGGCATCGACCAGGTTTTCTTGACGGCGGCCAATGCCGAAGCCAGTCATGCCTACGCACATGCAGGCTTTATGGCGTGTGGCAGTGGGCTGGCGTATGTGTTGCCCTTGCGTCTTTGAGCTGCGGCGAGGCAATCTCCATACGACCTCGCCACTTTCCGGCGGTTGATCGCGCCACACCTGAGGAAAAGGAAAAGGGATGATCGCAATCCGAACAGCAGGCGCAGCGGATGCGCCGGTGTTGCTGCAGTTGATCCACACTGCGTTCGAGGAAATGCGCGACCGGCTCGATCCGCCCTCCGGCGCCCATGCCGAGAGCATCGCCTCGCTGCAGGCGCTTTTTGCGCGCGGCGAACGCTCTGCGCTGGCGACGGTTGACGGCGCCGCCGCCGGCTGCGTCTTTTGCGTGCGCTCCGGCGTCGAGATGTATGCACATCGGCTGGCGGTCTTGCCGGCCTACCGGCGCGCCGGCGTTGGGCGGGCGCTGATGACCTATGTTGAAGAGCAGGCGTTGGCAGAAAATTGCGCTTATGTGCGCGTTGGCGTGCGCCTGGCGCTGCCTGGCAACCTGGCCTTTTTCACACAGCTTGGGTATACAGACATCCTGGAAGATAGCCACCCTGGCTACACAGCGCCGACCTTTGCCCACATGGTCAAGGAGCTGGGGCCGCAGATGCTGCGCGTGGTCGAAGTGACGCCCTACGATCCGCAGTGGCCGACGCGTTTTGCCGCAGAGGCTGCCGCTGTACAGGCTGCATTGGGCGACGCCGTGATACGCGTGGAGCATGTCGGCAGCACGTCGGTGCCCGGGCTGGCGGCCAAGCCGATCATCGACATGATGCCGCTGGTGCACGATGTGCGCGCAGTGAGCGGGCGAATAACGGCAATGGCGGAGGCTGGCTACATCCCCCGGGGCGAGTTCGGCCTGCCCGGTCGTCGCTATTTTGTGAAAGGGCCTGCGCACGCCCGCCTGGTGCACTGCCACATCTACGCCGCCAACCACCCCGAAGTTGAGCGCCACCTTGCCTTTCGCGACTATCTGCGCACCCATCCTGCCGCACGCGACGCCTACGCTGCGCTCAAAATCAAGCTGGCGCAGCAGCATCCGACCGACATCGTGGCGTACATGGATGGCAAGGATGGGCTGATCAAACAGCTCGAGGCGGAGGCGCTGGTCTGGTATCGGGGCAGGCTCGCCGGTTGATCTTCGATTGGCAACCTTGCGATCCTGTCTGTTTTTGTCGGCGTGAGGATAATACCTGCCGGCCGAGATCGTGGCGCTGTTTGACCCAGATGCACCTCCGGAACTAATGCGCGATTCGTTCGTCGATCCCGAACTGCGCGAACATCTGTCGGATTTGCTCTATCGTGTGCAACTGCGCGACCGCCGCGACGCCTATGTCTACACCCTGATCGAGCACAAGAGCTATCCGTTCCCAGAGGTGGCTTTCCAACTGCTGCGTTACATGGTGCAGGCGTGGGAGATGCTGCGACGCCAGTATGGTATGCTTGTGCCCATCGTGCCGATCGTGGTCTATCACGGCGCGGTGACGTGGAAGCAGGGCGACCGCCTGCACGATCTGTTCGTCGACCTGCCGCCGGCGCTGCAACCGTACACGCCGGACTTTCGTTACTGGCTGTGCGACCTTTCTCATATCAGCGACGCCGAGATGCAGGGAGCGGCGCTGCTGCGGGCAACGTTGCTGGCGTTACTGATTGCTAGGTTGACATTTTATGAGCGCAGTGTTGCGTATTACGTGTTGCGTGAGGGATTCCGACACGTAGCACGCAACACGTAATACTGAAAATATGAAAACTCTGCCTAGCAATCAGTAGCGACACCCGCGCAATGGGTGATATCGAGCCTGTCTC
>DGFH01000351.1 GCA_002391565.1 Anaerolineales bacterium UBA3905
CGCGCCGTGCGCGACGACACCGATTTCGAGCTGCGCAACCCGCGCGATGGCAAGGTCTGGAAAACGGTGCGCGCCCGCGACCTCTTCGCCAAGATCGTCAAGTATGCACATCACAACGGCGAGCCGGGCGCGCTCTTCATCGACGCCGCCAACCGCTCGAACCCGGTGCCGCATTTGTATGATCTGGAGGCCACCAATCCCTGTGGTGAACAGTGGCTCGGACCTTACGAAAACTGCTGCTTAGGCTCCATCAATCTTGCCAACCACGTGACCACCGACGCCAACGGCGCCCCGGTCGTCGACTGGGCGCTGCTCGAACGCACGATCCGCGAGAGCACGAGCTTCCTCGATAATGTGGTGAGCGCCAACGCCTATGTGCCGGCGGTGCCGGAAGTGGCGGAAGCCGCCTACCGCGCCCGGCGCATTGGTCTCGGCATCATGGGGCTGGGCGACATGATGTACAAGCTCGGCATCCGCTATGGCAGTGAAGAGGGTCAGGAGTTTGCCGCGCAGATCATGGAGTTCGTGCGCTATCACTCGATGCAGCGCAGCATTGAACTCTCCGCGGAACGCGGTGCATTCCTGGCGTTTGCGGGCAGCATCTACGACCCGCAGCGACCGGGCGGCATGGCCTGGCAGCCGCCGCAGCCGATGCGCCCCTACACCCGCAACTGGCAGCGTCCGGCACTCGACTGGCGCAAGATCGTGCACGGCATTGAGCAGCACGGCATCCGCAACGCCGCGCAGACGACTGTAGCGCCCACCGGCACGATTGCAACTGTCGTCGGCTGCGAAGGCTATGGCTGCGAACCGGTCTTTGCACTCGGCTACATCCGCCACTTCAAGGACGGCGACCGTGATGTTGAGCTGGTCTACACCAGCCCGCTTTTCGAGCAGGCGCTCAACGCCACCAACCTGGACGAAGCGACCAAGACGCGCATCAAACAGCACGCCGCCACCTATGGCTCCTGCCAGACCATCGAGGAACTGCCGGAGCACATCCGCCATACCTTCGTCGTGAGCAGCGACATCACGGCTGAAGAACATGTGCTGATGCAGGCGGCAATTCAGGCGTTTACGGACAACAGCATCTCGAAATGTGTGCGCGGCGACACACTGGTGCTGACCGCCGATGGGTTGACGCCAATCGCCCAGATGGCGGAGATGCGCCTGCCCGATCAGTTTGCAACGTTGGAAACCGCCATCGTCGCCCCGCAAGGCGACCTGCGCCGCACCGATCAATTCTATTACGGCGGTATGCGCGAGACGCGTGCGGTGACGCTCGAATACGGTTTCGAGATCGAAGGCACCCCGAATCACCGCATTCATGTGCTGGAGCCATCGGGCGAAGTCGTCTTCAAACCGCTCGATGCGCTGCGCATCGGCGACACGGTGGTGCTCTATGCCGGGCAAGAACGCTTTGGCAAGCCCGGCGCGACGTTGCCAGCGTTCAGCGGTGAGCTGCGCACGAACAGTCGCGCTGTACACTTCCCGACGCAGATGTCGGAAAGCCTGGCGTTTTTCCTGGGCTGCCTGACCGCCGACGGCGCCATCACCGCCAATGGCGTCATCATCAGCAACAACGATGCCGCACTGTTGGCGGAGCTGGCGCGCATGTCGCAGGAACTGTGGGGACTAGAGGGGCACATCACGCGCGATGCGCGCAACGATGTGCACTATCTGCAGCTCAACTCGCGCGCACTGCGACACTGGCTGCTCGTCGATCTGGCGCTGCAAGCCGGCGCCGAGCACAAGATCATCCCGTCGTGCATTCTGCGCGCAGGGCGCCAGGAAGTGAGCGCATTCCTGCGTGGGTTGATGTTGGATGGCTACATGACACAGGATGGCAAGCTGTTCGGCATCACCGTGGCAAGCCAGCAGTTGATCCGCCAGTTGCAGGTGTTGCTGCTCAACGCCGGCGTCGTCGCCACCGTGCGGCGCACAACGGAACGGGCGTGGTCGCTCACGGTGCAGGGCGGCGAGCTAGAGCGGCTGGCGGACGTGATCGGGTTTGTCGAAGTCTGGAAAAGTGAACGAATGGCGCAGCGCAACCTCGGGCGCGTGCAGCGCTATCGCAACTACAGCCGCATGTTGCCGACCTTCATCACGCAGAGCCTGCGCGAGATGCAAGAAACGGCGACGGTCAGTCTGGCTTCCGCCTATCAGCAGGCGACCACAGATGAGGCGCGTGCCTATCAGCGTGCGCGCGTCAATCTGCTGCAAGCGCATCGCTTCGAGCGCAATGACGCCCGTCGGCTCTACGACTATCTGCACCAGCAGGGCGAGCGCCATCCTGTTGCAGACGCCTTCTTTGCGCACGATACCGAGCAGAAGGTCTACGTCCAGGTGCAGGGCGTCGAAAGCGGCTTCACCGAGGTCTTCGACATCAGCGTGCCGGAGGGACATGCGTTCATCGCCAATGGTCTGGGCAACCACAACACCTGTAACTTCCCGGAAGGCGCCACTGAAGAGGATGTCGCCAAAGCGTATATGCTGGCGTGGGAGACGGGCTGCAAGGGCTTGACCGTCTACGTCACCGGCAGCCGCGAGCAGGTAGTGCTGGAGACGAAGGCGACCAGGCAGAAGAAGGAAGAACCAGGCGCACAGGCGGAAACGACGCAGACGAACGGCGTGTACGCCAACGGTCATGTCAAAAGCGACGAGGGACACGCCGTCATCGACTTCAAGCATTCCATGGTGAAGCGGCCGCGCCCAGCCAAGCTGCGCGGCGCCACCTATCGCAAGGACACGCCGCTTGGCACCGCCTACGTCACCGTCAACAGCGACGAACGCAATGAACCCTTCGAGGTCTTCATGAACGTCGGCAAGGCGGGCACCGAGGTGACGGCGGTCAGCGAAGCGATGGGCCGGCTGATCAGCCTGATTCTGCGCATGCCAGGCGCGCTGCCGCCGACGGAGCGATTGCGCTGGGTGATGGACGAGATGGCGGGCATCGGCGGTGGACGGCCATTGGGCTTTGGCGCCAATCGCGTGCGTTCGCTGCCCGATGGCATCGCGCAGGTGCTGGCCGAACATCTCAGCGAACTGCCCGCCACCGTGGAGGAGGCGCTGCCAGCGGAACAACTGGCGTTGCCCATCGCTGCCAAGCCGATCGGCGATATTTGTCCGGAGTGCGGCGAGGCGAGTTTTTTGAATGTGGAAGGTTGCCGCAAATGCGCCGTGTGCGGGTACAGTGAGTGTTAGGTGGATCAAGCGACCTTCCCGGAAGCCTTGAGCTTCCGGGAAGGTTGATAGCTGAGTCTCCACTGCGCCAAATGATGGCCGCCGGTTATGCCACCACCTCGATCAACGTGATCTGTGGTCCGGCGCGGAAGCGAAGTGGGATGCCCTCGCCTAGCCCGCGCGTGATGTAGACCTGCGTGCGCCCCTGTTGAAAGAAGCCGGACACATGTTGGCGCGGCACATGTTCCACCTGTGTGTGCGCCGGCCCCCATAGCGGCACCTTGATCTGTCCACCGTGCGTATGTCCTGACAACACCAGATCGACGCGCGGTAACTGCGGGCTGACGATGATGTCTGGATTGTGACTCAATAGAATCAGCGGCGCCCCCGCCGGGATATCGCGGATCGAGTCGCCGAGGCGCGGTCTGCCCTCGATCACATCATCGACCCCCGCCAGATAGAGGTCTAGCCCGATCTCCGGGCGATAGAGATGCGTGGCCCGATTGTGCAGGATCGTCATGCCCCACTGTTCCAGCGCCTGATTCAGACGTCCGGCGTCGTTGCTGCCGGTGCGTCGGCCATCGAGGGGGGTGTTGCGCACGTAATGCACATAGCGTAGCCAACGCGTCGCTGCTGCACCGAGACGCACAGGCCACGATCGCTGTTGATCGTACTGCCTTTCTTGTGCGCAAAAGGTGCGCCACATGCGCGGCAGCGCTTCTTCCATGGCGTAATGGGTGTAGTCGTGGTTGCCAAAGACGCCAAACGCGCCCAGGCGTGGGCGTGGCACAGCATCGAGCAAGTCCAGGACATTCTCCAACCCACCGTCGAAGTGAATGAAGTCGCCCGTGTGGATGAGCAGATCGTATTCCATGCCCGCCGTCAGGGCGCGCACACGTGCGATCTTGGCTTGCTCGCGGCGAGTGCGTTTTCCGCCGTGAAAGTGTGAATCACTCAGCTGGAGAATGCGCAGTCCGGCGGGTGGCAACCGACCTGCGGCGCCTGGCAGCCGCACCGTCAGGCGTTCGAGACGAATATCCAACGGTTCGACCTGGAACGCATAGGTCAGGATGGCAGCGGCGGCGGCGCCTCCTGCCAGCAATGCGCCGCCAGCCCACCAGAGCGGCGTCGCCTGACGTCGTGCGCTGATCGGTCCGGCCGGCGCGGTGACAAACTGCGCGCGTAACATGGGTTCGTGAGTATTCATTCTGTGAGAATAGCAGAGCCATATCGTCGGCTGCAATTCGCAGCAGCGGTGGTGGCGAAAAAAGATCGGGCGGCGCAATGCGCCGCCCGATCAGGCAGACAGAAATTTAACCAGCCAAGGGCATTACATGTCCATGCCCATGCCGCCTGCACCGCCTGCTGGCACCGCCGGCTTCTCTTCCGGAATGTCGCAGACCAGAGCGGAGGTGGTCAGAATCATAGCGGCAATGGAGGCTGCATTTTCAACCGCGCTGCGCGTGACTTTGACTGGGTCGATGATGCCAGCCTTCAGCATGTCGACGTAATCGTTGCTGATGACATCGTAACCGGTGGTCAGTTTGCCGTCGTTGTGCAGCATGCGCACCTTCTCGATCACCACGGCGCCATCCAGACCAGCGTTGCTGGCGATCATGCGCATCGGCTCTTCCAGGGCGCGGCGCAGAATGCGCAGACCAGTGGCGGCGTCGCCATCCAGGCTCACTTTGTCCAGCGCCGGGATAGCGTTGATCAGCGCCACACCACCGCCAGGGACGATGCCTTCTTCGACGGCCGCACGCGTGGCGCTCAGGGCGTCCTCGACGCGGTGCTTCTTTTCCTTCAGCTCGGTCTCAGTGGCGGCGCCCACGCGGATGATTGCCACACCACCGGCCAGTTTGGCCAGGCGTTCCTGCAGCTTCTCACGGTCGTAATCGCTGGTGCTGGCTTCGATCTCGGCGCGAATCTGTTCAATGCGGCCCTTGATCGCCTGCGCAGAGCCGGCGCCGCCCACGATCGTGGTTTCGTCCTTGGTGCTGACGATCTTGTCGCAGCGTCCCAAGTCTTCGAGCTTGACGCTCTCCAGCTTGCGGCCCAGTTCTTCGGTGATGACCTGGCCGCCGGTCAGGATGGCGATGTCCTGCAACATGGCCTTGCGGCGGTCGCCAAAGCCCGGCGCCTTGATCGCCAGCGCGTTGACCATGCCGCGCAGCTTGTTGAGCACCAGCGTCGCCAGCGCTTCGCCGTCCACGTCTTCGGCAATGATCACGATTTCGCGCTTGCCGATCTGGACAAGTTTCTCCAGCGCCGGAACGATGTCCTGTGCGCTGCTGATTTTCTTATCGGTGATCAGAATGTAGGGATCGTCGATCGCCGCTTCCATGCGCTCGGCATTGGTGACAAAGTAGGGGCTAAGGTAGCCGCGATCGAGCTGCATACCCTCGACGTACTCGGTCTCGAATTCCAGACCCTTGCTCTCCTCGACGGTGATGACGCCGTCCTTCCCCACCTTGTCCATCACTTCTGCGATCAGGGAGCCGATGGTCTGGTCAGCGGCGGAGATGCTCGCCACCTGGGCGATCTCTTCCTTGCCAGCCACCGGGGTCGCCATCTCCTTGAGCGCCTTGACGATCTCGTCGCGGCCAGCCTCAATGCCGCGCTTGAGCATCATCGGGTTGGCGCCAGCGGTGACATTCTTCAGACCTTCATTGACGATCGCCTGCGCCAGTACGGTGGCGGTGGTGGTGCCGTCGCCCGCCACGTCATTGGTCTTGGTAGCGGCTTCTTTCAGGAGCTGGGCGCCCATGTTCTCGAAGGGGTCCTTCAGCTCGACTTCCTTGGCAACGGTCACGCCGTCATGGGTGACGGTCGGGCTGCCCCATTTCTTGTCCAGGGCAACATTGCGGCCCTTTGGCCCCAATGTGGTCTTGACGGCGTTTGCCAGCGCATCGACGCCCGCCTTGAGCGCACGGCGCGCCTCGTCTTCGTAGATAATTTGCTTGGCCATAATGGTGAATCTCCTCTAAGCCTCGTTTTGCTTGACTGACTCTAATGTATTGTGGCTTCGGCGCCTGCTTCAGCATCTACTGCAACGGGAGCACGAAGCATTGCCAACTACTCGACTACCGCCAGGACATCGCTTTCCTTGAGGATCAGATATTCTTTGCCATCCAGTTTGACATTCGTGCCAGCGTAGCGGGCGTAAAGCACTTTGTCGCCTACCTTGACATCCATCACGATGCGGTCGCCATTCTCCTTGCGCGCACCAGGCCCTGCAGCAATCACCTTGCCCTGTTGCGGTTTCTCCTTAGCCGTCTCCGGCAAGAAGATGCCCAGCGCAGTCTGTTCTTCCTGCTCGATTGGCTCAACAACGATGCGATCGCCCAATGGTTTCAGATTCATAGTGAGTCTCCTTGACATGAAAGAGTCTTGTCAATTGTCAATAAAATAGAGCCGGTTAGCACTCCCCTGTTATGAGTGCTAACCGGTTCCATGATACTGAAATCAGCTTGCAAATGCAAGTAGGAGGGACGCTAGATGTGCATGAAAAGTGCTAACGCTTTGTTTGCGTTTTGTTTGCGCGCAGGGTTTGGGTGTAGCGCAACATCTCTTCTTCTTCCTGCACATAGTCGTTGAGATCGAATGCGGCATAGAGGTCGCGGCTTTCGGCGAAGTAGGTCATTGCCTGGTCGAGCGCATCCTGTTCCAGGGCGACATGACCCAGATTGTGCAGGGTGGCGGCCAGATCGGTCCAGGCGCCGCGCTTGCGCAGCAATGTCATATCCAGGGTGTACCAGGTGCGCGCCTGGGCGAAATCGCCGCGCGCAAAGCAGACTGACCCCAGGTTGTTGTAGCAGGCGCTGACGCCGGTCAGGTCGTCGTTCTTGCTAAACATGGTCAGCGCATATTCGTAGGCTTCGATGGCTTCGTCATAGCGTTCCAGGCTTTCCAACGCCAGGCCGACATTGTTGTAGATGCTGGCAAGCAGATGTTTGTCGTCGCCGCGCAGGGCGATGCGCAGCGCGGCACGATGTTCGGCCAGGGCGCGTTCGGGCTGATTGAGGCTGAAATAAGCGCTGCCCAGGTTCATGTAAGCAGTTGCCAGCCCATGCTGGTCGCCGATTTGGGCGACGCAGGTGAATGCCGCCATAAAGTATTCCAGCGCCTGGCGCGGTTCGTCGAGGATGCGATGCGAGGTGCCCAGGTCAGTGTAGACGTAGGCCAGGTCGGCCAAGAGATCGCGTTCATCAAAGATCGGCGCAGCGCGTTTGAGCCATGCCACTCCTTCTTCGACGCGCCCTAAAAAGAAGTATTGCTGTCCGATGTTGGTGAGGAACCAGGCGTAATCGCGCATGTTCTGCGTTGCCAGCGCAGCAAGGGCGCCGACGCTCAACCAGCGCAGGATGCCGGGCGGATGACGCCAGAAGGCATAGTGCGCCAGCGCCAGCGCGTAGTCGGTCGCCAGCCGCAAATCGGCATAGACGGCGGCAAGCTCTGCAGGCGAGAGTGCAGTGGCGATAGCCTCTTCGCCTGCGTTTAACAGCGCGTCGGGGTCGCGTTGGAAGATGCGCGTGATGCGTTTGCTGCACCAGTCGGCGCCAGCGAAGATGTTGCCCCAGTCGACATCCACCTCACGCCAGCGCTGCAAGGGCAGGTTTTGGTACTGGGCGGCCTGCGTCACATAAAAGGCAGCGTGGCGGCGATCCCACTCTTCGCCCAGCATGGCGGCGTTCTCTTCCAAATAGCGACGTACGATGGGGTGGATGACGACGCGGCGGCGAAAGGGGTCGCGTTCGATCAGCGCGCGTTCGGCCAGCGCGGCTACGGTCTCCTCGTACTCGGCGGTTGATCCCAGATCGGCCCAAAAGAGTTGGTGCAGGGCGTGTTCGTAGACGCCGCCTACGGCGCGCACCAGGCGATTGAGAAAAACGCCAGCGGCGGGGTTCTGCAGGGCGTATGTCTCTAGGGCAAAGGCGCAAATGCTGCTGGCCGGCACGCTGCCATCCTCCCCGCGTGCGCCTTCGAAGACGGCCGCCAGTTCGGGAAAGGTGAATTCTTCCAGCAGCCCAAAGATGAGGCGCATGCACATGGGGCTGCCATGCACCAGGGTGTGGATGGCGACGGCATGTTGTTGGGCCGCCGCCAACACCCGCTGTGGCGCGCGGGCGGCAACAAAGGCGTGGAGATCGCCCAGACCGATGCCATCGAGGTGGATGTGCTGTTGCTGCACCAGGTTGGCGATGTTGGCGTTGAATTTGCGGTCGATCAGGATGATGCGCGATTGGCCTTCGTTTTCGTGCAGGTGGCCGATGATCTCCACCAGTGTGGCGATCTCGCGCGGGGTGGCGCCGGCCAGCTTGTCCAGGATCAACAGACGCCGCCGTTTGTAGAGCTGCTCCAGAATGCTGATGCCCCACCGGTCGTCGCTGGTGCGGGTGAGCGCCGTCCCCAGCACGGTGTCCAGCGTGCGCACGACATCGTAGAGGCGAAAAGGGCTGGCGCCCGCTGGGCTGACCTGGATGATGCCGTCGGCGAAGTCGTAGTAATGATTCCAGGCGGCGGCGACGGCGAGCGTGCTCTTGCCGGCGCCTTGTTCGCCACTGATAGCGATAGCGGGCAGGTCGTCACCACCGGTGAGCCAGTCGTGCAGCTTGAGCAAATGTGTGCGCGCGCCGACAAAGCCCTGGAGTCGGTACAGAGTCAGGTTGTTGGGGACGCGGCTGCTGTGATCTTGGTCTTCGTTCATATGATGATGCATGGATAGTCAGCCGTGGCGGCAATCTCGTTTTGAAGCGCTTCGGCATAGACCATACCACCGCTCAAGCGCGTCAGGTTGCGTTTGGCGGCGCTGCTGTCAATCAGGATCAAGTCCGGTCGAATCCGGCGCGCCAGCGCGTTGACATTCATGGGCGTCACATTTTCGAGCGCATCCAGTTTGTCAATTACGCGATCGGTGACTGCTCTGGGGCGGTCGATCATATCGGTGACAAACACCTCGATGGCGGCGTTCTTCTGGAATTGTCGTAATGCTTCGGCGCCAGCTTGATCGGCCCCAATCAGCCATATGCGCATATTGCTCCTCCCTTTCCCAAGTCGTTAGATAAGTCCAACTATGCTCAGAACGGCAAAGAAAAGAAACACAAAGAGCGCTGAAGGTAAACCAACGAACAAACCACTACGCAGTAGTGCATTGGTGTCCACTGCGCCCGAAACGGCGACGAGTGTCATGCGCGCCGAAGAATTGGGCAACATGTAACAGAGCGCCAGCGTGAAAACAAACGGCAGCACCAGACGTGTAGGCACGATCTGGGTGGTGACGGCCAGCGTCACCAGGATCGGTGAGAGAATGGCGCCGTAGGTTACGCTGTTCATGAACTGCGTCAAGACAAATGTAGAAGCCACCAGCAGCGCCAGGATCGCCAGATATGGCAGGCCACTCAAGGCCGGCTCCACCAGACTGACCAGCCAGGCGCTGGCGCCGCTTTTGTCGAGGGCGTCGCCCAGCGAGAGCCCGGCGCCAATCACGAAGATGATGCCCCAGTTAACGCCTTTGAGGTCGTCCCAGTCGATCAACTCCTCAACGGAAAGCAGCGCCACGGCGAGAATCGCCACCATGGCGCTGCTCAGCAACGTCGTCGGCAAGGCAAACCAGCGTTCCAGCGAGGCGCCCATCACCCACAGTGCGATGGAGATGAGCAAAACGCCGATGATCTCGCGTTCGGCGCTATTGAAGCCGCGCCGCCGCACCAGCTCGCGCAGGGCAGGCGTCAGATCCATGCGTAGATTGGGCACACGGAAGACGAACAAAAGCATCGCCCATGTAATGGGGATCAGGGCGATGACAACAGGAAAGCCGTAACTGATCCATGCAAAGAAGCTAAAGTCCATCACCTGGCTCAATTGGCCGTTGGCGATGGCATTTTCGCCGCTGCCCATGGGGGTGCCAATGCCGCCGATGCTCGATCCGTAACCAATGGCCAACACGAGCACTGCCAACATGCGCCGGGCATTGCTTTGATCATGAATCTGCTGGGCGATGCTGATAGCGACCGGGATCAACATGGCGGCGGTGGCCGTGTTGAGCACCCACATGCTCAGGAGTGCGGTCAGCGCCAATAGAATGAAAACCAGGCGATGAAAGTAGCCGCGACTGAGGACGATGGCGTAGAGCGCCAGCCGGCGCGTCAGGCCATGTTTGCGCATCGTCTCGGCCAG